>JAGCBO010000203.1 GCA_017652125.1 Clostridia bacterium | reverse complement strand
TTTCCGGCTGCCAGTTTTATGATGAAATGGATTCCTCCGGGATCTCAGCTCCCGGCCGGCTGTATTTCGCCTTTCGGCGTTGTCGCGGGGCCGGAGTTGAACCGGCCGGCGGAATGGCACGTCCTCAAAAGTCCCAGGAGCGTCTCCTTTCCTTTTATAAGATCATCCGCCCGTCCCCGCCGCGCATGGATCCGGATGGCGTAGATCACTGTGCGCCTTAATCCGGATTGTCCGTTATTCTTCCTCATCTTTTGTGATGATCTGGTTCACCAGGTTCGCGTACATCTTGCACTCGGTCAGATTTGTGCAGATCAGCGTGTGTTGTATTCCGACACAATCGTCAACCGCGTATAACTTTTCGGTTTTTACCCTGATATCAAGCCGTTCGCAGTCTTTGCAAGCCTTACACAGCACCGTGATCGGCATCTCTATTGTTGTTTCCTTTATTTCCTCTTTCATTTCTGCCCTTCCTTCGGATGGATCCGCTCTTCAAAATGTTCCCTCGCATACGCGACCGATTTCTCCGCTTCCTCCGCGTACTTCCCCGCAGCGAATTCCTCCCTGAACTGCTGCGCCTCTTCCTCGTTCCTGGTCTCAACGTGGTTTATTACCGTTCTGCAGGTCGTGCAGTAAAGCGCCTTCCTGTGTCCCGGTTTCCTTCTTCTTCCTCTCTCCCTGATGATTGGGATTCCCTTCTTCCCGCAGTTGATGCACCAAAAGTCGCTCGCTTCATCTCTCTTTTTCCTTGTTCCTGCCATTACACCATCACCCTCATCTGTCTCACGATCGGATTGAACAGCACCATCTCCCCGCCGACCTTCCCGGCCACCCGCTCCGCGTCTTCCTTCCTCCGCGTCCGCCAGGCGTCGTACGGCGACCAGCTCCACCGCAGGTCCGTCGAATACAGGATCGTCCCGACCAGGTATTCCCCGTCCTTCCGGATGATGATGCACGTCGCCCGCCGGATGTCCATCATTCCTTCCTCATCACGCGGAGGATCTGGTTCAGCGTATCGTTCAGCCTGTCCAGTTTCATCAGCAGCGCGTCGTTGTTTACCATCATCTGCCCGATGATCTTGTCCACCTGACCGGCCACGAACCGCATCATTTTTACCTGGTCGCTCATCTCCGGCTTCCCCGGCGTCAGGTCCATCTCAATCTGTCCCGGCACCTGTTCCTCCGCCTGCTGCGGTTCCTCCGCCGGTTTCATCGCCTGCTTTTCTCTTTCTCTCTCCATCTTCTTGTTCTCCAGGTATTGCTCCACGCTGAAACCCGCCTTCGCGATCTTGCTCACCGTGGACGCATGGATCCCCAGCAGCGCCCCGACCTCCGTCTGTTTCGCGCCGCCCTTCAGCATCAGCTGGATCTGTTTGCAGACCTGATCAGTGATCTGCATCTTTTTCGCTTCCTTCATTGTTCACGCTTCCTTTCTGTTTTGTTTAGACTTCCTTTTCTATCTCCTGTTGATCCACTCCCAATGTCCTCATGATCTCCGGCAGCGCGTTCGCCAGCAGGTTCCAGTCCGCCGGCGGCAGGCTGATCTCTTCACCGGCCGGGTGTCTCCAGTCCACCGTGTTGTACTTTTTGTCGTAGTAGAACACACCCAGGTATTCGTTTCTGATCGCTGCCGTCGTCCACAGGTACCTCAGTCTCTCGTCCTTCACCCGCTCGTTCGCTTCCTTCTGGGCCTGTTCTCGCCGGTATTCCTCCTTGATCGACGGATCATATACCAGCTCAACCTGCGCCTTTTTCTCCGCCTCGTATATCTTGTCGATGCCCTGCTCGATCACCGACTCCGCCTTCTTCGGCTGTCCGAACCGCAGCGGCAGCTGATCCACGTACTCCTCGTCCCATTCTTTTTCCGCCCACTTCCTGCATGTGTCCCAGGCTGTCGTCGGGTTCCTCGCCCCTGCCTTTTTCAGATACGGCAGCGGGTTCTCCCCCTCCAGCGCCATCTCGCAGGCCTTCCGCTTCTGTTCTGTCGTTAGTGTCGTCATCTTTGTCTTCGCTTCCTTTCCGTTGTCAAATTTTCTTAAACAGCTCCAGCTGCACATTACCTTGTTTCCGCGCTTGTACCGCCACAGGTGCGGATACAGTATTTCGATTTCTTTTCCGCATACCGCGCATGTCCGGCTGTCAATCAGTTCGCTGATCTCGCTCATTCCGGATCAGCCTCCAGCCATTCGCTCTTGATGTATCCCCTGCTGGTCACCGCCCAGCCGTCCGCCATGCAGAACACCGTCACGTTCTGGCCGTGCTTCAGCCAGGGCTTCCCTTCAATCTGCGGCCCCGCCATCCACTTCCGACAGGCCACCTGTTTCACAGCACAGCAGATATACCGTTCCATGACCATCTGCGGCTGTTCTGTGACCACGTATCCGCTGTAAACCCAGCCGCCTTCCCCGGCCCCGTAACACCGGATCCATCCGTCCACGCTCTCGCCGTCCGTCTGGAAGCTGTCTCCGCATTCCAGGTATCCGGTTTCCATGCTCCGCTTGTTCGGTTCCATCCTCACCGTCACCCGGCTCCCCGGCTTGCACATCGCCCAGCACGTGGCCAGCGGATCCTCCGCGATCCCCTGGTCGATCAGCAGCCAGATCAGCGCCGTCGCGACAATCATCAGAACCAGAATGACGAAAAACCGCTTCCTTTCCATGTCCTTTTACGCTCCCTTCCTGTCTTTGGTCGCCTTCCATTCCTGAAAGGCCTTCTCGTTCTCCGGATCCTCATAGAACGCCCGGCAGCGTTTAAGCAGCTCCGCCGCTGTTTTCTGATAGTTCGGCTTCTCCTTCGCCTGGCTCACCGTGATCTGCATCTCGCTCACGCAGGCGCCCTCCTTTCAGTGTGCAGTTGTGTTCCGCGCTGATGATGATCCCGTACTGGATGCACAGGATCCCGTCCCCGCTGATCTGCTTACCCTCCGCGCAGTCTCTGCATTTCATTTCCGTCTCCTCCGCGCCGGCTGGTTCACGTATCCCTGTTTCATCTTCCGGATCAGTTTGATGTTCTGGACGATCACCGGCGCCGGCTGTGGCATGTGGATGTCGTAGACCATCGTCCGTCCGTCCGCGAACAGCACCCGGATCTTCTCCGGCAGTACGCTGTAATCGTGTTCATAGATCGGGACCACCTTCCCCATGATCTCCGGTCTCGTCTTCCCGATCTCGATGTCCTCCAGGATCCTGTCCATCATGTCGTTCAGCGTGGTCATACTTTCACCTCCGTCTGGAATACCGGATGTGTCCCGCTCATCATCTGGATCTCTTCGTCGCTCATTTGGTATCCGAACTGTGTCAGCCATTCATATTCAAAGTCCAGTTTGCTGTTTTTCCTGTATTTCGGTCTCTCTTTTCGGGTTCCGTCCGCGTATCCGTTTTTTCCGGCTTTGTCTCCCTCAAAGATCATCATGATCACAGCGGGCCATCTGCTCTGTGATTCCTTCTTTATCCACTCGCGCACTCTCACCAGGTTGTCCTGCGTGTTGTAACCCTCCAGGATCTTTTCCTTCCGCAGCACCTGATTCACGGATTCATAGTCAATATCCGCGCACAGCGTCGCGATCAGCGCCCACTGCAGCATCTCCATCGCGTTTTTCGGGGAAACCTTCATCTCCTCCGCGAAATTCTTCCGCAGGCTGTAGGATGCTTCCGTGATCCGGTCCACCGTCTTCCAGGCCAGCTCAATCTGCCGCTCCTCTTCCTTTTCCTCTTCCGTCTTCCGGACCGGTTCCGCCTTTTTCTTCGTCTCTTTCAGGAAGAACTCCACGGTCGTCTCGTCCGCGTTGTAGAACAGCTTTCCCTCCGCCTTCGGGATAAAGTCGCTTTTACCGTCCCAGTCGTAGATCCTCAGCGTCTTGTTGTATAGCTTCTGGTATTTCCCGCTGTACTGCTCCCCGTCCGGCAGCTTCTCCAGCTTCGCTTCCCGGATCCGCGCCATCGCCGCCGGCTTCAGTTCGTGCGCCTTCTGTGTCTGCAGCGCCCGGTTCACTTCCCAGTTAAAGTTGCTGTCGCCGAAGTTCTTCAGCAGTGCGTTCCGCTGTTTGATGCTCTTGATCTTTCCCAGCTTGTCCAGGTCGTCGATCGTGATCTGCTTCGCGCAGGCCTTCTCGAATGTCTTTTTGTCCAGCTCCGCCATCTTCAGCCGGCGGTTCACCGTGGTCGCGCTGAATCCGGTCTTTTCTGCGATCTCCCCGGCCTTGAATCCCAGATCCATCATCATCTGGAAACCCTGCGCCTGTTCGTAAACCGTCAGATCCGCCCGCTGCATGTTTTCCATCAGCATCGTCGCGACCTGTTCCCTGTGGTCCATGTCGCTGACCACGCACGGCAGCTCCTCCAGGCCCGCCAGCTTCGCCGCTTCCATCCGACGATTGCCGATCACGACCAGATACCGGCCGGTATCGACTTCGCCCATCTTTTCAAAAACGACCGTCAGGTTCTGCATCACGCCGTTCTTTTTGATGCTCTCTGCCAGCTCCGTCAGATCTCCCAGGTCCTTCCGCGGATTATCCGGGTGATGTTTCAGCCGGTTGATGTTGATCATCTGAATGTTGTCCATGCTTCCTTTGCTTCCTTTCTGCAAGTCTACATTTTGTAGACCCATGGTCAATAAAAAAATTGCGCGTCAATACCCGGTCAGGTGAAAAACAGCGCTTTCATTTCGTCCGGGATCTTCACGTTCAGCGCGTTGCACATCGCTTCGATCTCTTTCCCGGTCGGATCCTGTTTGCCGTTAACAATATCGTAAGTCTTGCGCGTACTCCACTTCATCACCCTGCTGAAATTGATGACGGTATTGTACATGCTTACGATCCGGCCTCTCAGGTTCATCTCGTCCATGTTGCTTCCCTCCTCTTCTGTTGTTGTCTACATTTAGTGGACACGCACATATTACACCATCCATATTTCGTTGTCAATACATTTTGTGTACTTTTTATGTTACGTTTTGTTTACTTTCCTCCGGTTTTTGTATATAATGATTTTCTGAAAGGAGCATTATCATGAAAACAGCAACGAATCAGGAACGACTGAATGAATTATTTGACGCTGATCCGCGCAACGATTCCGCCATCGCCGCGGAGCTTGGCGTTTCAAAACAGACGATCAGCGCGTGGCGCAGCGGTTTCCGTTCTCCGAAAAAACCGATGCTGATCAAAATAGCCGAATTGTATCACGTCAGCATTGAATGGCTGATGGGTTTTGACGTTGAAAGATCTAACTCCGACACTCCGATTGTAATCCCTGATTCCGATATGTTCCGGAAAATTTTGAAATATATGACATCGGATGATTACAATCAAGTTATTGAAGCCTTTGACAGAACATACAAAAGAATGAAAAAATTGGGGGTTGTTGAATGATCAGATACATTCCGAAAATGGTCTCTCCTCTTTGGTCCATGAAAAGCATCGTATATTTTGACAGCATTGACGACCTGAAAGCGTTTATTTCCGATCAGCGCACCCGGTTCTGTCACTTCATCGGCCGGACGGATCTGTGTTTCCATCCTCATGACGTCCAGCTGACTGATGCCGATCCGGATCCGTTCATGCGCTGGTCTAATTACCAAAGCGTTATGATCGACGGGATCATCGTCGGATATTGTGGAGAATAGGAGGCTTGTGATGTTTCTGCTCATTTTTTTGATCCTTGCCGTGATTGCGGCCGTTATGTTTACGAAAATGTCTTTGTATGTTATTGGTGGAGCCATTGGTCTTCTTTTCTGTCTGATTGTATTTATTATCAAAAGGAGGCGTCAAAAATGAAAAAAACGATTGCTTTGATTCTTATCCTCGCCCTGGTCGTTCCTGTTTCTTCCCTTGCTCTTGATAGAGAAATCGACTATTTTGGCGGATATGCTCATATCGAAATCAGAAAGGATAATTCTCCTGTCATGTATATGATTTATTTTGCGGAGGATTATACCTGTTATTATCTTGTGCAGAGTTTTGATACAGACGGCCCCGGCCTTGGTCGTTCCTTTGTTGGAACTTGGGGTTATACTGCTGACGGAAGCGTTCATGCGAAAATAGGAAATAATACCAGCATCACGTTTAAGATTTCCTCTCTTGGTTCCATCGTTGATATGGAAACCATGCAGGTTTATGAATTTTTTGATGGCCTGTATCACTGATGCGAGGATTGCATGAAAAAGAATTCTACCCCCGCCTGCGCCCCGCGTACCGCGGTTGCTTATGCGCGTTATTCCTCCGCCGGTCAGCGTGACGTATCAATAGAGCAGCAGCTGCAGGATATCCGCGCCTTCGCGAAGCGGGAAGGTTTTACCATCGTGCATGAATACGCGGATCACGCTAAATCCGGCTTTAAGAATTCCTCCGCCCGGACTGCTTTCCAGTCCATGATGAAGGCCGCGGAATCCGGATCTTTTGATACGCTCATTTGCTGGAAGGTGGACCGTTTCGGACGGAACCGGGAGGAATCCGCCCTGTTTAAAGGACGCCTCCGCCGTTTCGGCGTCAAGGTGCTCTACGCGATGGAGCCGATCCCGGAGGGTTCCGCCGGCGTGCTTCTGGAAGGAATGCTGGAGGCAACCGCGGAATGGTATTCCCGGAACCTTTCCGAAAACATTCAGCGCGGAATGAACGACAACGCCCGCCGCTGCCTGTATAACGGGACGCTGGTCCTGGGTTATCAGCGCGGATCTGACGGCCGTTACGCCATCCACCCGGAGGAGGCCGCCGTTGTCCGGAACATCTTCGATCTGTATGTCTCCGGATATTCCGCCGCCCGGATCGCCCTGATCCTGAACGACCAGGGCGTCCGCACACCCCGCCGGAAACCTTTTTCCGCCCAGACCGTCGTCCGGATCATTTCAAACGAACGTTATACCGGTGTCTATATCTGGGGAGATACCCGCGTTCCGGACGGAATGCCGGCGATCATCGAAAAATCTGTTTTTGAGGAGGCGCAGCGCATGAAGGGAAAAACCTCCCGCCATCTGGAAACCGGCGCTGTTGATTATCTGCTGACCGGAAAAGCCTTCTGCGGTCACTGCGGTGAATCCATGATCGGCGATTCCGGCACCAGCAAGTCCGGCGCCCGCCGCTTTTATTACACCTGTCACGGCCGGAAGCACCGCAAATCC
>JAGCBO010000202.1 GCA_017652125.1 Clostridia bacterium | reverse complement strand
TAAAGCGGCATCTGGAAGGCGATGCTCACTTCCCCCGGTCATGCGCCAGCATACAGAGGGCGGCGGTCATGCCCCCGCCGGCGCTTTCTCCGCCGACCATGATCTGGTCCGGCCGCGCCCCGAACTCCGCGGCATGCTCCTTCAGATACAGCAGGGCGGCATAGCAGTCCTGCAGGCCGGCGGGATACGGATGCTTCCGGGAAAGCCGGTAATCGGGAGCCACCAGCACCGCGCCGAATTTCGTGACCAGGGACAGGGCGCGCGTCGCGAAGACCTCCTTCGCGGATCCCGACTGATATCCTCCGCCGTGAACCCACAGCACGCCGGGGGCCGGTCCGGCGGAGCGTTTCAGCGGGCGCAGAATCAGGATGCCGACGGTATGATCCCCCGCCGGAATCTTTCGCTTTTCGATCAGAAAAGGATGTTTTTTCATATCGATCTCCGCCGCCTTAATAGAAAAAGCGCTTTTTGATATGCTGATGCATGGCGGGGATCAGTCCGGACACGAGCAGAAACACCCCGCAGATCCCGCAGACCGCCACGGTATACAGACTCCATTGGAACATCCGGGTTCCGAAGGTGATGGATTCAAAAAACTCGATCAGGATCGTGAAGCCGCCCAGCAGGATCATGAAGCCGCCGAGAATGATCAGCTTGCCTCCCCGGACATATTTCAGCAGGCTGACCAGGGCGGTCATCATCAGACAGCTGATTCCCGTCACCGGAAAGGCAAAGGATAAAAACCACCGGCCGCCGGATTTCAGGCAGGTATAGAGCAGAAAAAGCGCGATCGCCACGTGATCCACCGGCACAAACACCTCCGCCGGCGGATTCCTGAACCACCGCGGGAGTACGAACAGGATATATCCCAGCGCGATCCCGGTCAGGACATAGCCTCCCCAGCGCAGCTCCCCATAGCGTTTCAGGCAGGCGATGAAGACGATCAGCGCTCCCAGAACGCACAGCACCGTCAGCGCGATGGCCGCGGGTTTGCCGGATTCCTCATGTTCGCGCGGCAAAACCACCGGATAATCCTTTTCCTCCGCGATCTGATCCGGATTCCACACAGGCGTCCCGCAGAGGGGGCAGCTGTTCACGCCCTCCCGCAGACTGACGCCGCATTTGACACAGTACATATTTCCCTCTTTCCGTCCCTCGCGGCCTTCCGGCCGCCGGTCTGACTGATTGCCTGATTCCATGTTTTTTTCAGCCGCCACGAACCGGCTGCGGTTCTATCGGCCGCCTGTTCCGCCGGCCGCCTGTTTACCGGTTGCTTTCCACGGCCACCCGGATCCCCAGTCGCACCAGGCTGGAAAAGAACTGCTGCTCCAGGTCGGATTCCCGGATGTTCCGGATCATGCTGATGCAGGTTTTCCCGCCATAGCTGACCACCGAACAGTTATTCGGATAACTCCGCTGAGGACCAATAATAAAGTCCAGCCGTTCCACATGGGGCGCCATTTCCTCCGGCAGCGCGGTTTCCCCCAGATTGGAGATATTGATGCTGCCCCCGGTTTCCCCGCTCTGGCGGTAGATCAGCGACATCACCAGGTTTTTCAGCCCTACCGGGGCAACCCGCAGAACCGGATTTTTCTGCGGAATCACGTTGGCCGCGATCATCCCGGCCATATTCTGCCGGGTCGCGCCGGCCTTCAGCTGATGATCCAGGCTCCGGCACAGCTCCTCCAGGGTGTATTCCCCGAACCGGGGATCCACGCCGACGTTGAGCGCCAGCGCAAAATTGCGCAGCGTTCCGCTGGGAAACAGGCGCCGCAGATTCACCGGAACGGTGATTTTCACCGGCCGCCGGCGCCGGAAGGGCCGGTTCATGGCCTGCACCGTGATCAGGCTCTCCGTCATCACGGCCGCCAGAAACACGGTGACCGAAACGCCGAAGCGATGCGCGGCTTCCAGCAGCTCCCCGGTTTCCGCGATGCCCGTGGTCAGATTCTTAAATCCGTCCGGGGTGCGGCGTCCCCGCAGGTGAAAGGACCGCTCCTCCCGCCGTCCGGCGCCCGCCGCGGCGGCATTCTTCAGGAAGCTGTCCTCCGTCTCTTCCTTCTGGGGAGGGTCCGCCAGGCTCCGGATGATCCCGTTCGGGGGGATGCGGAGATCATGCCGGATTTCCAGATACCGTGCGACCAGATTGCAAAGAAAAATCCGGGCTCCGCTTCCGTCCGTGACCGAATGAAAAAGCTCCACCGCGATCCGGTTCCGCCAGGCGATAATCCGAAGGCAGCTTTTCTTTCGCTCCGCGCGGCTCATAAAGGTCAGCGGATAGGCATATTCCTGTCGGAGAATCCGTTCGCAGCTTTCCCCGGGTTTCATTTCCTCCAGATAATACCAGAAAAAGCCTTTTCTGAGCGTGACATAAAAGGTCGGAAACCGGGGACGCAGATCCTCCGCGGCCTGCTGCAGCGTCCGCAGATCCACCGTCTCCCGAAGCGTGGCGGAAAACCGGAACACATTGCTCCAGTTTCGGCTGGCGATTGCCGGAAAGATCAGCGCTGCGGTATCGAGCCGGTACCATTTTTTCTGCACAGACTGATCCCTCCTTTCTTTCATCCGGGACGCGGGAACCCCGTCCTTCTTCCGGGGATCCGGTTTCCCGTTTCCGGTTGATTATACACCCAACGAACCCTCCGGCGAAAGGTCTTTCTCCCCTTGCAGGCTTTCCCCGGATGATGTACAATAGAGAAAAAAGGGGGGAATCCGGATGAAGAAGCCATTGTTTCATCTTCTGCAGGCTCTGTGCGTCTTCTGCCTTCTGTGTGCCTGCGCCGCGGCTTTTGCGGAGGATTCGCTCCATACCCTTCCTGTCGAGATCGTCAGCATTACCCCGGGGAAGGATGCCGGCTTTGTGCTGAAGCACTGCGGAACGGAGGAAATCACCACCGTCAGCTTCCGGATCCGGGGGACGGACGAAGCGGGGAACCCCGTTTCCTTTTCCGCGGAAGACGCGGAATCCGGCGAAACGGCCTACGTGAACGTGGCGCTGTTTAACGCCCCCATCACCTCGATTCTGCTCCCGGGGGATGTCCGGGACATCCGGATTGAAAACGGATATCAGTCCGCCTTCTCCAGCACCCTGGAAATGGCCCTGCAGCAATATACCACGCTGGACGGGAAGACCTTCCGGATTCCCGAATCCCAGCTTTGCTGGTTCTCCTCCCGGGACGGGTACCCGGTAACTCCGCCCTCTTCCTTCCGGTACGATTATCCGGAGGCCTCCGTTTTCCGCAAAAGCTACAGCTTCAGCCTGGGCGTGAGCATCGAACGGATCTATCCGGAAATGACGGAAGCCCGCGGGGTCAGCAAGCCCGGATATCTGGTGACCGGCACCCATGGCGGCATTCTGGCCGGAAGGGATATTCACGCCGGGGATCTGCTCTGGGCGGTCAACGGCATCCCGATTGTGGATGATCCCTGCGCCATGGAAAAAGCCAAGGCGGCCCTGACGGACGGGACGGATATGACCCTGTCCCTGATCCGGGATCAGCAGCCGCTGGAGCTCCTGGTAACCTCGGGAGATCTGATTGCCTACAAATCATTAATCCGGCATTAAGCAAACCTTCAACAGATCCAGCGATACGGAGATACAGAAAAAAGAGGCCGGGAGGATCCTTCCCCCGGTCTCTTCTCTTTGGCGCCCGTATCACAGCAGGGCGGCGAGTTCCGCCCGTTTGGTCAGCACGGTTTTCAGCAGCGGAGCATAGTCCATCTCCTCGCCGGCCCGCAGATGCTCCGTCATCTCGCTCACCGGCTGCGCAATCGGCGTCAGCGCCAGGGTCGCCATGACGCCCTTCAGCGCGTGGGCATCCTCAAAGGCCCCCTTCAGATCATGTTCCGCCAGATGCTTTTCCAGCGCTTCAAAATGGGCGTCCGTCACCCCCGCCCGGACCATGCGCAGATAGAAATCCTCCCGGCCCAGGCAGCGGCCCAGCCCTTCCTCCGTATTGGCTCCAAAGCTCTTCAGCTGATCGATTGTCATTCTGATTCCTCCGTTCGCTCTCTTCCGCCCGGCATCCCGGAAAAAATTATATCATCGCCGGAGAGGGCTGACAAGAATCGTTTCGGGTCTCCGGATCAGGATTCCGCTCCGGTCTGATCCGCCGGAATCCGGATGATCACGGTGCAGCCTTCGTCCTTTTTCCCTGTCACGGTCAGGGTTCCGCTGCACAGGAGCTCCAGCCGGGTCCGGACATTGACAATTCCGATATGATCCGGCCCTTCCGGCAGCGTATCGAAGCCCACGCCGTTATCCTCGATCCGGATTTCATAGGCATCCCCCGTGAAATCCGAAGCGACCCGGATGGTTCCGGCGCTTTTCCGCCGCTTGCAGATGCCATGCTTCACGGCGTTTTCCACCAGGGGCTGCAGGGTCATCCTCGGCAGCTGAAAGTTCATCGCCTTCAGATCATATTCCATCCGGATATTGGGGAACCTCTTTTCTTCGATGGAAATATAATGCTTCAGGTGATTCAGTTCCTCTTCGAAGGCCGTCAGATTCGGCTTGCCGAGATCGGAAAAATTATCGTGCAGATAATCGCTCAGCTGATAGACCATTTCCTGCGCGGCGGACGGATCGGAATCGCACAGGCTGGCCACGGAGCCGAGCGTATTATAGATAAAATGCGGATTAATCTGGGCCTGCAGCGAGCGCAGCTTGCTCTCCGCCAGCGCCTGTTCCCGCTGGGCGGTCACCTGCTGCACCCGGACATAGACGTTCGTATAATGAAAAATCACCGCGCTGCACATCGAAAGCGGCAGCAGAGAGGGGCCCCAGTCCCCCGCCAGACGCTGAATGAGCAGGCAGAGAAAGGGAACCAGCGGATAGACCAGCAGCATCATCTTTGTCCTGGCATTTTCCCGGTTATACAGAATCCGGATCAGAACCAGCGTGACCATCACCGTCGGATAGATCATCGTAATCCAGTGCCCCGGGCCCCGGCGGTACAGACCGGTTTCCGGATCCACCGTAAACAGCCACCCGGTGAGGGTGCCGGCCAGAATGATCAGCACATACAGCATCGAAAACGTCTGCATGATCCGGTCCAGTTTCCGCTCCCTCGCGGTATATTCATGAATCCAGCTCTTGAGCAGTTTCCAGAAGATCACCGTCATCACCGGCTGCAGAAGCTCATACCCCATCCCGGTCAGAATCACCGCCGGCCGCTGATCCCGCAGGCCATGAACATGCCAGAAAAAGCTGTCGCAGAACAGATACATCGCGCAGCAAAAAACCAGGCTGCGGTATTCATTGTTGAATTTTTCCCTCTTTCCGCTCCGCAGGATGCTCAGATCAATCAGGCTCAGCAAAAAGATACCAAAGCAGTTCAGCGCGATATTGACCCGCTCCGGTTTTGCCGGATCGTTATAGTGCATCAGACTGATCAGAAAAAGGGTGATAAACGCAGCCAGCTCCAGCGCGAGGCTCAGGAAGTGTATCCGCTTGCTGAACCCTGTCAGGAAGCGCTTTCCGCCTTCAGGCATATCTTCTCATCCTCTGTGTTCCGTGAGCGGATCCTCAGCGCCTGCTGACATACCGCTCGGTCAGCCAGGCACAGGTGGGCTCGCTCCAGCTGTATTGATCCATGTATTCTCCGACAAAGCTCCGCCGGGCCCGGGGATCGCCGTCCAGGAGGCGGTAGTAATCGCAGTCGATTTTCTGCGTATCCACAGCATAGCCCCGTCCGCGGCTGAGCACCGCATCCGGGAAGCCGGCATCCTTCAGCGTCTTTTTCAGGTCGCTGAACAGATGATACAGATAATCCCGCTTCCGTTCGTCATCCGTCTCATCCGGCCAGAGCACGGCGCAGAGCATGTTGACGCTGGTTTCCGCTCCCCGCCGGTCGATCATATAGGCCAGCAGCTCCTTCGTCTTGGTCCGGCGAAAAAGCAGAGGGGTTGTATCCGCGTAAACCTCAAAGGATCCGAAGGTCACCGCCCGAAGCTTCTTCCGGCGTTCCACCCGGTACTTGAAATAATCAATCTCCGCCTGCACCTGGGAGGCGCGGAAAGGCTTGAGCAGATAGCTTACATCCTGATGCATGCGCAGCGCCGGAAGGGCATAGCGCTCATACCCCGTGCAGAACACCACCGCCAGTCTGGGCCACAGGGCGATCAGCTCCCGGGCCAGATCCAGCCCGTTGATCTCATGCAGTTCGATATCGAGGAACGCGATATCCACCCGATGCTCCCTGCACCAGGCCAGCGCCTCCGCCCCATCGTCAAAGGCATAAACCGTCCGGATATCCGGCGATTTTTCCACAGCCCTCTTCAGCGCGTCCAGCTGCAGCTTTTCGTCATCCACACATAGCGCGATCATAGAACCTTCTCCCGTCCGGTCACAGAGTATCATACACCTTTCTCTATATTTTACAATAGGCTGCTGACACTGTTCTGACAATCCGGACGCAAAAAAAGGCTTCCGGCAAGATTCCCCGGGATCCGTGCCGGAAGCCTCTGTATTTTTTCTGTTTTTTTACTCTTCGTTTGCGGTTTCGCGGTCAGCCGGCCTCTGCCGGTTCTTTCCCCCCGCGTTCTCCTTCTGTTCCGCTTTCTCAGTTTTCTCCTCATCGTCCGCTTCCACGGCCGCTTCCGTCTTTTCTCCCTGCTCCGATTCGGCGGTAATCTCCATGCTCATGCCGAAGCTGATATACTCATCCGGCGTGAAGTCAATATAGACCCGGTAGCTGATTTCCTCCGTTCCTTCCTCCGCCAGAGCGGAAATCCGGGAGATCGTTCCGGTATACTGCCGGCTCTCATCCGCGGCCAGCTCCAGCTGCACCGTATCCCCGATCTGCAGCTCCTTCAGATCATCCGCGGCGATGATCGCTTCCACCCGCATCCCGCTGATGGGATAGATTTTGATCATCGCGCCGCCCTTGGAAACGGTATCCCCCTGCGCCACGGAAACCTCCGCCACCACGCCGGCCGTTTCCGCCTGGATCCGGGTTCCGGTCATCTCATACGCGTCCCATCTTCCCTCCAGGGTTTCCATCAGGAGATCCCCCTTCCGGACCTGATCCCCATCCTGAACCGCCACGGAAACCACCGCGCCGGTGGCGCTGACCGCTACCGGGCTGACCCGGCTGACGCTGCCGCCGCCGATCCGGGTCTCCGTCGCATAGGCTCCGTCCCGATAGATATACACGCTGTCCCCGACGATAAAGCTTCCCTCCGTGACCTGCACCGTATAATTGCTTCCGTCCACCGCGGTAATCACGCCTACGCCGGTGCGGGTCTTGGCCTTGCGGCACTGCAGATAAACGGTCTCTCCCACGTGGATCAGGGTGGTTTCAACAGAGCTGTAGGCCTTGCCGGTCGAAGCGCTGACCGTGTAGAGGGTGGTGCCTTCCAGATACATCACCGCACCGTAGCTGTTCACCGCTTCCTCCGCGTCGTCCCCGGGCTGAACAAAGATTCCCGTCACCTTTCCGTCCGCCGGGGCATAGACCTTTTCGGTTTTCATTTCCGCCAGGATTTCCCCGGCTTCCACCTTCATTCCCTTTTCAACCCTGACGCTGCCCACCTTTCCGCCGATCGGCGCGAAGATCGTCACCGTCTCCCCCGGCTCCACCGTGCCGCTGGCGTTCAGCGTATCCGCCGCCGCGGCTCCGGTCAGCAGGAACAGCGCTGAAAGCAGCGCCAGCATTTTCTTCATTCCCCGATTCTTCATGATCTTCCCCTTCCTTTCTTTGCGCCTCTCCGGCCGCCTGTCGTTTGTTGTTCCCCGTCCGTTTCCCCTGTTTTTTCCTGGTTTCCTTCTGACCCTGTCAGATCGCCCGCAGCGCGTCAATCGGATTCAGGCGGCTGGCTTTCCGGGCCGGCGCCCATCCGAAGATAATGCCCACCGCGGCCGAGAATCCGACGCCCAGCAGCACGGCTCCCCCGTTGAAGACGAAGGAGGTTCCCAGCACCTGGCACAGAATATAGCTGAGAATCAGCCCCATGGCCGCCCCGCAGAGACCGCCGAAGAGGGAAAGCATGAAGCTCTCCAGCAGGAACTGGCTCTGAATCTGCCAGGGAATGGCGCCGAGCGCCTTTTTCAGGCCGATCTCCATGGTGCGCTCCGTCACCGTGGTCAGCATCATGTTCATGATCCCGATGCCGCCCACCAGCAGCGCGATGCTTGCGATGCCGGCCAGCAGGCTGGACATCATGGTGGTCATGGTTTCCATTCGTTCCTCAATGGTTTCCATCGAGGCGACGGTATAGCAGTCCTCCTCGAAATCGAAGATCACATCCATGGTTTCCTCGATCTGGGCCTGCGCGGCCGAGGACTCCGCCCCCTCCTTCAGATAGACGGTAAAGCTGGTCACCTCGTTGCTGTTATTCACCTTCAGCCCCGTGGTATACGGCATGATCACATCCGGGGATCCGCTGAAGATGGACGCGATTCCTCCCCCGCTGTCCTCCTTGAAACGCCCGACGATGGTGAAGGGCAGGCCTGCCACATAGAGGGTTTCCCCGATCGGATTCACGCCCAGGAAGAATTCATCCACCACGGCCTGGCTGATCACGCAGACGTAGCTGCGGTTGTCGTCATCCACGAAATTCAGGCTCCGGCCCTGGGCAATCAGGTCTTCATTGACCTGGAAATAATAAGCGTTCCGTCCAGCGACCGTAAAGGTGGTCTGCACGTTCCGTCCGTAGCTGACCCGTCCCATCAGGGAGACGTTCGGCACGACGCCGTCCACCGTTTCCAGCGCGGAAATCCGGCTCAGATCCTCCGGGGTCATGCCCGTCTTCAGATCGCTGCCGGTCACCGACACCGTCAGGGTGCCGACCCCCAGGCTGGAGAAGCTGGAGGAAATACTGCCGCTGACCCCGCTGACGGTGGTGATCAGCGTAATGACCGCCATCACGCCGATCATGATTCCCAGCAGTGTCAGGAAGGAGCGCACCTTGTTGCCCCGGATATTGTCCAGCGCCATCCGGATGCTCTCGCCCCACATCACGAGGACGGAGCGGATTTTCTTACGCATCCTGCAGGCCTCCTTCCGTAATCTCCCCGTCGATAATATGCACCACCCGGCGCGCATGGCGGGCGATATTCAGATCGTGGGTGATCATGACCACCGTCCGGTTCTCCTGATTCAGCTCCCGGAACAGCTCCATAATCTGCGAGCCGGTTTTCTGATCCAGGGTACCGGTCGGTTCATCCGCCAGCAGAATGCTGGGGTTCCCGATCATCGCCCGCGCAATGGCCACCCGCTGCTGCTGACCGCCGGACAGCTGGC
>JAGCBO010000201.1 GCA_017652125.1 Clostridia bacterium | reverse complement strand
GAGCGAACCTGCCCATTGTCAACTTTCTGTTAACACCTGTGGTGCTTGCCTTGCCCAATAAGAAAGAGAACCGACCGGGACTGATCGATCCTCTAGCTTACTACCTGAAAAATGCTTGAAACCATGTTACGATGTAGCGCCGTATACCTGACCGGTACGTACGGTGCAATGAGAGGGGCGAGGGTTAACGCCCTCCCTCTACCCTATATCCGGGGAGAAAAATGAAGCCGCGGAAGGGGCCCGGAGAGACGGCGGAAACAGGGCGGAAAGGCAAGAAAAACCTTTCCAAAAATGACATTAAGTGGTATAATAAATTGGTTTGGGTGTTAGATTTTTCAAGGGGTTCCGGGATTGAAGATATGGCCCGAAACAGCCCGGATCCGACAGACGGATGAGGTGTGAAATGGCTGAAGAAATGGAACAGAATCTGGAGCAACAGGTAACCGCGGTAACGTCGGATTACGGAGAAGATCAGATTCAGGTGCTGGAAGGTCTTGAAGCGGTGCGGAAGCGGCCCGGCATGTATATCGGGTCCACCGATGCCCGCGGGCTGCATCACCTGGTTTATGAAATTGTGGACAATTCGGTGGACGAGGCGCTGGCCGGATATTGCAGGCAGATCAACGTCACGCTGAATCCGGACGGAAGCGTTACGGTTCAGGATGACGGGCGCGGCTTTCCGGTGGGCCTGCATCCAAAGATGCAGCGGCCCGCGGTTGAGGTGTGCCTGACGGTGCTGCATGCCGGCGGGAAGTTCGGCGGCGGGGGATACAAGGTTTCCGGCGGGCTCCACGGGGTCGGCGCCAGCGTTGTGAACGCCCTGAGCGAGCATTTCACCGTGACGGTGTATCAGAACGGGAAGATCTACCGGCAGGAATACAGCCGGGGGAAATATCTGTACGACCTGAAGGTGATCGGGGAGACGGATCGTACCGGCACCACCATTCAGTTCTGGCCGGATGTGAAGTCAGAGAACAATCCGGAAGGCATTTTTGAAACCGGGGACTTCGAGTATGAAACCCTGAGAAACCGCATGCGGGAAATGGCCTTCCTGAACAAGGGAATCCGGATCATTTTCCGGGACGAGCGGGGAGAGCAGCCGAAGGAGCATGATTTCTGCTTTGAGGGCGGCCTGAAGGAGTTTGTGCTTTTCCTGAATCAGCATAAGCAGACCCTGTTCCCCGATCCGATCTACACCGAAGGGATGAAGGACGGCATCCTGGTGGAGATGGCCATGCAGTACAACGACAGCTACGCGGAGAATGTATATTCCTTCGCGAATAATATCGCCACACCGGACGGCGGTACGCATCTGGTGGGCTTCAACACCGCGCTGACCCGGGCGATCAACGATTACGGCCGCCGCTATAAGATCCTGAAGGACAGCGAGCCCAATCTGAAGGGCGAGGATGTCCGGGAAAGCCTGACGGCGATCATCTCCATCAAGATGGAGGATCCTCAGTTTGAAAGCCAGACCAAGAGCAAGCTGGGCTCCGGCCAGGTCCGGGGCGTGGTGGACAGCCTGGTGACGGAAGAGCTGACCACCTATCTGGAGGAGAATCCCTCGGTGGCCAGGGCGATCGTGAACCGGTGCGTGGATGCGCAGCGGGCCCGGGAGGCGGCCCGGAAGGCCAGGGAAACCGTCCGGCGCAAGACGGTGCTGGAGAGCGGAAGCATGCCGGGGAAACTGGCGGACTGCTCGGAGCGGGATCCCAGCAAGTGCGAGATTTTCATGGTGGAGGGAGATTCCGCCGGCGGCAGCGCCAAGGAAGGCCGGGACCGGCATTTCCAGGCGATTCTGCCGCTGCGGGGCAAGATCCTGAATGTGGAGAAGGTCCGGCTGGACCGGGCGCTGGATAACGCGGAAATCCGGGCGATGATTACGGCCTTCGGCTGCGGATTCGGCGATCAGTTTGATGAGAGCAAGCTGCGGTATCACCGGATCGTCTGCATGACCGATGCGGACGTGGACGGCGCGCACATCCGGATCCTGCTGCTGACGTTCTTCTACCGGTTTATGCGCCCCCTGGTGGAAAAGGGCTATGTCTACGCCGCCATGCCGCCCCTGTACAAGGTGACCAAGGGGAAAATGGAAAAATACGTGTATGACGACGACGAGCTTCAGCGCCTGCTGGACGAGATCGGCCGGGAGCCGAAGCCGGAGATCCAGCGGTACAAAGGTCTGGGCGAGATGTCCAGCGAACAGCTGTGGATGACGACGATGAATCCGGAAACCCGGAGCATGATGCGGATCACCCCCAACGACGCCATGGAGGCGGACCGGCTGTTTACGCTGCTGATGGGCGACGATGTGGAGCCCCGGAAGACATTTATTCAGGAGAACAGCGATCTGGTGAAGGATCTGGACGTGTAAGAGGTAGATTATGATTCAGGATAAACTGATCCCGGTGAATCTGGAACAGGAGATGAAGAGAAGCTTTATCTCCTACGCAATGGCGGTTATCATTGACCGGGCTCTGCCGGACGTGCGGGACGGGCTGAAGCCGGTGCATCGCCGGATTCTGTACGACATGAACGAGCTGGGCATGACGCCGGATAAGCCCTTCCGAAAGAGCGCCCGCCTGGTGGGCGATGTGCTGGGTAAATATCATCCCCACGGGGACAGCTCTGTGTATGACGCCATGGTTCGCCTGGCGCAGCCCTTCAACATCCGCTATCCGCTGGTGGAAGGCCAGGGCAACTACGGCAGCGTGGACGGAGACGGCGCAGCGGCCATGCGGTATACGGAAGCCCGGATGCAGAAGCTGACCCTGCACATGCTGGAAGGGATCGAAAAGGATACGGTGGATTTCTATCCGAACTTCGATGAAACCCTGCAGCAGCCGGCCGTGCTTCCCTCCCGCTTCCCGAATCTGCTGGTCAACGGCTCCAACGGCATCGCCGTCGGCATGGCGACCAATATTCCGCCGCACAATCTGGCGGAAGTGATCAACGGCGTTGTCTGCATGATTGACAATCCGGACTGCTCCATCGAGGATCTGATGCAGCATATCAAGGGGCCGGATTTCCCCACCGGGGGGCTGATCCTGGGCCGCGCGGGCATCCGGGAGACCTATTATACCGGCCACGGAAGAATCACCGTGCGCAGCCGGTCCAATATCGAGGAAATGCCCAATAACCGCAGCCGGATTGTGGTGACGGAAATCCCCTATATGGTGAACAAGGCCAAGCTGGTGGAGAAGATTGCCGACCTGGTGCGGGACAAGCAGCTGGAAGGCATCAGCGACGTCCGCGACGAGAGCGACCGGAACGGCATGCGCATCGTCATCGAGCTGAAGAAGGACGTCTATCCCCAGGTGGTGCTGAACTATCTGTATAAGCATACCAGCCTGCAGGAGAACTTCGGCGCCAATATGCTGGCCCTGGTGGACGGCAAGCCGAGGGTGCTGAACCTGCGGGAGATGATCTATTATTATCTGGAGCATCAGAAGGAGGTTGTGACCCGGAGGACCCGGTACGAGCTGGACAAGGCCAACGCCCGGGCTCATATTCTGGAAGGCCTCCTGAAGGCGCTGGATCATATCGATGAGATCGTGGCCATCATCCGCGCCAGCAAGGATACGGCCACTGCCAAGGAAGCGCTGATCAGCCGCTTCGCGTTTACGGACAAGCAGGCCCAGGCGATTCTGGATATGCGCCTGGCCCGCCTGACCGGTCTGGAACGGGAGCGCCTGATGGAGGAATATCAGGAGCTGGAGAAAACCATCGCCCGCCTGACCGCGATTCTGGCGGACGAGCATCTGCTGATGGACGTGATCAAGACGGAGATTACCGCGATCCGGGATAAGTTCGCGGACGGGCGCCGCAGCGAGCTGACGGTGATCGAGGGCGAGATCGACGTGGAGGATCTGATTCAGGAAGAGAATATGGTGGTCACCCTGACCCATGACGGCTATGTCAAGCGGGTGCCCAGCAGCGTATACCGGGCGCAGCACCGCGGAGGCCGGGGCGTCAGCGGCATGAACGTGAAAGACACGGATTATACGACCCAGCTCTTCGTGGTCAGCACCCATCAGGAGATCATGTTCTTCACCAATCTCGGCCGGGTGTACAGCCTGAAATGCTACCAGATTCCCGAGGCAGGCCGGCAGGCCCGGGGAACCGCGATCATCAACCTGCTGCAGATCGCCGGCGGGGAAAAAGTCAGCACGATGCTGCCCATGCCCCGCGAGACCGGGCAGGAATACAATCTGGTGATGGCGACCCGGAACGCCATGATCAAGAAGACCGCGCTGGAGGAATTCCGGAATCTGCGGAAGAACGGACTGATCGCGATTGCGCTCAGGGAAGGGGACGAGCTGATCGGCGTCCGGCTGAGCACCGGGGACGACGAGATGCTGGTGTCCACCCGGAAGGGAAAGGCGATTCGCTTCAATGAGCGCCATGTCCGGAACGTGGGCCGGAACTCCATCGGCGTTCGCAGCATGCGGCTCAATGAGGATGACGAGGTCATCGATATCGCGGCAGTGGAGCCGGACACCACGGTGCTCGCGGTGACCACCCTGGGTTACGGAAAGCGGACGGATCCGGAGGAATACCGGGAGCAGGGCCGGGGCGGCCTGGGAATCAAGGCCATGAATCTGACGGAGAAAACCGGCGATCTGGCGGCCATGATGTTTGTCCATGAGGACGAGGATATCCTCCTGATCACGGACGACGGAACCATCATCCGCAGCCGGGCCTCCGATATCCGCCTGTGCGGGCGGGCCACGCAGGGCGTGCGCATCATGCGGCTGAGCGAAGGCAGCACCGTCGTGGGCGTCTGCCGGGCAGAAAAGGAAGAGGAAGAAAGCCCGACGGAGGAAAACCCGACGGAAGGAAACCCGACGGAAGGAAACCCGACGGAAGAAAACCGCCCGGAGGAAGAGATCCGGACGGAGACCGGGGAAGCGTCCGGGATGGAGGAAGCCGCCGGCGCGGAGAAGGAATCCGGAGAAGATACGCCGCCGGAAAACGGGGATGAGCCCCGGGAATAAAAGGAACCCGGAGAAGGCACGCTGCCGGAAGACAGGGAGGATTCTCCGGAGCATACGGAAACCGGAAGAACAGCACCGCAAAATAGGCGGTGCTATTCTTCTGTGAAAATACTTTATTTGTACGGTCATCTGTGCTATGATGACCCCGTTATCCGGAGAAAACAATCCGCGGAAATCCTCAGAAGCTGAAAAGGAGACAGGAAGCAATGATTCAGTTGGACAGGGTGACGAAGACCTATACGAAGGGGAATAAGAAAGCGGTGGATGATCTGACCCTTCATGTGGAGGGCGGAGAGCTTTTCGGCTTTATCGGGCCGAACGGCGCCGGAAAGACGACCACCATCAAGCTGATGACGGGGATCCTGAACCCGGATCAGGGCGCCGTGACCATCGCCGGGCATCGGATGGATCAGGACCGGCTGGCGGCGCAGCAGCTGATCGGCTTTGTGCCGGACGGGAACGATCTGTATGACCGGCTGACCGGAATGGAATATCTGAACTTCATGGGGGATATTTATCAGGTGGATACCGCGCACCGGAAGGCGCATATCGAAAAATACCTGGATCTGTTCTCCCTGGAGGACGCGATCAATAATCAGATCCGTTCCTATTCCAGGGGCATGAAGCAGAAGCTGCTGGTGATCGGCGCGCTGATCCATAATCCGCCGGTGTGGATTCTGGATGAGCCGCTGGGCGGCCTGGATCCCCGGGCGGCTCACCTGCTGAAGGAAGAGATGCAGCGCCACTGCCGGGACGGGAATACCGTGTTTTTCTCCACCCATGTGCTGGAGGTGGCGGAAAAGCTCTGCACCCGGATCGGCATCATTTCCGAGGGCAGTCTGAAGGCGCTGGGAACGCTGGATGAGCTGCGCTCCGGCGAAGTGGGCGCCAGTCTGGAGGATCTCTTCCTGGAGCTGACGGATACGGATGAAGAGGATCACGGAGGCGAGGAGAAATGAAGCAGTTCAGAGCGCTGCTGAGATTGCAGCTGCTTTCCCGCTATGCCGATCTGAAACCGAAGAACTGGAAGAACCTGGATCCGAAGGAGCGGAGGCGCTCCGTCGGCAGAGCCCTCCTGTACGTCTTTTTGCTGCTGTATCTGGGCGGCGCCATGTTTTTCCTGGAAACCCGGGCGATCAGTCTGCTGCTGCGCATGGGCCAGCCGCCGATGGGAATGGCGGATCTGATGGTGATCGCCGCGGTGAGCGTTTCCACCGTGGGAACGCTGATCCTGTCCTTCTTCTCGGTGATGAGCTCCCTGTATCTGGGACGGGACGCGGCGTATACCGCTTCCATGCCGGTCCGGGCGCACGTGGTGCTGGCGGCCAAAATGACCCAGATTCTGCTGACCGAGCTGGCGATTAACGCGCTGATTCTGCTGCCGGCCTGTATCCTCTTCGGCGTCCGGACGGGGCAGGACGCGCTGTTCTATGTCCGGATGGTGATCGTATGGCTGTTTGCGCCGATGATTCCGGTCAGTATCGGCGCGGTGCTGGCCACGCTGCTGGTGAGAGCTTCCGCGCTGCTGCGGCACCGCGAGGCGATCATGACGGTGGGCGGCCTGGGCCTGATGGTTGCTTATTTCTACGTTTCCATGTCCTTCGGCAGCCTGACGGGGGATACCGGTTCCGGCGGCGATATGCTGTCGAAACTGATTACCTCCAATTCCGCCCGGATTCAGGGCTTTACCAGCCTGTTTCCGCCGGCGGGCTGGGGAACCCGGGGCATGCTGGGCGACTGGGGGCAGCTGCTGCTCTTCGCGGCGGCCAACCTGGGCGTCCTCGCGCTGCTGGTGTTTGTGCTGGGCTTCCGCTATCGCGCGCTTTCCCTGATTCAGGCGGAGGCGCCGACGGCCTCCGGAAAAAAAGGCATTCAGAAAAACGCCTTTGTCCGGTCCGGCAGCGGCCTGACGGCCCTGATGATGCGGGAAATCCGCCAGATTCTCCGGGTTCCCGCCTATGCGACGAATATCCTGCCGGTCTGCCTGATGCCCGCCCTGATGGTGATCATGATCGGCGTGTTTATCGGCAGGAATATGGGGGATAACGGAGAGAGCATTCAGGTGCTGCTGGAGCATTTTCCGATGCCTCTGACCATCGCCGCGATCGCGGGTTTCGTCGGATTCATGGCGGATCTGAATCCCGCTTTATCCACCGCGGTGACCCGGGAGGGGAAAGGGCACGATCTGATGCTGTCGCTGCCGGTTCCCGTGAGGACGCATATGCTGTCCAAGCTGCTGGTCGGATACGGACTGACCCTGATCGGGATTCTGGCCACCGGCATTGCCCTGGCCGTCCTGTTTACCCCGATCACGCTGGAAGCCCTGCTGGCCTGCGTGCTGTGCATTTTGTTCACCTATATCACCTGCTGCCTTTCCCTTGCGAGGGACGTGAAAAAGCCCAAACTGAGCTGGATCACGGAGCAGGAGGCGGTGAAACAGAACACGGGCGTGCTGGTGGGCATGCTGCTCTCCCTGGGCATTCTGGTGCTGCTGGGAGGAATCAGCTACCTGCTGATTGCCGAACTGTCCCTGGACGGATGGGCATACTTTGGCGTGATGGCGGCCCTGCTGGCGGCCGGCTGCCTCGCGTCGCACCGGTATCTGATGAAAACGGGCGAGAAATACTATACGGCCCATTGACCCCGGCCGGATGAGCGGAGAACGGGAAAAACACCTTCTCCGCTCTATTTTTCATTTCGGCCTCAGTTAAGGTTCAGTTAAGTTTCGGTGATTATGATATACCCCGTGAATAAGAAAGACGGAAGCGGAAGGGAGGCTTCATCCGTGAGCGAAACAATCCGTGCGGAGGGAATTCCGCAGCAGAAGGCGGAAAGCGCCGCCGGGACAAGGAAAAAGAAGAGAAGCCGGAAAAAAACGGTGCGCCGGATCATCTGGACCGTGGTGATTCTGGCTCTTCTGGGAACAGGAGCCTGGCTGGGCTATACCAAGCTGCGGGCGGATTACCAGGTGACCTACGACGCCTATACCGCGACGACGGGATCCATTTCCAACAGCCTGAATTTCAGCGGCTCGATGCAGCTGATCAACAGCCGGGCCTATACGGCCTCCGGGGATCAGAAGGTCAAGGATGTGTATGTCTCCGTGGGCCAGAAGGTGGCCAAGGGCGCGAAGCTGATCCGCCTGAGCGGGGGTGAAACGCTGACGGCGGATTTTGACGGAACGGTCAGCGCGGTGGAGGTGGAAACCGGGGATGAGGTGGCCTCCGGGGCGGCGCTTCTGACGCTGGCGGATTTTGACCATATGAAGGTTTCCGTCCGGATCGGCGAGAGCGATATCTCCTCCGTGGCCGTAGGGGATGCCTGCCGGGTTACGGTGAGCTCCGCGGGCGCGTCCTATGACGCCGCCATCAATGCCATCGATTATGCCACCTATTCCGGCAATAACGTGGCGTACTATACGGCCACGATCCTGGTGGATACCGGAAAGAACGCGAACGTCTATCCGGGCATGCAGGCTACGGTGACGGTTCCCCAGGAGGAAGCGAATAACGTCATCGTTCTGAAGATGGATGCCCTGAGCACGGCCCGGGATAATACCGCCTTTGTCTTTAAGCAGGCGGCGGACGGCACCATGACCGAAAGCCCGGTGACCGTGGGCGTCTCCAACGGCAATTATGTGGAGATCAAATCCGGCCTCACCGAAGGCGAGACCGTCTATAAGGTGGCGCCGAAGACGGAAACCCAGACCGGGCTGGCCGGACTCTTCAGCGGCCTGTTCGGCAGCCAGCAGGTCAATCAGCAGCAGAACGCGATGCGTCCCGGAAACATGCCGAACGGACAGAACGGAAACTGGAACAACCGTCAGCGCAACACGAACGGAACCGGCGGAACGGGCGGCAACAACGGCGGATCGAGAGGAAACTGAGATGGATGGCGAGATTTTTTTCCGGATGCGGGGGATTGATAAGGATTATCTCCTGGCGGGAGAAAGCGTCCATGTCCTGAAGAATATCAACCTGGATCTGGCGGAGGGGGATTACCTGTCGGTTCTGGGTCCCTCCGGAAGCGGAAAAAGTACCCTGATGAATATCATCGGCTGTCTGGATATTCCGACGGCCGGGGAATATATTCTGCGGGGCCGGACCGTGGAGGACCTGGACGAGGAAGAGCTGGCGGGGCTGCGGAACCGGGAAATCGGGTTCATCTTTCAGAACAGCCAGCTTCTGCCCCGGCTGACGGCCCGGAAGAATGTGGAGCTTCCCCTGATTTACGCGGGCGTTTCGCCGCGGGAAAGACGGGAACGGGCGGAGGCCATGCTGGAGCGGGTCGGGCTCAGCGACCGGATGGAGCATCTGCCCAGCCAGCTGTCCGGCGGTCAGCAGCAGCGTGTGGACATCGCGCGTGCGATGATCGGAAATCCCAGCATTCTGCTGGCGGATGAACCGACCGGCGCTCTGGATCAGAAAACCGGCTCGCAGATCATGGAGCTGTTCCGGGAGCTGAATCAGGAGAACCGGACGGTGGTCATGATCACCCACGATCTGAATATCGCCCGCCACGCGCGCCGGGTGGTGCATATTATCGACGGGGAGATTACGGAAGGAGGCCTGCAGGATGCG
>JAGCBO010000001.1 GCA_017652125.1 Clostridia bacterium | reverse complement strand
CCTGCCCTGGCTGGACCTGCGGGACGTCGGGGAGATCAGGGGCTCATTTCTCTCCATTAAGGACGGAAAAGGCGACCAGAGCGACATGACCGTAACCGTGGACGAAGCGCAAAACACGGTCACATGGATGCGCCGGGACAATGACATGGTCTTCTTCAGCTTCGCGGAGCAGCAGATCATGTGGCCCGATTACAACGGATTCACCCGGCGGGCAGACCGGCCGTACATGGATATCCTGCAGGGCTTCCAGACGGTTGACGACAACGGGCAGCCCCGGCTGATCAGTGAAGGGGCCACCCGGGAGCGCCTGGGCAGCGTAGTCGTCCTGGATCTGAAAAAATACGGCGTGCCCATGCTGGCGCAGGACGGACTGTACCTGGTTCCCATGCAGACGCTGGCGGCATTCTTCCTCGCCTCGGAGAACCTGAGCCTGTACTTTAACAAGGAATGCCTGATCCTTACCTCACCGAACGAATTCAATCCGATAAACCTCACGGTCATGTCCATTGCGACAACCGTATCGGAAACTGGCGGCCTGGGAGACCTGGGCGACGGGAAGGAAATGTCCGAGGAAGAAATGCGCGCCATGGCGGAGGCGCTCATTCAGCAGGCCCTTAACGGCGGCGACCAGCCCTCGCTGTACAACACTTATATGGCCGGCCCCAGGGGAAAACGGAGCAAGGCGCTGGCAGACTACGGACTGCACGAGCTGTGCATGGAACTGGACAACCTCTACGGACTGAAAGACGCCCACGATATCGACGATTTCATGCTTTATTTCGCGGAGACCGGCCTGCTCGGCCGCCTGGTCAGCGAGGATCCGGAAGAGGCCGACGGGGCGATCCAGGAACTGGCAAACATCTGGCTGGACGACGGGCACACGGAATATTTCAACCGGTCATACCTGTCTGAAAACAAACCGGAGGAGAGCGGAAACGGCTTTTCCAAGTCCGGGCGGAAAGCGCTGCAGAGCAGCCTGACGCAGATCCGTACGCAGGCCCTGGGCGCCGTTGTGCCCGGCTATATGGAGATTGGCGACACAGCCTTCGTTACGGTGGATAATTTCATCTATTCAGGGAATGGGATTGATTATTATGCGCTGGCTCCGGAACAGCTGCAGTTCGATACCATGGGGAGTATTATTTACGCCCACAAGCAGATCACCCGGGAGGACAGCCCAATCCGGAACGTCGTGCTGGACCTGAGCCTGAACAACGGCGGCGCGGCTCCCACCGCGGCGTACCTGATCGGCTGGATGCTGGGCGACGCCCGCCTGTCGCTCAAAAACACGTTCAGCGGCGCGGAGA
This sequence comes from Clostridia bacterium, assembly GCA_017652125.1. Classification (GTDB taxonomy): domain Bacteria; phylum Bacillota; class Clostridia; order Christensenellales; family Aristaeellaceae; genus Aristaeella. The sequence goes on along the minus strand of JAGCBO010000001.1, from coordinate 906 downwards.
CCACTGCTGAATACCGGGCGGACGTGAACCTGGACCATGCTTTCGATGAGCAGGATACGCTGGCCGGCCGCGGACTGCGCCTGTTCTGCCTGACTTCTCCGGTTTCCTTCTCCTGCGGAAACCTGGTTCCATGGGCGTTCAAGGAGAATGGCACGGTGAAACTGCTGGGCAGTGTGACCGGCGGCGGCAGCTGCGAAACGCTGCCGTTGACGACGGCCTGGGGCACCTCCTATAACATTTCCGGCCCGTACCGCCTCTCCTTCATGAAGAACGGCTCGTATTACGACGTGGACAAGGGCGTGGATCCGGACTATGTGATCAGCTCCTATGAGCGCTACTACGACCGGGAAGCCCTGGTTGAATACATCAACAGCCTCTACTGATGAAAGGAGATGCACAGCTGATGGATTTCAGTTCCAATTCTTTTCTGATTGTTACGCTTGCCATGTTCGCCATTGCCGTTTTCGCGGTTGTCGAGGGCTGGATCCCGATCGCGGTCATATTTGTGCTTTTCGGTGTGGGCGGCCTGCTTGTAAGGTATACCGTGAAGAAAAAGAAATAACCGAACGGTATAAAAACAAAATATTGTTTGTAATCGTTTCTGGCCAGATAGGAACGGTAAAAGCGAGTATTAATCTGCATATCCCTTAGGCCGAAATATAAGGAATTATCCGTCCCAAGCCATCGTACATAACCGGGGAATCATCACACACTCATACTGACGGAAACGCCAATTTCCATCAGTAATTCCTTCCGGCAATCCGCCATGGGTTGCCGGTTTTCGAGTTCGTCCTTGGATAAGAAAACCGGAAATTATTTCCCGGTAATCTCCCTATCAAAATCATTGTTCAGCTGTCGGGTATCGACCAGCGGGGTCGTGCCGGACTTTCCTTTTACCTTCACCGG
>JAGCBO010000200.1 GCA_017652125.1 Clostridia bacterium | reverse complement strand
GGATTCGGCGGAGGACAGCATGGACTGGAAAGCGGTGCGGGCAGAGGCGCGTTTGAAACCGGACCGGGCGTGATCCGCATACTCATGCACGAGGGTATACCCTTCGCGCTGGGCAAAAGCGCGGATGTCCGCCAGCTGCTGCTCGATGGATACGTCGCGCTGACCGGCGGAGGAATAACGCGCATATGCAACCGCGGTCCGGGGAGCGCAGGAAGGAACGGAATTTTTCTTTTTCATTATTTATTCACCGAAAACGAACGCCATATCCTGACACCGGGAAAAATAACCGGTTGCGGCGTATGAATCTCCGTCCATAAGTTTCAAATAATCACCGTCAAGGATATTTGCAACGTAAGATTTACCGGAAAGGGTCAGGTATATCGTTCCGCTGAGAAATTCTTCCCAGGTACCGGAGGAAAGAGTGTTATAATCCGGAACACCGTTTTCTATTGTCAAAGTACGCAAATAAACAGACCTGTCTTCAGTTAATGTGAGCGAATAATGGAAAACGTTTCCGTTGTTCCGGGCAGCATACATGGACCAGCCTCCGAGATAACGCTGTTCCGTTTCACTGAGTGGTTCGACAGCAAAAGTGACAATGGGAAGAAGAACAAGCACAAGAATCAGCGAAAATATTCTTTTCATAAGTTGCCTCCTATTCTTCATAATCATCCATAAACGAGCCGAAATCAACGACGGGGGAGCGGTCAACCTTCGGGGAGGACTTTGCGAAATTGATGTATTCCGTAAGATGAAGCGCAAACTGATCCCGGATCTGCGCGTTCAGCGCAGGGGAGACACGGACGCCGGGGATCGTCTGCAGTTCATCCACGCATTCATCGGAGCAGCCGGTGACGGCGGAGAGGATGTTCATGGTCAGCGGGAGACCGGAATCCTGCAGGAAGCGGACGATCGGGCGCGGGCTGATCAGGTGGTGCGCGAAGCAGAGGGCCTCTGCCATGCGGGCGTCCGCGGTGCGGGACATCCCGGTGTGGCCCAGGACGATGTGGCCCAGCTCGCGGGCGATGCCGCGCCAGATGATCTCAAAGGGCAGGCGCATATTGTACACGACAACATACTGCACATCGTCGAGGCCGGGGAGCTGCAGGTGGAAGGTGGCGGCGTCGGTATTCGTACCGAACATGGGGATGAGGTCATGCCGTTCGCGGTTCACTTCATTCGCCATTTTTCGTGAAGGGCATGACGCGGACGCCGGGCGTCTGCAGCAGGATCGGCAGGGGATTAATCGGCGTCTCCGTGATGTGATTGTCGCGCAGGATTTCCAGCGCTCTGGTCGCAGCCAGGTCATAATCGGGGGTGGTGATCATCATATCATCCTCTCTGATTATTATTTCTTCATTAAGATCCGCACAAGATCAATGACCTGCTGTTTTTGTTCTTTCGTCATTGTTTCCATCATGCCGGACACGATATGGATTTCCGGATCAATTTCGGATCCTTCATTTTCTTCATCATATCCATAGAAATAGGCGGGCGTGGTCTGGAGAGCTTTTGCGAGCGATTCCAGCACATCCGGGGAATAACTTTTAATGTAGTTGCTTTCGTAACGATAAACAGTTGCGCGATTCTTCTGGAGCAAATTGGCGAGATCGTCAACCGACAGGCCAAGCTCAACGCGACGGTTCCGAATCCGGTCTGCGATTGTCATGGGTATCACCTCCGGGTGCATTATAATAAATTTTCGCACAAAATGCAAATTTATTATTGACAAATGCGACAACAGCCATTATTATGATCGTGTCGCACGATATGCAACAAAAGGGGGAATATCTATGATTGATAAAAAAGAGCTGAAAAAGGCGCTGTTTTTGCATGATGTCACCGTGACGATGATCGCGGAGGCCGCAAATGTAAGCGAATCGACCGTTTACAGATGGCTGAAGCATCCGGAAAAGCTGAACATCGGAATGGTAGAGCTGATCAAAGAGATCGCTCATTTGGACAGGGACGAATTCACGCGTATTTTTTATCCCGAAACAGTCGCATAGTATGCGATTATTAAATAAATAAGGAGTGGAAAAAATGAACGGAGTGGGAACAAAAAGGCATCCGGTAACGCAGGAGGACTGCGACATCGCGCGGTTCTTCACGCGGCGCGGAATGAAGCTGAAAGAAATCGCGAAGATGCTGAACGTGGACTCTTCGACGGTCAGCAAAATGAAGGCCGGGGACTTCCGGCTGGAGCAGTATCTGGAGATCCGGAAAGAGAGCAACCGAAAATCCGCGGAAAAGAAGGCGGCGGAAACCGTGCAGCTGGCGGGGCAGATGGAAATGAACCTGAAGCCGGAGACGGAGACGCCGGAGATGAGCGAGCAGACAAAGATGATGCGGTTCCAGGCGCATCTGGCGGACAGGATCATCAAAAAGCTGGACGAGATCCTGACGGAGCTGCGGAGAATGCAGAACGGAGGGGTGGACGATGAGCAGGGATAAGTACATCCAGATCCTGATCGAAAAGAACCGGGAGGACGAGCGGCCGGAAATGCTGCACGGGCCTTTCCCGT
>JAGCBO010000020.1 GCA_017652125.1 Clostridia bacterium | reverse complement strand
TGGATCAAGGGAATGGAGACGGTGGGAAATACGGCTTCCAGCATTGCCAACAATACCAGATTCAAAGTGGACGAGATGAACCTTCAGAATCAGCGAAGGGAAATCGTGGGCAATATCGGATCCATGGCTTATGTGCTCTGGCAGAAGGGAGAACACTTTCCGGAGGAGATCGGGAAACAGCTGCAGGAGGTTCAGCGGATCGACGAACTGCTGAACGACATGCGGGCGGAGCGCTATGCCGGGAAAAGCGCCGTGACGGAAAACATCGGGGAGGCCGCGCCGGCGAAAAAGCCGGATCCGGAACCCCTCCCGGAAGCGGAAAAGGAGTCGTGTCCGGTGATCATAGAAGCGCCCGGAAAGACGGAGGGGGAAGAGCTGCCGCCTGTTCAGCCGTCGGACGGGAAACCGGTCACCAGCTCCATTGAGGCGCTGTTTTCCTCCGATAAGGATGTGCAGCAGCTGGCGGACAAGGTCCGGGATTCTCTGGAACGCATGGACAGCCTGAAGGATTCCGCCGCGGAAAAAGAGAGCGGAGCCGCTGAAGAGAAGGATGCGGGAACGGGGGACGTCCAATGAAAAAGAGATTATTCTGTCTGCTGATCCTGGCGGCCCTGCTGACCGGCGCCCTGGGCTGCGGGATACCGGCCGGGGCGGAAAATGCCGCGGAAACCCGGATTACCCCGCTGGAATGGAGCTGGATGCCCGGGAACGCGGCCACCTTCGAGGGAACCGCCGTGCTGCCGGAGAACGCGCCGGAAACGGTGACGATGAAGCTGGCCGTCGCGCCCCAGCCGGCTGAGAAGGAAATCGGGGAGATCGTATTTACCTATATCAACGACCGCCGGCTGACCGTGAGAAAGCAGGCGGCGGAATATACGCTGAATACAGCGGAACAATCCGGCGCCGTATCCTTCCGCGGCAGCTGGATCCTGCCGGAGGACCAGTATTTTTCTTCGGCGGAGCTGACGCTGAGCCTCGCGGCGGAGGACGGAACCGTTCTTTCCACCCGGACCTTTGCGTTCAGCGAGGACGACGAGGCGACGCAGAGCGGCGGACGCAGCATTATCCGGCTGCCGTTTAATCTCAACCGGGTGATTCTGTATCTGGCGATCGCCGCCGGAGCGCTCTGGTGCGCGGCCATTCTGCGCATGATTCTGGCACGCAGAAACAAGATGATGAAAAAAGGAGCCTGACAGATATGCAGATTTATAACAGCATGACCCGCAAAAAGGAAACCTTCAAGCCCATTCATGAAGGAAAGGTGGGGATCTACGCCTGCGGACCGACGGTATACAACTATTTCCATATCGGAAACGCGCGGCCCTTCATTACCTTCGACGTGCTGCGGCGCCAGCTGGAGCGGGAAGGATACGAAGTCACCTTTATTCAGAATTTCACCGATATCGACGATAAGATGATCCGCCGGGCGAACGAGGAGGGAATCACGGTCCGGGAGATGGCGGACCGGTTTATCGCGGAATACTATACGGACGCGAAGGCGCTGGGAATCCGTCCGGCGACCGTTCATCCGAAGGCGACGGAACATATTCCGGAAATCATCCGCCTGATTCAGCGGCTGATCGATAACGGGCATGCCTATGCCGCCCCCTCCGGGGACGTGTATTACCGGGTCAGCGCCTTCCCCGGATACGGAAAGCTGTCCGGCCAGCGGACGGAGGACCGGGAAACCGGCGCCAGCGAACGGCTGGATGTGGAAACGGAAAAGGAAGCGCCGGAGGATTTCACCCTGTGGAAGGCCCAGAAGCCCGGAGAACCGGCCTGGGACAGCCCCTGGGGCAAGGGAAGGCCGGGCTGGCATGTGGAGTGCTCCGCCATGAGCATGAAATATCTGGGGGAGACCTTTGATATTCACTGCGGCGGAAAGGATCTGCTTTTCCCGCATCACGAGAACGAAATCGCGCAGAGCGAGGGCGCCACAGGCCATCCCTATGTTCATTACTGGATGCATAACGGCTTTATCAACGTGGACAACCAGAAAATGAGCAAGAGCCTGAACAATTTTTTCACGGTGCGGGATATTTCCAAATCCTTCGATCTGGAAGCGGTCCGGATGTTTATGCTCAGCGCGCATTACCGCAGCCCCATCAACTTCAGCCGGGAGCAGATTGAAGCGGCCAGCACCAGTCTGAACCGTCTGTATACCGCCCGGGATCAGCTGCGGTTCCTGCAGGAGCATTGCGAGGAGAAACCGCTCGCCGCGGAGGAGGAAGCCTTCCTGGAGCGGATCAGGGGATATGAGAACCGCTTCGACCAGGCCATGGACGACGACCTGAACACGGCGGACGCGCTGGGCGCGATCTTTGAGCTGGTGAAGGATGCCAACGTCACCCTGACGGAACACTCCGCCCGGGAGGCGGTGACGCGGACGCTGGAAAGCCTGAAGGCGGTCTGCGGCGTGCTGGGCATCCTGGCGAAGGAAGAGGAAGCGATTCCGGCGGAGATTCAGCAGATGATCGACGAACGCGCGGAAGCCCGGAAAAACAAGAACTGGGCCCGGAGCGACGAGCTGAGAAACGCGATTCAGGCGGCGGGATACATTCTGGAGGATACCAAACAGGGCCAGAAGGTGCGCCGGGATGTCTGAACGCTTTCGGACGGTTCTCGGAACGGGTCTGATGGCAGGGGCGCTGCTCCTTTCCATTCTGGCGGCCGCCCTGCGGCCCGGAATTCCTGCCGAAGTTTATCCCGTCCGGGAGGTTACGGCGGAGAGAGCGCCGGAGACAGCGGAAATCCGGATCCCGGATACCGGCGGGATCGATGTGAACACAGCGGATGAAGAAGAGCTGACGAATCTGTACGGGATCGGTCCGGCTCTGGCGGAGGCGGTCGTTGCGGAACGGGAAGACAACGGCCCCTTCTTTTATCCGGAGGATCTGATGAACGTCAGCGGAATCGGAATCCAGAAACTGAACGGTTTCAGGGAACTGATCCGGACGGAAGCGATGGAAGGGCAGTGAACAAAGGTGGCTTATCAGGCTTTATACCGTCAGTGGCGGCCGAAAACCTTTTCGCAGATGGTCGGCCAAAGCGCCGTGCTGGGCTCGCTGCGCAACCAGGTCGCTTCCGGACGGGTTGCGCACGCCTATCTTTTCTGCGGATCCAGGGGAACCGGAAAAACCTCCACCGCCAAGATTCTGGCGAAGGCGATCAACTGCGAGCACCCGGAGAACGGGGATCCCTGCGGCGTCTGCGATAACTGCAGGCGCATGGAGCAGGACGAGAGTCTGGATGTGATCGAGATCGACGCCGCCAGCAATAACGGCGTGGATGAAATCCGGGATCTGCGGGACACGGTGAAATATCCCCCTCAGTACGGAAAATACAAGGTTTATATCATTGACGAAGTGCATATGCTCTCCACTTCCGCCTTTAACGCGCTGCTGAAGACGCTGGAGGAGCCGCCGGCCTATATTGTCTTTATTCTTGCGACGACGGAGCCCCAGAAGCTGCCGGAGACGATTCTGAGCCGCTGTCAGCGTTTCGACTTCGGCCGGCTTTCAGTCAGTGAAATCCAGGGGCGCCTGGCGGAGGCGGTGGCCGGCACCGGCGCCGAAGCAACGCCCGGCGCGCTGATGCGCATCGCGCGGGCCGCGGAGGGCGGCATGCGGGACGCCTTCAGCATGCTGGATATGTGCCTCGGTTACGGCAGAAAAGTGGACGAGGAGCTGGTGCGGGAAATTCTCGGCACCAGCGACCGCTCCTTCCTGTTCCGCTTCGCGGAAGCGATCGGAACGGAGAACATCGGCGGCGCGCTGGAGATGATCTCCGAGCTGATCCGTACCGGCCGGGATCCGGCAGTGTTCGCGAAGGAAATGTCCGCGCATTTCCGGGCGCTGCTGATCGCAAAAACCTGCGGGGAACAGCAGGAAGGCTTTCCGGAAGACATCACGGAGGAGGATCTCAGCGATTATCTGCGCCAGAGCGAACAGTTCACGGTGACCCGCCTGATGCGGATCATGGAGCTGTTCATGGGCCTGGAGACGGAAATGCGCTATGCTTCTTCCCCCCGCCTGGCGCTGGAGAACGCCGTGCTGAAATGCATTATCCGGACGCAGGAAACCGACGCGCAAAGCCTGATGGACCGGATCGGGGAACTGGAGAAAATGCTGGCGGATCTGGCTGAAAACGGGATCGAGAGAACCGGCGGAAGAGGCGGAAAAAAGAAGGCCGCCCCGGAAGGGGAGCCTTCCGGAAGCGGCTCATCGCAGCCGGCCGCGCGCGCGCCGGTTAATCCGGCCAGCCTGCCGGATCTGGAACGGGAGCTGACCGCGGAGCTGCGGAAGCGGGCGCCGGCGATTCCGGGCATTCTGCGCTTCGGCACGCTGCAGGGCGTGACGGAGGGAACGCTGGTCTGGCGCCCGCGGGAAGGCCCCGCGGCCTCCGCGTATATCAATTCATTAAACCTGGCGAAGAACAAGCAGACGATCGAAGGCATCCTGAAGGAGCTGACCGGAGAAGTCCTTTCCTTCCGGGCGGAAGCGCCGGGAAAGGCGGAAAAGGCAGCTTCCGACGCGGCCGGGCAGGAGGAAGCCCATATCCGCGCGCTGATCGATACCTTTGGCGAACAGCCGGTCGACGTGGTGGAATAATCCGTATTCTCGAAGCTTTCCTATTCAAACTGAGCGGCATAGAGCTGATAATAGAAGCCCCGCTTCTCCATCAGACTGCGATGGGTTCCCTGTTCCGCGACATCCCCGTTCCGGAGCACCAGAATCTGATCCGCGTTTTCGATCGTGGATAAGCGATGCGCAATGACGAAACAGGTCTTATCCTTCATCAGTTCCCGCATGGCTTTCTGGATCTCCCGCTCGGTCGCCGTGTCGACGTTGGAGGTCGCCTCGTCCAGAATCAGCATGGGCGCGTCGTACAGCATCGCCCGGGCAATGGTCAGAAGCTGCTTCTGGCCTTTTGATATATTTCCGCCGTCCTCGCTGATCATCGTATCATAGCCTTTGGGCAGACGCATGATGAAGGGGTGAATCCGGGCTGCCTTCGCGGCGGCCACCACCTCTTCGATCGTCGCGTTTTCCTTTCCGTAGGCAATGTTCTCAAAGATGGTTCCATGGAAGACCCAGGTATCCTGCAGCACCATCGCGTACGCGCCCCGGACGCTGCTCCGGACGGCCGTCCGGATCTCCTGGCCGTCAATCCGGATCACACCCGTATCCGGATCATAGAAGCGCATCAGCAGATTGATGATGGTGGTTTTCCCCGCGCCGGTCGGACCAACGATCGCGATCAGCTTTCCGGCGGGCGCTTCCAGATTCAGATCGTGAAGCACGGAGCTTTTCGCGTCATAGCCGAAGGAAACATGCTCCAGGGAGACATCGCCCCGGATCCGGGTCAGAAGCCGCGCGTCCGGCAGATCCGCGGTCTCCTCCGCCTCATCCAGCAGGCTGAACACTCTTTCCGCGGCGGCCAGGGCGGAGAACAGCTCGTTGAAAACCTCGGCGATGGCGTTGATGGGACCGGCAAACTTCCGGCTGTAGAGCACAAAGGAGGAGATCCGGCCCAGGTCAATGCTGCCGTTCAGAAACAGAATACCGCCCAGCAGTCCGATCAGGCTCAGGCAGAGGTTGTTGATCGCCGTCATGGTCGGACCGAGGGTGACTCCGTAATGCTCTGCGTCGGAAAAGGCGTCGGCCGCCTCCTGATTGATATCCCCGAAGCGCTGATCCACCCGGTTTTCATAGGCATAGGCCAGAATCGTTTTCTGGCCGGAAAGCATCTCCTCCACAAAGCCGTTCATCACCCCGTAGGATCTGGAACGCCGGGCGTAGCGGGGCTGCGTTTTTCTGCGCATATGAACGGTGTAAAGGACCGCGACGGGGACGGTGACCAGCGTGACCACGGAAAGGGGCAGGGAAATGGATACCATCATGATCAGGGAACCGACCACCGTGATGACGCTCGACAGTATCTGAACGATATCGGTCGCCATACAGGTGGAAATCACGTCAATATCATAGCTGACGCGGCTGATGATATCTCCGGCCTGATGCCGGTCGAAATAGCCGACGGGCAGCTTCATCAACTTATGAAAAACATCCTGCCGCATCCCCCGCGCCACCCGCTTGCTGACCACGGTCATGACGATGCTGATGCCGAATCCCAGCAGGGCGGAACCCAGATAGCACAGAAGCATCAGGCGGGCATAATACAGCACTGAATCAAAGTTCACCTTTCCCGGGCCTGCGGCGGCTTCCCGGATGGCTGAACCGGCCAGACTGGGGCCCCAGAGGTTCAGCAGATTGCTGCACAGGCTCAGAACCGCGACGCCGAGAATGACATATTTCCACGGACCGAGGTAGGACAGCATCCGGCGAAGCGCGCCGCGGGTATCCCGGGGCTTTTTCATCACGGTATCCCTGGCAGCCATCAGCCCACCTCCTCGCTCATCTGCGTTCGGTATATATCCTGATAAACCGGGCAGGAGGCCAGCAGTTTCTCGTGCGTGCCCTTTCCGATCATTTCTCCCTCGTGGAGAACCAGAATTTCATCCAGGGACAGAATGGAGGAAATCCGCTGCGCGATGACGATGGTGGTGGCCGATCCGTGATGCTTCCGGATGGCCTGGCGCAGTTCCGCGTCCGTCCGGTAATCCAGCGCCGAGGAAGCGTCATCCAGGATCAGAATTTCCGGATCGGCGGCCAGCGCCCGGGCGATGAGCAGGCGCTGCTTCTGCCCGCCGGAAAAATTAGCTCCGTGGATGGCGGCCCTGTGATCGTAAGCATCCTCGTAGCTTTCGATAAAGCCCTGCGCCATGGCGTCCTTCGCGGCCCGGCGCATCATGGGATCTGTCACATCCCGGCCGAAGGACACGTTTTCCCGGATCGTGTCGGCAAAGATCGCGTCATTCTGGAATACGACGCCGAATTTCCGGTGCAGGGTATCCCGGTCGTAGGTCCGGACGTCTTTTCCGTCCACATAGACATGCCCCTTCTGAGGATCGTAGAAGCGCATGAGCAGATTGACGATACTGGTTTTTCCGCTGCCGGTGGCGCCGATGATTCCCAGGCTTCCGCCCCGCCGGACACGGAAGGAGATATCCTTCAGGCACTGCTGCCTTTCCTCGCCGAGGAACTGGCCGTGGGATTCCGCCGGATCGTCCGCATCATAATTAAAGGTGACATGATCAAAGATCAGGCAGCCCTCCTGCGTCGGCGCTTCCGTTTCCGACTCCGGCAGGGGAAGGAGATCCTCCGGCAGGCGGACTACCTCCGCGATCCGGTTGGCGGACGCGTTGGCTTTGGACATCATCATAAAGATCCGGTTCAGACCCATGACGCCCATGAGAATCATATTGAAATAGGTCAGAAACGCCAGAATCACCCCGGGAGCCGTGCGGCCGTCGTTGACCTGCCGGGCGCCGATCAGAACCACCAGGGTCAGACCGATATTCAGAAACAGCGTAGCGATCGGGCCGGGAAGACTCATGATCACGCTGGCCCGGATTTCCTGGCGGGCCATGCGGGTATTGGCCTCTCCGTAGCGCTTTTCCTCATAGGGTTCCTTGCTGAGCGCCTTGACGACCCGGATCCCCGTAATGTTTTCCCGCATGATGCGCACCAGCGAGTCCATGCGCTTCTGCACTTCGTTGTACAGCGGGATCCCTTTCCAGGAAACGAAGGACACCAGACAGATCAGCACCGGCGCCATGATGCAGAGAATCAGCGCCAGCCCCGTGTCCATCGTCAGCGTAATGGCGATTCCGCCCAGGAGCATAATGGGAGCGCGGATGCCCATGGTCTGAATCATGCGGACAAAGCTCTGCACATTGTAGGTATCGCTGGTCATCCGGGAAACCAGGGAGGGAAGCCCGACCTGATCCATCTGGCGGCCGGACAGATTCAGGGCGGTATGGAACAGATCCCGCCGGATGGCAAAGGTGCTGTCCCGGGCAACCCGGACGCTCATGCGGTTGGCCCGAACGTTCAGCACCCGGGTGATCCAGGTCAGCGCCAGCATGACACCGCCCCAGGCAGCCACAGGCCAGGCGCTGTCCGACGCGGGAATCACATGATCCAGCAGATGCTCCAGCACGTAGGGAATCAGCAGCTCCGTTCCCGTGCCGATCAGCTTGATCAGCATCACTGCCAGGATAAACCAGCGGTGGGGACGAACATATTTCCAGATAAAGCTCATGGATAACCTCTTGTTCCTGAAACTGAATTCCGGGTTTTCACTATTTTCTTATACGCCTGTTTTCCGGAAAACGCAAGGAATAAAAAACATGGCTGCCGCCTGATGGTTCGGCGAAACAGCCATGTTCTGTTCAAATTCTTCCTGTTGGAATCAACCCGGCCTCAGTTCAGCTCCTTGGCATCGTTCTCGATGGTCACTTCCTCGACGCTGCGAATTCCCCAGCGGGCGATCACCATGGTCAGATTATCCCGCCCGACGGACAGGGTCACCGTATCATCCTTGATTCCGGTAATGGTGCCGTAAATCCCGCCGATGGTGCAGACCCTGTCCCCGGCCTTCAGATTGTTCAGCATTTCCTTGACCTGCTTGTCCTTCTTCCGCTGCGGCCGGATGAGCACGAACCAGAAGACAACAAAGAGCAGCACCAGGGGAGCAAACTGCACCAGCATCACCAGCGCGCTGGGAGTAGCGGCAGCCCCTTCAGCGGCGGCCGCGGCATCCGCGGTGCCGGCAGCAGCCGGAGCGGCGCCGGAAGCGCCTTCCGCCATCGCATAACCAATACCCAGAAGTTTTTCAAACATCGGTTCCAGTCTCCTTTCGACTTGTACGGGAGCCATTATACCAAATAAAAGATGCTTTCACAAGGGAAAAATGTGTAAAACAATCAGGGCAGATTCCGGGTGGCAATGATATCCACCCCGGTTCCCAGCACGTCGGGCAGGATCACGTCCCCGATGGCGGCCGGTGCGGAGACCTCGGTCTCCCGGAGCTTCTCCATGATGGGAAAAATCAGGGCCTTCGGCACCGGGGTCCGCGTTTTGACGGACAGCGGCGTATCGGATCCCCTGACGGGAATGACCGCCGTAATCATCCGTTCCGGCGCGGTGCATTCCTGCTTTGCGTAGCGGGCGCCCCGGGGACAGGTATTGCCGGTAACGGAGAGAAATTCTCCCGAGTCGGACAGAGTAACGGTCATCCGGCAGCCCACCGGACAGCTGATGCAGGTAATCATCTGTTCCATTATGCATTCCTCTCAATCGAAAGCGTCAGGGTATCGCCTTTCAGAGCGGCGATCTGATCTCCGGTCAGGGGGATCGAGACCATTTCCCCGGGGGTATAGATCATGGCCTTTTTCCGCAGGACGGTTTCCCCGCCGCAGGACAGCACCACCGCGCTGTTCCGGAAGACCGCCGAGGGCCGGAACATCAGATGCACCTCCCGGCCGCAGGACCGGTGAATCACCTGGGGAACGGTTCCGCGGACTCCCGGCCCGTCGGCAACCTGAATCAGGCTTTCCGCACCGGCCGCCGGGGCGGAGAAAGCCTGCAGATAAGCCGCGGCAGCCTGACCGGCGGTAAAGCTTTCCTCGGAGACGTAATCCACCAGATCATGAACGTGCAGAACGTTGCCGCAGGCAAAAATACCGGGCACGGAGGTCTCCAGGCTTTCGCTGACCACGGCGCCTGAGGTGACCGGGGAGAGAACGACGCCGGCGCCCGTGCTCAGCTCGTTCTCGGGAATCAGACCGCAGGAAAGGAGCAGCGTATCGCAGTCAAAGCGGATTTCCGTCCCGGGAACCGGCCTGCGGGAGGCGTCCACCCGCGAGACGGTGACGCCTTCCAGACGATCCCGCCCGTGAATATCGGTGACGGTGTGCTCCAGATAAAGGGGAATGTCATAATCATTGAGGCACTGAACGATATTCCGGTTCAGGCCGGAGGAGTAGGGCATGATTTCCACACAGGCCAGCACTTCCGCTCCCTGCAGCTTCATCCTGCGGGCCATGATGAGGCCGATATCCCCGGAACCCAGGATCACGACCCGTTTTCCGGGCATCCAGCCTTCCAGATTGACGAAGCGCTGAGCGGTTCCCGCGGAATAAATGCCCGCGCAGCGGGTGCCCGGCGTGCAGAGCGCACCCCGGGGACGTTCCCGGCAGCCCATGGCCAGAATCACCGCCCGGGCCTGCAGGGTCTGAAAGCCATGATCCCGGGAGACGCAGGTGACCTTCCGGTCGGCGGAAACGGACAGAACCGTGGTATTGCAGAGAATCGGGATCTTCAGCTCCCGGGCCCTCCGGATATCCCGCCAGGCATATTCCGGGCCGGTCAGCTCCTCCTGAAAGCGGTGCAGGCCGAAGCCGTTATGAATACACTGGCGAAGGATCCCGCCGGGCTCGCTTTCCCGTTCCAGCACCAACAGGGATTCCACTCCGGATTCCCGGGCGGCGATGGCCGCGGCCAGCCCGGCCGGACCCGCGCCGATAATGACCAGATCAACGCTGCTTAATGTCATGCTTTCGGATTCCTTTCTTCACATTCGCCGATGGGACCGGAAAGCAGGAGACTGCCCGGCCCGTCCTTCCGGATTTCGTTCAGCCCGCAGCCCAGCTCTTCCGCCAGAATCGCCGCGACCCGGGGCATACAGAAGCCGCCCTGGCAGCGGCCCATTCCCGCCCGGGTCCGGCGTTTGACACCGTCGATGCTGCGGGCTCCCACCGGACGCCGGATTGCGGCGCGGATTTCCGCTTCCGTTACCACCTCGCAGCGGCAGATCACCGTCCCGTATGCCGGATCCTTCCGGCAGGCTTCCGCCCGTTCCTCTTCCGTCATCTCATGGAAGGGGCGGGGAGGACGCGGATACGGGGTTCGCTTCTCCCGGGGAGCGAGATGCAGATATTCCGCGACCAGGGCGGCCAGATCCTTTCCGACCGCGGGAGCGGAGGACAGGCCCGGGCTTTCGATGCCGGCGGCTTCAAACGCACCGGGACACCCGGCCACAGGGCCGATGAGGAAATCGTCCGCTTCCAGATGAGCGCGGACGCCGCTGAAATTGGTGATATTCGCCCGGGTGCTGAGGGCGGGCCAGGTTTTCCGGGCTTTTTCCAGAATCTGATCCAGACCGGCCTGCGTGGTAGCGGTATCCAGGGGATCGTCGATATCCTCCGCGGTCGGCCCCAGCAGCAGATTGCCGTGAACGGTGGGGGATACCAGCACGCCCTTGCCCATCCTGGAGGGACACTGGAAAACCGTGCGGGAGAAAATGCCGGAAGCGGTACGGTCCAGCAGGTAGTACTGCCCGCGGCGATGAATCATGCGCAGCGAATCCCCGGTCAGCTGATTATGGAGCTCAGCGGAGGAAGCGCCGGCGCAGTTGATCAGAACCCGGCAGCGATACTCGTTTCCTTCAGTAACGACCCGGAAACCGCCTTCAGCGGCTTCCGCTCCCGTCACCTGCTCGTCAAAGCGGAAACGGACGCCGTTCAGCGCCGCGTCGTCCGCCATCGCGAAGGCCAGCTCATAGGGGCTGACCAGGCCGCTGGTGGGAGCCAGCAGAGCGCCATGGATTTCCGGATTCAGCTGCGGCTCGAGGGCCAGCGCTTCCTCGCGGGAAAGAATCCGGAGCCCCTCCACGCCGTTTTCACGGCCTCTCTCCAGCAGCTCCTTCAGCGTGGAAAGATCCGCTTCCTCCAGGGCGATGACCAGCGCGCCGGCCTGCCGGTAAGGCACCCCCAGCTCCTCGCAGAGGGCCGGGAAAAGCCTGGCTCCGGCCACGTTGTAATAAGCCTTGCGGGAACCCGGAACCGCGTCGAAGCCGGCGTGAACGATGCCGCTGTTGGCTTTCGTGGCGCCCTCGGCGATGTCGCTGCCCCGGTCAATAACCAGGATATCCGCCTGAAAACGGCTCAGCTCCCGGGCCACGCTGCACCCGGTGATCCCGGCGCCGATAATCAGAATATCCGATGAAAACTGCATGGAATCCCCTCCTGAGGTCATTATAGCACAGACGCCCCGTGCACGGGAAAGTGAATCGGATGAAAATCAATTCAAAATAGCATAAATCCCGGAAGATTGCAATTGCCGGAATGAGAACTGTTAAAGATTGCGCCGGTATGGTATGATGGTTACGATGAAAGAGCGGATCGGAACAGAAGAGGGAGGATCAGACCATGCCGAAAGTCATGATGATGTGCGGGAAGCTCTGCAGCGGCAAATCGACCCGGGCGGAAAGGCTGCGGAAGGAAAACAGGGCGGTCGTTCTGTCGGTGGATGAAATCATGCTGGCGCTGTTCGGGCCGGATGCCGGCGCAAAGCACGACGAATACGTTGCCCGTCTCCAGTCCTGGCTGTTCGGGAAATCGCTGGAAATCCTGGACAGCGGCGTGGATGTCATCCTGGACTGGGGATTCTGGACAAGAAAGCTGCGGGATTCCGCCGTTCAGTTTTATGCCGGCAAAGGCATCGACTATGAATTCCACTATATCGCCATCGATGATGAAGAGTGGCGCAGAAGGATTGACCGGCGGAACCAGGCCGTGCTGGCCGGGCAGTCCGGCGCATATTATGTGGACGAGGGGCTGGCCGCCAAATTCCAGTCAGTTTTTGAGCCGCCGGAGGCGGAGGAGACGGACCGGCACTGGGTATGCTCCTGACAACCGGCCGGTCAGCCCGGAAGGAACAAGCCGGAGCCTGAAGGAGGGATTCCGTGGATATTGAAAGCATCCTGAGCCAGATGACTGTGGAGGAGAAAGCCGCGCTGGTTTCCGGCACGGATTTCATGTACACCAATCCCATTCCGCGGCTGGGCATTCCGTCTCTGTGCATGTCGGACGGACCGCATGGCCTGCGCAAGATGAAGGGATCCGGATTCAACGGCTTTTATCAGAGTGAACCGGCTACCGCCTTTCCGACGGCAGCCGCAACGGCCTGCGGATGGAATCCCGATAACCTGCGGAAGATGGGAGCCGCCATCGGCCGGGAATGCAGGCATTACGGAGTGCATACGCTGCTGGGGCCGGGGGTCAACATCAAGCGGAATCCCCTGTGCGGGCGGAATTTCGAGTATTTTTCCGAGGATCCGCTGCTGGCGGGCGTGCTGGGCGCGGCTATGGTCGAAGGCGTGCAGAGCCAGGGCACAGGGGTTTCCGTGAAACACTTTGCTCTGAACAACAGTGAGAACTACCGTTTCATGGGCAATTCCGTCGCCTCGGAGCGCACCATGCGGCAGCTGTATCTGAAGCCCTTCGAATATATCGTGAAGCATGCGCATCCCGCCGCGCTGATGTGCGCCTATAATCAGATCAACGGGACCTTCTGTTCGGAAAACAAATGGCTGCTTACGGACGTCCTTCGCCGGGAATGGGGCTTTGACGGCGTGGTGATGAGCGACTGGGGCGCGGTCCGGGACCGGGCGGCCGGAATCCGGGCGGGGCTGGATCTGGAGATGCCCGGCGATACCGCCGTCTGCCGCCGCCGGATCCTGGATTCCGTACGGGACGGAACGACGCCCGCGGCGGATCTCGACCAGGCCTGCCGGAATATCCTCCGCTGGATCGACCGCTTTGTGCAGCCCGCGGACGAAACGCCCGTGGACTGGGAAGCGCATCATACCCTGGCGGGGGAAATTGCCGCGGACTGCGCCGTGCTGATGAAGAATGACGGTACGCTGCCCCTGACCGGGAAGGAAAAGCTGCATATCACGGGAGAACTGTACGAAACCATGCGCTATCAGGGGGCGGGGAGCTCCATGATTTGTCCGAGCCGTCTGACAACGGTCCGGGATGCCTTTGAAAAACGGAAGATCCGGAACTGTTCCCCGGAGGACTGCGATACCATCCTCGTTTTTGCGGGACTCACGGATGAATATGAATCCGAGGGATACGACCGGGAGAATCTGCGCCTGCCGGAAACGCAGCTCAGGCTGATCGACGAAATGACCGCCACCGGCAGGAAAGTGGTGGTGGTGCTCTTTGGCGGCGGTGTGGTGGAACTGCCCTTCAACGATCGGGTCAGCGCAATTCTGAATATGTTCCTGCCGGGACAGAACGGCGGCGAAGCCACGGCGCAGTTATTGTTCGGCGAAAAGAATCCCTCAGGGAAGCTGGCGGAAACCTGGCCGGTCCACTATACGGATGTGCCCGGGCATGAAAGCTTCGGGAAAACCCCGCAGGAAGTCTATGCTGAGGGCACGGAGGTGGGCTACCGGTATGATCAGAAGCACGGAATCCCCGTGCGCTACCCCTTCGGCCACGGCCTGAGCTATACGACCTTTGCACACAGCGAGTGGCAGAAGACCGGAAATACCTACACCCGGACTGTCACCAACACCGGCGGCCGCTTTGGCGGCGAGGTGGTTCAGCTGTATGTGGACGGCGAACTGCGCGGCTTTCAGAAGGTCTATCTGCAGCCCGGTGAAAGCCGGACGGTCTCCGTCACCGTGGAAGCAGAGGACGAAACGGTCTGGCCCGATACCCTGTCCGTGCCGCCGCTTCCGGAAAAACTACCCATTACCACGGAATCAAGGCTTACCGACTTTCAGCAGACGGCGATGGGACGCATGCTGTTCCGCACGTTCCTCCTGATTGCCCGGCATCAGATGAAGAAGGCGGAGAAAATGCCCGAAGGACCGGAGCGGGATAACGCGCGCAAAGGCGCGCTGTTCCTGAAACGGAACATGGAGAGCAACTCCCTTCGCGCCATATCCATGTCCGCGGGAAAGCTTTTCCCCTGGAATTATGCCGAAGGCCTGATGAACCTGGCCAACGGACATCTGTTCAAAGGCATCAGGGCCTTCCTGTCCCCGATCAGAGTTCCCCGGCTGCCAAAGGAGGAATAGCAGACAAGGAACGACGGAGATCAAAAGGCCGCCGGGTTGCGATCTGCTGATTTTATGATATGATGGAAAGGCTGATTCGTCAGAAAGAGAGATCGAGGTGCGAAGCATGAAAACGAGTTTCAAACGGAGCGCGGCGGCGGGGATTTTCATCTGTATGGGGTGCATCGTCAACCTGAAGGCGGGGGGCGGGATTCCCGGGGCGGTTCTTTTCAGCGCGGGGCTGTGGTTTGTCGTGAATTTTGACGCGGAGCTGTTCACGGGGCGCGTGACGAGGCCGGATTATGATCCCCTGCAGAAGATCATCATGCTGGTGATGAACGTGCTGGCCGCGGGCGCCTGCGGGTATCTGGCTTCCCTTTTCCTGCCCGAAATCAGGGAGGCGGCCGCGAAAATCACCGCCGGCTACGCGGATCCGGTCAAGGTGCTGTGGCAGTCGGTGATGTGCGGCATCTGCATGTATCTGGCGACGACGCCGCCGAAGGGGAACGTGAGCCGTTTCCCGTTCGTGGTCTACGGCGTGGCGCTGTTTATCCTGTCCGGGTACGGGCACTCCATCGCGCTGGCGGGTTATGCCGCGATCGCGCAGGGCATCGCGTGGTGGGTGATTCCGCTGGCGGCCGTGGGGAACGGGCTGGGAAGCTACGGCGTTCGCTGGCTGATCGGATGAAGCCCGAAAATGCCTCGTTGCGAATGATTCACTTCAATGATATAATATAATGAATGACTATGCGGGAGGGACCGGGATGATTACTACCATTTGTCTGAATCCCTGCTTCGATAAAACGGTGGAAGTGGACTCCCTGGAGGTCGGTCAGGTCAACCGGACCCGGGAAGCCCGGGTGGATCTGGGCGGAAAGGGAATCAATGTGGCGGTCGTGGCCAGCCGGCTGGGGCTGGACGCCCAGTGCATCGGCATTATGGGAGAGAACGGGGCGGAAGAGCTTTCCCGCCTGATGGACGCGGAGGGCCTGAATCACGAATTCCTGACCATTCCGGGTCGGGTGCGCACAAATATGAAAATCTGCAGCGGGGACGGGAAGGGCGTGACGGAGCTGAACGAGCCCGGCGAGCCTCTGGATGCCGAAACGCTGAAACGCTTTACGGCGCTGGCGGAGGAGAAAACGAAGGACAGCGACATGGTGGTGCTGACGGGCAGCCTTCCTCCCGGATGCCCGGAGGGAACCTACCGGGATCTGATGCTGGCGCTGAAGGGGAAAAAGTGCATTCTGGATTCAGAGGGCAGGGAGCTGGAGCTGGGAGCCCGGGAAGCCCGGCCGTTCCTGATCAAGCCGAACCTGCGGGAGATGGAGCGCACGCTGGGTATGGAGCTGCGGACCATGCGGTCCATCCGGGACGCGGCGCTGATTTTCCTGCGGCTGGGCGTGGAACATGCGGTGGTTTCCATGGGGGCCATGGGCGCGATGTATGTTTCCACCCGGGAGACGCTGTTCTCCCCGGCGCTGCGGGTGACGACAAAATCCACAGTCGGTGCGGGAGACGCCATGATCGGCGGAATGCTGCTGGGCTATCAGCGGGAAGGCAGCATGTCCAAGGCCTTCCGGTACGGGATGGCGGCCGGCGCGGCCAGCGTGATGACGGCCGGGACGCAGCTGATCATTCCCTCGGATTTTGAGCGGCTGCTGGACCAGGTGCGGATACAGGAAGTGTGATACATTGATATTCAGACGATACCGGGCGGAATACACGGACGGCGTGATCGACCTGATTCCGCTGCATATAGCGCCTCCCGCCAGGGAGCTGGAGTTCGGCCATGAGCAGATCTGGTCCATCACGCTGCACAATCACCGGCATGAAATCGGCCAGATCAGCTACCGGACGGGGGAGAGCCAGCCGGTATATTACTACGGCCACATCGGATATCATATCCATCCGGCCTTCCGGGGCCACCATTATGCCGGGCGGGCCTGCAGGCTGCTGCGCCGCGAGATTCTGAACAGCGGCAAGACCTCGGTGGTGATCACCTGCGATCCGGACAACCTGCCCAGCCGGAAGACCTGCCGCAGCCTGGGCTGCCTGCTGGAATGCGAATGCGAGGTTCCGGAGAAGCTGCAGAAGGATTTTGACCTGAGCCCGAGAAAATGCCGCTATATCTGGAGAATAAAGGACGAGACGTGAACGCATGAAAACGGAGATCAATCATACCGGAATCTGGTACGATCTGCTGGGAACCCGGGGGCCGAAGGTCGTGCTTCTGCACGGCTGGGGCTGCAGCCATCAGCTGATGATGCCCCTGGCGGAGGCCATGAAGGATCAGTACCGGCTGCTGCTGATCGATTTTCCGGGTCACGGACTCAGCGATGAACCGGCGGAGCCCTGGGGCGTTGCGGAGTATGCGGAGGCGCTGGCTGAGCTGATGACCCGGCTGGATTTCTCTCCGGCTTCCCTGGTGGGGCACAGCTTCGGCTGCCGCGTTGCCGCGTACCTGGCGGCAAACCGGCCGGAGATGGTGCGGAAGATGGTGCTGACGGGCGCGGCCGGGCTGAGAAAGCCCTCCACGCCGGAGTCGGAGGCCCGCAGCGCGCGCTTCCGGAAGCTGAAGGAGCGGGCCCGGAAAATCGAGTCGATTCCGGGGCTTCGGGGCCTGGGGGAGCGAATGGAGGAAAAGCTGCGGCATCAGTACGGCAGCCCGGATTATAACGCCCTGGACGAGCAGATGCGCAAGACCTTCGTCCGGGTCGTCAACGAGGATCTGGCGCCGCTGTATCCCCGGATTCAGGCAAGCACCCTGCTGATCTGGGGAGACGCGGATACGGAAACGCCGCTGTGGATGGGTCAGAAAATGGAGGAGCTGATTCCCGACGCCGGGCTGGCGGTTCTGGAAGGCGGAACCCATTTCGCCTATCTGGAACAGGCGCAACGATTTCAGACCATCGTGAAGCACTTCCTGACGGAGGATACGGAAGCATGACCATCTGGACCGTGATTCTGCTGCTGGCGCTCGCCGCGGCCTGTACGCTGGCAGCCCGGACCCTGATTCATTTTTTTCAGCTGGAAAGCTATCAGTTTCAGGGCTATTTCCGCACGCTGAAGCGGAATCTTCTCCGGGCGATTCTGCCCGGAGCGATCCTGAATCTGGTATTCTGGGCGGCAGGAGTGCTGCTGGTGCTTCTGATTCCGGAAGACAATTTCTGGCTGCCCGGCCTGCTGCTGAGCCTGATCCTGGTCGGAACCGGGTGGCTTCTGCATCTGCGGGGCAAAAAGCAGAAGGCAAAAAAGGCCATGGTGGTTACGGCCCGGGTCCGGCGCCTGTATGCCTGCCTGTATGCCGTGATCCTGATCCTTCTGTGGATTCTGGTGAAGCTGGCCGAGGCGGATCCGGTGATGTTCGGGCTGCCCACGGGCCGCGTCTTTATGGCGCTGGTGCTGATTTTTCCCTTCCTGCTGCCGCTGTGGACGGCGCTGGGCGGCCTGCTGGCCTGGCCGATCGAAAAGGGGATCAGCGGGATGTATTTCCGGGATG
>JAGCBO010000199.1 GCA_017652125.1 Clostridia bacterium | reverse complement strand
CCGGATCGTGGAGATCGTTTTCTGGTGCTCTGATCAGGAGACGGCGGATCTGAGCAAACAGAGTATGGAAAGCATCCGGCCGATCTGACCCGGGTTTGATTCACCGGAAAATGTGATATAATGAGCTGTCGCGGGGAGCGCGAGGGAAGGAGCGGCGGCAGCGCATGAGTTTCACCCATCTGCATCTGCATACGGAATACAGCCTGCTGGACGGCGCCTGCCGGATTCCGGCCCTGGTGAAAAAGCTGAAGGAGCTGGGCATGGATTCGTGCGCTGTGACGGATCACGGCGTGCTATACGGCGCCATCGACTTCTATACCGCGATGACGGAGGCGGGGCTGAAGCCGATCATCGGCTGCGAGGCCTATGTCTGCCGCAACCGGCTGGACAAAAGTCTGGCCGGACGGGAAAACAGCCATCTGATCCTTCTGTGCGAAAACAATACGGGATATCAGAACCTGATGTACCTGATCAGCGAAGGGTTTCTGACCGGATATTACTATAAACCCCGGATCGATTATGACCTGATCCGGGAGCATCACGAGGGCCTGATCTGCCTGAGCGCCTGCCTGAGCGGGGATCTGCCGAAGCTGCTGCTGAACGGGCAGGAGGAAAGCGCCCGGGCCTATGTGCGGGAGATGCAGGAGATCTTCGGCGAGGATCATTTCTATATCGAACTGATGGATCATCATCTGCGGGATGAAAAGACGGTGCTGCCGAGGCTGATCGCCCTGGGGCGGGAGATGAACGTGCCGCTGGCGGCCACCAACGACTGCCATTATCTGGAGAAAAAAGACGCGGAAGCCCAGGAAGTGCTGATGTGCATCCAGACCGGGAAAACCCTGTCGGACGACCAGCGGATGCGCATGGAGACCAGCGAGCTGTACGTCAAGAGCGAGGAGGAAATGCGCGGGCTTTTCCGCCAGGTGCCGGACGCGCTGGAAAACACGGCCCGGATCGCGGAAAGATGCAACGTGACCTTCGAATTCGGCGTGACGCGGCTGCCGCATTATCCGGTGCCGGAGGGAGAGACGCCGGACAGCATGCTGCGCCGGCTCTGCGCCGAGGGCATGGCCCGGCTGTATCCGGACGCGGGAGCGGAGGACGAGCCGTGGCAGCGGCTGAATTACGAGCTGGGAACGATCGAGCGCATGGGATATGTGGATTACTTCCTGATCGTATGGGATTTTATCCATTATGCCAAGTCCCAGGGAATCATGGTGGGCCCGGGGCGGGGAAGCGGCGCCGGATCCATCGTGGCCTATACGCTGGGGATTACCATGCTGGATCCGCTGAAGTATCAGCTGCTCTTTGAGCGCTTTCTGAATCCCGAACGGGTGACCATGCCGGATATCGACGTGGATTTCTGCTACGAGCGGCGCCAGGAGGTCATCGACTATGTGGCCCGGAAATACGGATCGGACCACGTGAGTCAGATCATTACCTTCGGTACCATGGCGGCCCGCGGCGTGATCCGGGACGTCGGCCGGGTGCTGGGCATGAGCTATCAGGAGACGGACGCGGTGGCCAAGGCGGTGCCCATGGATCTGGGCATTACGCTGGAAAAGGCGCTGGCCCTGAGCCCGATGCTGAAGGAAATGGTCGCGGAAAAACCGCAGGTGCGCCAGCTGATCGATACGGCCATGGCCCTGGAGGGAATGCCGCGCCATGCCTCGACCCACGCGGCGGGCGTGCTGATCACGGGGCAGCCGGTGATCGAGCTGGTTCCCCTGCAGCGGAACGACGAGGTGATCACCACCCAGTATCCCATGGGAACCATCGAGCGGCTGGGCCTGCTGAAGATGGACTTTCTGGGGCTCCGGACGCTGACGGTGATCCGGGACACGCTGGACATGATGCGCGAGATCGGCGTGGAGATGACCCCGGAGGCCATTCCGCTGGATGATCCCAGCGTCTATGAGATGATCAGCCGGGGCGATACCGAGGGCGTCTTTCAGATGGAAGGCGCGGGAATGACGGGCTTCCTGACCAATATGAAGCCCGCCTGCTTCGAGGATATTATCGCGGCCATCAGCCTGTACCGGCCGGGGCCCATGGACTCCATTCCCCGGTATATCGCCGGCAAGGTGAACCCGGCAAGCGTGACCTATAAGACGGAAAAGCTGCGGCCGATCCTCGATGTGACCTACGGATGCATGGTGTATCAGGAGCAGGTGATGCAGATCGTGCGGGATCTGGCCGGATACAGCTACGGCCGGAGCGACCTGGTG
>JAGCBO010000198.1 GCA_017652125.1 Clostridia bacterium | reverse complement strand
TCCTCTTCCTCCTCCGGCGGAACCTGCGCCCCGGGCGATAAGGGCTCCGCGGTCAAAAGCGTACAGAAACGGCTGAAATCGCTGGGCTATTATACCGGATCCGTGGACGGAGACTACGGCAACGGAACCAAAACGGCCGTAAAGGATTTTCAGCGGAAGAACGGCCTGGATGTGACCGGACGGGTCAACTCGGCCACCCTGAAAAAGCTGAACAGCTCCGGCGCAAAGAAATCCGGCAGTTCCGGATCATCATCATCTTCTTCCTCCGGGAGCGGGGGAACGGAAAGGCTGAACTGGTTCAACGGCGGATCCAACATCATTCCCAAGGGAGCGACCTTCAAGGTCAAGGATATCAAGACAGGCAAGGTGTTCACCTGCAAGCGCTGGAGCGGATACAACCATCTGGACGCGGAACCGCTGACCTCCTCCGACACGAAGAAAATGCTGAGCATATACGGCCACTGGAGCTGGAAACGGCGGGCGGTTCTCGTGAAATACAACGGGCATGTGTACGCAGCCAGCATGAACGGCATGCCGCACGGAACCGGCACCATCGGCAACAACAATTTCGACGGGCATTTCTGCATTCATTTCTACAAGAGCAAGACCCACGGCTCGGGCAAGGTGGACTCCGCCCACCAGAACTGCGTGGCCACCGCCATGAACTACAGCTGGTAAACCGATCGGAGAAGAAATCCGGCCGGACGGAAGCATCCGTCCGGATTTTTTTCATTGATAAATCATGGATTCATGCTATAATAAGCTGTTAATTTATGATTTCGATACAGAAACGGGAGGATACCATATGCAGATACAGGCCCCAAGGGGAACCCGGGACGTGCTTCCGGCGGACAGCTTCCGCTGGCAGTACCTGGAGAGCAAAATGAGACAGGCCGCCGCCCTGGCGGGATACCGGGAGGTGCGCACTCCGGTTTTTGAGCATACCGAGCTTTTCCTGCGCGGCGTCGGGGATACGACGGACATCGTGCAGAAGGAAATGTACACCTTTAAGGACAAGGGCGACCGTTCCATCACCCTGAAGCCGGAGGGAACGGCGGGAGCCGCCCGCTGCTTTCTGGAGCATAATCTGTACGCGGAAGCCCTGCCCTGCAAGATGTACTATCTGGACGCGCCGATCTTCCGCTACGAGAATCCTCAGAGCGGCCGGCTGCGGGAGCATCATCAGTTCGGGCTCGAATGCTTCGGGGCCCAGGAAGCCACCGCAGACGCCGAGCTGATCCTGCTGGCGTACCATCTGCTCGAGGAGCTGGGGATCCGGAATCTGAAGGTGAAGATCAACAGCATCGGCTGTCCGAAATGCCGCCCCGCCTATCACCGGACGCTGAAGGACTACCTGGCGGACCGGCTGGACGGGCTGTGCGAGGACTGCCGGGAGCGTTTTGACCGGAATCCGCTGCGTGCGCTGGACTGCAAGGAACGGAAATGCCGGGAGCTGACGAAGGACGCGCCGAGCATGCTGGATCTTCTGTGCGACGAGTGCCGGGCGCATTTTGAGGAGCTGAAGGGCTGTCTGGATTCCGCGGGGATTCCCTACACGGTGGACAGCCGGATCGTACGCGGGCTGGACTACTATACCAAGACCGTGTTTGAGCTGATCACGGAAACAAAGGACGGGAGCCTGACGGTCTGCGGCGGCGGCCGGTATGATAACCTGGTCGGGGAGATCGGCGGGCCTTCGCTGCCGGCGGTGGGCTTCGGGATGGGCCTCGAGCGCGTGCTGATGCTGCTGGAGGGAGAAGGAATCACGCTGCCGGAGCCCCGGTGGTACGATATCTTCATCACCTATATGGGAAGCCACCGCGCGGACGCTTTCCGCCTGGTGCAGGCGCTGCGGGCGGAAGGGATCCGCGCCGATCTGGATCACTGCGGGCGCAGCCTGAAGGCGCAGTTTAAATACGCCAACAAGACCGGAGCTCCGCTGACCGGCGTGATCGGCGACGAGGAAGCGGCGGCGGGCGCCGTGAAGATCAAGAACATGGCGACGGGAGAGGAACAGACCGTCACCGCCCAGGACGCGCCGGCTCTGATCCGGCAGATTATTCAGTAAGGAAGGGACAGACCATGCAATACAGGACACATCACTGCAATGAACTCCGGCTGGCGGACGCGGGAAAACAGGTTCGCCTGAGCGGCTGGATGGAGAATATCCGCGAGGTCAGCGCCAGCCTGGCTTTTGTCGTGATCCGGGATTTCTACGGATCGACGCAGCTGGTGGCGGAAAGCGAGGACATTCTGTCCGTTCTGCTGAACCTGAACAAGGAAAGCGTGATTTCGGTCACCGGCACGGTGCGCGAGCGGGACAACAAGAATCCGAAAATGGCCACCGGCGATATCGAAGTGGTTCCCGACTCGGTCGAAGTGCTCGGAAAATGCCGGTATAACGCGCTGCCCTTCCAGATCGGAAGAAGCAAGGAAGCGGACGAAAGCATCCGGCTGAAGTACCGTTATCTGGATCTGCGGAATCCGGAGGTCAAAAAGAATATCATTCTGCGCTGCAAGGTGGTTGCCGCCCTCCGCAAGGCGATGATCGATCATGACTTCCTGGAGATCACGACGCCGATTCTGACGGCTTCCTCGCCGGAAGGAGCCCGGGACTATCTGGTTCCCGCCCGGAAGCATCCCGGAGAATTCTACGCGCTGCCCCAGGCGCCGCAGCAGTTCAAGCAGCTGCTTATGGCCAGCGGGTTTGACCGCTATTTCCAGATCGCTCCCTGCTTCCGGGATGAGGATGCCCGGGGCGACCGGAGCCCGGGCGAGTTCTACCAGCTGGACATGGAGATGGCCTTTGCTTCCCAGGAAGACGTATTCAGCGTGATCGAGGACGTTCTGCCTCCTGTGTTCGCTGAATACGGCCGCTATCACCGGGCGTCCTCCGCGCCTTTCCGCCGGATTCCCTATCTGGAAGCGATGGAGACCTATGGCAGCGACAAGCCGGATCTGCGGATCGACCTGCGGGTGACGGATGTGAGCGGTCTGCTGGGAGACTGTGGATTCGGACCCTTTGAAGGGCTGACGGTCAAGGCGGTTCCGGTGACGGGCTTTACCGGTACCCGGAAGCAGATGGACAAGTTCTGCGCGGATGTGGAAGTGGTCAGCGGAAACAAGGCCTACTGGTTCCGCCTGGACGAGCAGGGAGAGATCGTCGGCGGGATCGCCAAATTCCTGCAGGAAAAGAAGGAAGAAGTGATCCGTCAGCTGGGTCTGGTTCCCGGAACCCTGGTGGCCCTGAGCGCGGGAAAGCTTTCCGCCGCGCAGAAAACCGCCGGCGTGATGATCAGAAAGCTGGGCGAAATGTGCCCGGAGCATATGGACCGCGAGCAGTACGCTTTCTGCTGGATTGTCGATTTTCCCATGTATGAAATAGGCGAGGAGAGCGGGGAGCTGGAATTCTGCCACAATCCCTTCTCCATGCCGAACGGCGGACTGGATATCCTGCAGAAGGCAGCCTCGGGCGAAGTGGATCCGCTGTCCGTGACCGCGTATCAGTACGACCTGGTCTGCAACGGCGTGGAGCTCTCCTCCGGCGCCGTGCGGAACCACGATCCGGAGATCATGATCAAAGCCTTCGAGCTGGTCCGGCTGGGCGAAGAGGACGTGAAAGCCAAGTTCCCGGCCATGTACAACGCCTTCTGCTACGGCGCGCCGCCTCACGCGGGCATCGCCCCCGGCGTGGACCGTATGGTGATGCTGCTGGCCGGCGAGGAATCCATCCGGGAGGTGATCCCCTTCCCGATGAACAAGAACGCCCAGGACGTGATGATGGGCGCCCCGGGCCCCGTGGATCCGCGGCAGCTGGAAGAGCTGCATATCGCCCTTGTCCAGCCGGAAAAGCCGGAAGAGGAAGCCTGAACGGAAGCAAGTTGTAAACGACCGGGGAATCTGGTATAATCAAACTGGTTTTTCATCCCCTTGAAAACAGGAGGTTTCAGCCATGGCGAAGAAAAAGGAGACGAACACACTGCCCCAGACGGCGGATCTGGATTCCACGCCCAGCTCCAGCATCACCTATGCCAACGAGGTCGTCGCGATTATCGCAGGTCTGGCCGCCAGCGAGGTGGAAGGCATTGCGGGTATGATCAACACCACCGGAGCGTACGGCGGGAAGAACCGGAACGTGACCCGCGGGATCCGGGTGGAAATGGGCACGGAAGAAGTCGCGGTTGATCTGTATGTGATCGTGGAATACGGTACGCCGATTCAGCGCGCCGCGCTGGACGCGCAGGAGAACGTGCGCAAGGCGATCGAATCCATGACCGGGCTGCACGTGGTCCGCGTGGACGTACATGTACAGAACGTGAGCTTCGAGAAGGAAAACAAGGCGCTGCAGGCGGGCGCGCAGAACGCTCTGGAAGCCGGCCAGACCGGGACGCAGGCGGGAAGCGAACCCGAAAAAACCGAAGCGGACAGCGCCGACCGTTCCGAATCCGAAGAGAAAAAGCCGGAGTAAGGGAGACCATTCGGAAGGAGGGATCTCTTGAAGATCCGAGTATGGGACCGCATTCTGATCGCTCTGGCCGGGCTGATCCTGATTGCGGGCTGCGGCCTTGTCATCGCACAGGTTTTCTTCCAGGTGGATACAGCCGGGCTCATCGGAAGCTGGCTGAACAATTCCTCCACGGCGGCCCGGGTGCTGGTCATCATCGCGGCGCTGGCGCTGCTGGCCCTGGGAATTTTCTGCCTGCTGATGATTTTCCGGCATAAGAACAGGGACGAACGCTTTGTGCAGCAGAAGACCGAGAGCGGATCGCTGGAGATCTCCATCACCGCTCTGGAAGCCCTCGTGCGCAAATGCCTGGAACAGCATCCGGAGCTGGATACGCAGAAGCTGACGCTGGAAAGCCGGCGGGAAGGGCTTCTGATCACCATCACCGGGAATCTGGCCGGCGGAATCAGCATGCCGCTGACCGTGGATCTGATTCAGCGCCAGATCAAGCAGTACGTCACCGCCTGCAGCGGCGTCGCCGTCCGGGATATTCTGATGCAGATCGAAGCCTCCGGAGAACCGTCCAAGGATTCTCCCTTCGCGGTGGAAGCTCCGGCCGGCATGCTGCTGCTGAAGGAGGGCGAAGGGGAAGCTCCGGCGGAGGAAGAACCGGAAGCCGAACCGGCCGAGCCTGCGGAGGAAGCGGCCGAACCGGTTCCGGAGGTTCGTCCGGAACCGGACGAAGCGCCCGTAGAGGAGGAGCCGGAAAAGGAAGAGCCCGTCAGCCCGATTCATACGCTGCGCGAATCCAGCGCGGGAATCATGCAGCAGGACGAGGACGACGACCGTCCGATCCATCAGCGGCTCTTCAGCCCCAAGGCGGAGCCCTGCATCGTTCCTGTGCCGCCGGAGATGGAAGCGGAAGAAAAGGAACCCGTGACGGCGCAGGAAGAGAAAGCAGGAAAAGACGAAAAAGAAACCGTGACCCCGGAGAGGACCGCTCAGACGGAAGAGAACGGCCATCCGGAAGAAAAAGACCATCCGGAAGAGAACGGAGAACAGAAGGAAGATTCATCCGAAGGAGGGAATGAGAATGAAGCTTGAGAAGGGAACGCCCGGGTTTGGGATTCTGTGCGGGGTGATTCTGGCGCTGATCGGCGCGCTGGTGATGATCATCGGCTTCTGGAAGGCGCTGGTTCTGGCGCTGCTTTTCGCCGTCGGGTTCTTCCTGGGTTCGGTGGGCGACAAGCAGGGATTTATCAAGAAAACCGCCAACCGGATTATTCCCGTCAAGGATGAGACCCCCATTAACATCCGGCAGGAAATCACCCGCGATCAGGAGCAGTACACAGCGGCGCCCAAAGTTACGAAAGAGGACGGGGAATAAGCATGTCTCGAAAGACTGCGCGGGCTGCGGCCATGCAGATGATCTTTGAAAAAACCTCCGGCGGTCAGGGCGGAGAGGAAACGCTGCAGATGATCTATGACGAGCTGCGGGAGCTTCCCCTGCCCGGAGATCTCTCCGTGGATCCGGACGAGCCGGGATCGGATGACCGCGCCTATATCAGCACGGCCTTTGAAGGGGTTACCGCTCACCGGGAAGAGATCGACGCGAAGATCGCGAAGACCGCGGTCGGCTGGACCCTGGACCGAATGAATCTGGTGGATCTGACCATTCTGCGGCTGGCGGTATGGGAAATTCTGTATGCGGAAAAAATCCCGCACAGCGTTTCGGTGGCGGAAGCGCTGGAGCTGATTCAGCAGTATTCCGATCCGGAGGACAAGGCTTTTGTCAACGGCATTCTCGGCACGATCGTGCGGGAGGCGGAAAGCGCCCGATGATCCGCGCGGTCTGGGGAATCGATACCAGCAATTACAGAACATCTTTTGCCGCTGTACGACTGGAGGACGGCGGCATTCTGATGAATGAACGCCTGCTGCTGCCGGTGGCGGCGGGAGAGCGGGGACTGCGGCAGAGCGAAGCGGTTTTCGCCCATCTGAAACAGGCGGCCGGTCTGGAGCAGGCGCTCCGGAAACCGGCTGAATCCGGAGCCATCCCGGTGGCCGTAGCTGTCAGCGATCGTCCGAGAGACGGCGCTGATTCCTATATGCCGGTCTTTCAGGCCGGGGTGACGCTGGCGGTTGTGCTGTCGGCGGCGCTGAATATTCCCATCTTCCGGACGACCCATCAGCGGGGGCATCTGGCGGCGGCGGCCCGGGGAACGGCCCTGAGGGACGCGGAACGCTATCTGGCGCTCCATCTGTCCGGCGGAACCACTGATCTGCTGGCGGTGACCCCGGAGAAGACCGAACGGATCGGCGGCAGCCTGGATCTGCATGCCGGACAGTTGGTGGACCGGGTCGGCGTGGCGCTGGGGCTGCCTTTTCCCTCCGGTCCGGAGCTGGAACGCCTGGCGGAAAAGGGAGAAAGCGCCGGAAAGCTGGGAGCCAGCATGGCGGAAGAGGATCTCTTCTGCCACTTCAGCGGGGCGGAAAGCCAGGCGCAGCGATGGATCCGGAACGGGTCGGCGGCGCCGGAGGATCTGGCCCGGGAGGTCTACGATCTGCTGGCGAGAAGCACCGCGCGCATGCTGCGGGCCGGACAGAGAAGGACCGGCATGAAACAGGCGCTGATTACCGGCGGGGTGGCGTCCTCCGCGCTGTACAGACGCCTGCTGACGGAACGATGCGCCGCGCTCCGGGAGGCGCCGGAGCCGGTTTTCGGAGATCCGGGGCTGAGCGGGGATAACGCGGTGGGCACAGCCCTGATCGGGCGGCAGCTGTTCCTGAAAACCGAGGGCAGGGAGGAAAAGAAATGAGCGCACAGATTCTGGACGGAAAAAAGTTTTCCGAAACGCTGCGAAAGGATATCGCCGGCAGGGTGGGAGCGCTGACCCGTCAGGGAATGCAGCCCGGACTTGCGGTGATTCTAGTGGGAAACGATCCTGCCAGCGAAATCTATGTGCGCAACAAGGAGAACGGCTGCGCGGAGGTCGGCATTCACAGCGAAAGCATCCGGATGCCGGAGAATACCTCTCAGGAAGCGCTGGAGGCGGAGATTGAACGCCTGAACGCGGACGACCGGATTCACGGCATCCTGGTCCAGCTTCCGCTGCCGGCGCATCTGGACGAAAGCGCGGCTCTGGCAAAGATTCTGCCGGAGAAGGATGTGGACGGGTTTCATCTGATCAACGCCGGCCGCATGATGAACGGGGAAAAGGGCGTCGAGGCCTGTACGCCGAAGGGCGCCCTGTATATGATCCGGCAGACCGGAATCGATCTGAACGGAAAGGATGCGGTGATCATCGGCCGCAGCAATATCGTGGGGAAACCCATGGCGATGCTGCTCCTGCGGGAAAACTGCACCGTGACCGTCTGCCACAGCCGGACCCGGAATCTGGCGGAGCATACCCGCCGGGCGGATATCCTGGTGGCGGCGGTCGGCAGGGCCGGCCTGGTTACCGCGGATATGGTGAAGCCCGGCGCCGTCGTGATCGACGTAGGCATTAACCGGGTGAACGGAAAGGTATGCGGGGACGTGGATTTCGAGGCGGTGAAGGAAGTGGCCGGGTGGATCACGCCGGTGCCCGGAGGCGTTGGAAAGATGACCATCACCATGCTGCTGGAGAATACCGCGGAAGCGGCTGAAAGGAAGTTGGCGCTGTGTACGGAAGCGCGGAAATAACGGTTTCCGAGCTGAATCTGACCATCGCGGACGCGATCCGGAAGGATCAGAGACTCCGGAACGTGACCGTGAAGGGGGAAATCAGCGGATTTAAGCATCATATTGCTTCCGGCCACTGGTATTTTTCCCTGAAGGACGCGGAGGCCAGCGTCAGCTGCGTGATGTTCCGCCAGAACACGTTCCGCAGCCAGATCCGGCCGAAGGACGGGGACTCCGTGGCGGTTACGGGCTATGTGGATGTGTATCCCCGGAGCGGATCCTGCCAACTGTACGTTACCGGAATGCGGAGCGCGGGCCTTGGGGATCTGTATCTCCGGTTTGAAGCCCTGAAGCGCCGGCTGGATCAGGAAGGTCTTTTTGATCCGGCGCGGAAAAAGCCACTGCCCATGGTGCCCCGCAAGGTGGCGGTGGTCACTTCGGCCAGCGGCGCGGCGATCCATGATATTCTGAATGTGTCCGGGATGCGGAATCCCGCCATTCCGATCGTGGTGATTCCCGCGGCCGTTCAGGGAGCGGGAGCCGCGGAGGAGATTGCCGAGGGCATCCGGAAAGCGAACCGGCTGCCGGGGGTGGACGTGATTATCGTCGGCCGGGGCGGCGGTTCTCCGGAGGATCTGTGGTGCTTTAATGAGGAATGCGTGGCCCGGGCGGTCGCCGAAAGCCGGCTGCCCGTCGTGTCCGGCGTGGGTCACGAGATCGACACCTCAATCTGTGATCTGGCGGCGGATGTGAGAGCTTCCACGCCCAGCAACGCCGCGGAAATCGTTTTTCCCGACCGGAAGGAGCTGGAACACCGGCTGAACCTGATCCGGACGAACCTGAAGCGGGCTGGCGCGGAACAGATCCGAACCGCGGAGCAGCGGATCGCGGCTTTCCGCATCCGCCTGTCCGCCCTGTCGCCCGAACGGAGAATCAGCGGTCTTTCGGGCCGCACCGAGCTGGCTCTGGCGCGGATGAGCCACGCGATGAACCGACGGATGGAGAACGAGAAGAACAGACTTCGGTCTGATACGGACCGTCTGCGGCGGGCGACCGAGCGCCGGCTGGAGCAGGAACGAATCCGGCTGACCGCCGCCGCAGAGAGGCTGAGCGCCCTGAATCCGCTGGGGGTTCTGGACCGGGGATACGCCCTGGTCTACGCCCCGGAGAATCAGATGATTACCTCCGCGAAGACCGCCCGGGAGAAACAGGAGCTATCCATCCGCTTCGCGGACGGATGGGTGGACGTAAACAGGAGGGAGAGCCCGAATGGAAGAGAATAAGGCCGGTTTCGAAGAAAGACTGCAGCGGGTGCAGGCCATGATTTCCGATATCGAGGAAGGAAAGCTGACGCTGGAGGATTCCGTACGCCGGTACGAGGAAGGCATGAAGGAGCTGAACGGGCTGGATGCGGAACTGAAGGACCTGACCCGCCGGCTGACGATCCTGCAGAGCGGGCCGGAGGGCGAAAGGGAACAGCCTCTGGAGGCGGCGCCATGAAAAGCTTTGAGGAATACAGAGATCTGGTCAACCGGAATCTGAGCCCCCTGCTGCGGTCTCTCGGACCCATGCCGGGCGAGCTGGAGGAAGCCATGTGCTACAGCCTGGAGGCGGGCGGAAAAAGACTCCGGCCTGTTCTGCTCCTGGCCAGCTGCGAAATGGCCGGCGGAACCGCTGAGGATGCCCTGCCTTTTGCCTGCGCGCTGGAGATGATTCATACCTACAGCCTGATTCACGACGATCTGCCCGCCCTCGACAATGACGATCTGCGCCGGGGACGGCCCACGAACCACATGGTCTACGGCGAGGCCGGGGCCATCCTGGCGGGAGACGGGCTGCTGAACTGCGCGGCGGAGCTGATGGCCCGCAGCGCGGCGGAGCGGGAGGATGCCCTCGGCGCCCGGGCTATGTACTGCGTGCTGCGGCACGCCGGCGTTTCCGGTATGATCGGCGGGCAGAGCGCCGACGTTTCCTCGGAGGAACAGGAACCGACGGAGGAGACGCTGACCTATATTCACTCCCATAAGACGGCTGATCTGATCGAGGCTGCGGTGGAAGCCGGACTGATCCTGGCGGGAGCCGCGCCGGAAGCGATTGAGGACGGACGCCGCTTCGGATATCACTTCGGTCTGGCCTTTCAGATGACGGATGATCTGCTGGACGTGATCGGGGATCCGAAAAAGATGGGCAAGCGTACCGGGCTGGACGCGGAGCATCAGAAGATGACCTGGGTGGCGTTCAGAGGGGTGGAGGAAACCCGGCTGGACGCGGCGAAACAGATCCGGCTGGCGAAGGAAGCGCTGGACCGGCTGGGACTGGACAGCCGGATTCACAGGCAGCTGGCGGACAGCCTGCTGGACAGAAACAATTAATCAAAGGAGGAAACGGCCATGGCCATGGATCATTTTAAGGAAGAGGTTGTCGTCAAACACAATAATACGCTCAACAGAATCGTGTATTATCTCAGCTGGATCATCATCATCGCCGGCGCCCTGTTCGCCGCCATGATGCTGGGAACGCTGACCACGAATTTTCACTGGATGAACCTGGTGTTTATCGTGGTATCCGGCGGCGTCGCCGCCTATACCTACTTTTTCCATGACCGGCTGCTGACAGAATACGAATATACCTTCACAAACGGCGCGCTGGATTTCGCGGAGGTCTATAACAACAAGAAGCGCAAATCCCTGGGCAGCCTGAACGTGCGGAACGTTGAAAGCTTCGGAAAGGTAACTTCCCCCAACTTCCAGCGCTATCTGAACATGCCCGGGATCAAGCGGATGAACTGGTTCCTGAACCGGGAAGCGGAGCTGTATTATTTCTACTTCACCAAGGATACCGACAAGAAAATGATCATCTTTGAGCCCAGCGAGGAAATGGTGGATTATATCAAACAGTATATCCCCCGGGGCGTGTATCAGGAGTAAGGCATGAAGGTATATCTCGACAACAGCGCCACGACGAGGCCCTCGGAAGCCGTGCGGGCCCGGGTGGCGCGGGCGATGGAAAGCGGATGGTACAATCCATCCGCTTTATATCAGCCGGCGCTGGAGATCCAGAAGGAAATGACCTCGGCGCGGGAGGCGGTTCTGACCGCCGCCGGCGCGGAGGGCCAGAAAGTGATTTTCACCTCCGGCGGGACGGAAGCCGACAATCTGGCGCTGCTGGGCTGCATGCAGGGACGGCGGAAGCCCGGGCGGGTGCTGATCTCCTCCGTGGAACATCCGGCTGTATCCGCCTGCCGGGAAGCGCTGGAGCGCATGGGACACCGGGTGGAGGAGATTCCGGCGGGCTCCGGGGGTTCGGTCGACTGCGGCGCCCTGGAAAGCATGCTGGACGAGGATGTGGCGCTGATCGCGGTGATGCAGGTGAACAACGAAACGGGCGCCGCGGAGCCGCTGGAGACCATCAGCGCCCTGCGAAACCGGATCTGTCCGGAGGCCTGGCTGCACGTGGACGGCGTGCAGGGCTTTCTGCGGATGCCGGTGAGGTTCAACCGCCTGGGGCTGCAGAGCTACGCGCTTTCGGCGCATAAGATTCACGGACTCAAGGGAACCGGCGCCCTGATTCTGCGCAGAGACTGCCGGATCCGGCCGATCGTGTTCGGCGGCGGGCAGGAGGAAAACCTGCGCTCCGGCACGGAAAACACCTTCGGCATTCTGGCGCTGGGAGAGGCGGTCCGGTCCTGGGATCCCGCCGCCTGCGACCGGATGCGGCGCCTGCGCAAGCTGCTGGAGACCCTGGTGAAGGAAGCGGTTCCCGGAACGGTGATCAACAGCCCCACGGACCGGGAGGACGCGTGCGCGCCGCATATTCTGAACGCGGCTTTTCCTCCGGTCCGGAGTCAGACGATGCTCTTCGCGCTGGAAGGAGACGGCATCCTGGTATCCGCCGGGAGCGCCTGCGCCAGCCGGAAACAGAAGGTTTCCCCGGTGCTGCGGGCGATGGGCGTTCCGCTTTCCGTCGCGGACTGCTCCCTGCGATTCAGCCTGAGCCCGGAGACCACGGAGGAAGAAATCCGCTATACCGCGGAGCGCCTGAGCGCTCACTATGAAATGCTGAAAAAATATACGAGACGCTGAACCGGAGGAGACAGACGATGCAGGATTTATTGCTGGTCCGATACGGAGAAATCTTTCTGAAGGGACTGAACCGGCCTTATTTCATCCGGGCGCTGGTCCGGAAAATCCGCTACGCGGTGCGGGGCCTGGGCGCGGAGGTCTGGGTCAGCGACGGCCGCATTTTTGTGAAAGGTTTCAGCGACCTGGAAACCTGTATTCAGCGGGTGACCCAGGTTTTCGGCGTTCACAGCGTCAGTCCGGCGCTGGAGATGCCGAAGGAGGATTTCGACGCCATCTGCGACCAGGCGATCGCCATGACCCGGGATCTGAAGGGCACCTTCAAGGTGATGGCCCGGCGGAGCGACAAGCGTTATTTCATGAATTCCCCGGCCATTAACGAGGAAGTCGGGTACCGGATTCTGCAGGCCAACCCGAACCTGAAGGTGGACGTCCATCAGCCGGAGCACGCCGTGAATATCGAGATCCGGGAAAAGGCGTATCTGTACGTACGGGAGATTCCCGCCGTGGGCGGCATGCCCGTGGGAACCAACGGAAACGCCACGCTGCTGCTCAGCGGCGGCATCGACAGCCCCGTCGCCGGCTGGATGATCGCCAAGCGGGGCGTGCAGATCAACGCGGTGCATTTTCACAGCTATCCCTATACTTCCGACCGGGCAAAGGAAAAGGTGCTGGATCTGGCCCGGAAGCTGAGCTTCAGCTGCTGCGGCATCAAGGTGTTCGTGGTTCCCTTCACGGAGATTCAGATGGCGATCCACGAAAAATGCCCGGAGGAATACACCACGCTGATCATGCGGCGCTATATGATGCGGATCGCGGAGCGGATCGCCCGGCAGGAGGGCTGCGAGGCCCTGATCACCGGGGAGAGCATCGGCCAGGTGGCCAGCCAGACAATGCAGGCCCTCGGAACCACGGACGCGGTGGCGGAGATGCCGGTGTTCCGGCCGCTGATCGGCTTTGACAAGAGCGAGATCATCGAGGTGGCCCGGAAGATCGGGACGCTGGAGATTTCCTCGCTCCCCTTCGAGGACTGCTGCACCGTGTTTACCCCCCGGCATCCGGCCACGAAGCCGAAGCTGGAAAAGATTCTGGAAGGGGAAAGCAGGCTGGACGGAGAGGAAATGATTCAGAGGGCGCTGGAAGGCACGGAAATGATCCGGGTCTGACGCGGAGAAGCAAAAAAGGCTTGCGGGGAAGAATCCCTTGTGATAAGATTTTCCGGGACATGGATGGACCCGCGGGCTGGATTTTGTCCCGCCTGAACCGGAAAGGAGGGAGCCGATGAACGCTGACCTGATTCAGATGATGCGCAGGCTGGCTCCCGATCTGACGGAGGAGATGACCCGGCGGGCCCTGATTCTGGAAAGGATTTCGGCGCTGCAGCCCGTCGGGCGGCGGCAGCTGGCGGCCCGGCTGAATCTGCCGGAGCGTGAAATCCGCAATGCGGCGGCGCTGCTCCGGGATCTGGGCTATGTGTCGCTGGATCCGTCCGGCATGAATCTGACTCCCCGGGCGGAAGAGGTGCTGGAGGCGGCCAGGGAGTTTTCCCGGGCCATGAGCGGACTGACGGAGATGGAGCAGCGGCTGAGCCAGGCGCTGGGCATTGACCGGGTGATGATTGCTCCCGGCAACGCCGACGAGGACGGGCAGGTGCTGAACGACGTGGGCCGCGTCTGCGCGGGAAGGCTTCGGATGCTTCTGCAGAGCGGCAATACCCTGGCGGTGACCGGGGGGAGAAGCATCGCGGCTGTGGCGCGGAATCTGCAGCCGCAGAGTCCGCTGAACGTGATGGTGGTTCCGGCCCGGGGCGGGCTGGGACGGTCGGTGGAGCTGCAGGCCAACACCCTGGCGGAGGAAATCGCCGGCCGGCTGGGCGGACATTACCGCCTGATCCATCTGCCGGACCGGATGAACGCGCAGACCCTGCAGGAGATGCGGAAGGTGCCGGAGGTCAGCGAAGTGCTGGAGCTGCTGGAGCGGGCCGACGTCATCCTGCACGGAATCGGCTGCGCGGAGGAAGCCGTGCGGAATCAGAAGCTGAGCCGGGATGTGCAGAGCCGCCTGATGAGCGAGCACGCCGCCGGAGAGAGCATCGGATCCTATTACGATCTGGAAGGCCGCTGCCTGCTGGCATCCGCCAGCTTCGGCGTCGACCCGGCGCGGCTGAAGCCGACCTGCCGCATGATCGCGGTGGCGGCGGGGGCCTCCAAGGCGGAAGCGGTGATCTCCGTCACCCGGCATTCCCACCACGCGATGCTGGCGACCGACGAGGGCGCCGCCGCCCGGATGCTGAGCATCCTGAAAGCATGATTGCCTGCCCCGGCAGGGGCTTTGCAATAGAGAGTATTCTACAATGATTAAAAGGAGTGGTTCATCATGGCAAAGAAGACGATTGACGACATCCAGGTCCAAGGCAAACGGGTTCTTGTCCGCTGCGATTTCAACGTTCCCATGAAAGACGGAAAGATCACCAACGACAAGCGCATTGTGGCGGCGCTGCCCACCATTCAGAAGCTGATCGCGGACGGCGGCAGGGTGATCCTGTGCAGCCATCTGGGCAAGCCGAAGAACGGTCCGGAAGAGAAATTCTCCCTGGCGCCGGTTGCGGTCCGCCTGTCCGAACTGCTTGGAAAGAATGTTGTCTTTGCCAATGACGATAACGTTGTGGGCGAGAACGCGAAGGCGGCCGTGGCGGCGATGAAGGACGGCGACGTCGTGCTGCTGCAGAACACCCGCTTCCGCAAGGAAGAGACCAAGAACATCGAGGAGTTCAGCAAGGAGCTGGCTTCCCTGGCCGACGCGTATGTGGACGACGCCTTCGGCTCCTGCCACCGGGCGCACTGCTCCACCGCGGGCGTGACCGCTTATACCAGCCCCAACGTGGCCGGCTACCTGATCGGCAAGGAACTGTCCATCATGGGCAAGGCGCTGGAGAACGCGGACCGTCCCTTCGTGGCGGTGCTTGGCGGCGCCAAGATCGAGGACAAGCTGAACGTGATCAACAATCTGCTGGAAAAGGTGGACACCCTGATCATCGGCGGCGGCATGGCTTTCACCTTCCTGAAGGCGAAGGGCTACGAAGTGGGCAAGAGCCTGCTGGATGAGAGCAAGATCGATTACTGCACCGAGATGATGGCCAAGGCGGAGGAGAAGGGCGTTAAGCTGCTGCTCCCGATCGACACCGTGTGCGTCAAGGCCTTCCCGGATCCCATCGACGCCCCCGTGGATACGGTGGTGACCGACGCGGACAAGATCCCCGCGGATATGGAAGGCGTGGATATCGGACCGAAGACCGCCGAGCTGTTCGCGGAGGCCGTCAAGACCGCCAAGACTGTCGTGTGGAACGGCCCCATGGGCGTATTTGAGAACCCCGTGCTGGCGAAGGGAACCCTGTCTGTGGCGCAGGCCATGGCGGACAGCGAAGCCGTGACCATCATCGGCGGCGGCGACAGCGCGGCGGCTGTGGAACAGATGGGCCTGGGCGCGAAGATGACCCATATCTCCACCGGCGGCGGAGCCTCTCTGGAATTCCTGGAAGGCAAGACCCTGCCCGGCGTTGCCTGCCTGGACGACAAATAAGAAATCCGAGAACAGAAAGGGACAGAAGAAGATGCGTAAAGCCATTATTGCCGGAAACTGGAAAATGAACAAGACCCCGGATGAAGCCAAAGCGCTGGTCACCGAGCTGAAGCCCCTGGTGAAGGACGCCGCGTGCGACGTGGTCGTCTGCGTTCCCGCGGTGGACTTTGCCGCGGTGAAGGAAGCGGCCGAGGGCAGCAACATCCACCTGGGCGCGGAGAACGTGCACTGGGCGAAGAGCGGCGCTTTCACCGGTGAGCTGAGCGCGGATATGCTGAAAGCCTGCGGCGTGGAATACGTGATCATCGGGCACAGCGAGCGCCGGCAGTACTTCGGTGAAACCGACAAGACCGTGAACAAGCGGGTGCTGGCCGCGGTGGAAGCCGGCCTGAAGGTCATTCTGTGCGTCGGCGAAAACAAGGAAGAGCGGGAAGCCGGCTATACGGACGCTCTGGTTGAGTATCAGACCCTGATTGCCCTGAACGGACTGAGCGAGGAACAGGTCAGCAATCTGATCATCGCCTATGAACCCGTATGGGCCATCGGCACCGGTCTGACCGCCACGGACGAGCAGGCCAACGAGACCATCGGCGTGATCCGCAAGGCGGTCGCCCGGAAGTACGGCAGCAAGGCGGGAGACGCCATCCGCATCCAGTACGGCGGAAGCATGAATCCCAAGAACG
Source organism: Clostridia bacterium (assembly GCA_017652125.1). Classification (GTDB taxonomy): domain Bacteria; phylum Bacillota; class Clostridia; order Christensenellales; family Aristaeellaceae; genus Aristaeella. The sequence goes on along the minus strand of JAGCBO010000198.1, from coordinate 3,644 downwards.
TCAAGGGCCTGATGGCACAGCCTGAAATCGACGGCGGCCTGATCGGCGGCGCGAGCCTGAAGGCTCCCGATTTCAGCCTGGTTGTGAACTACGACAAAGACTGAGATCAATTTTCCCGTTGATTTTCTTCTGCGGAAATGCTATACTCTGTTCATCTTTCCGGATGAAGGGAAACATGCCGGCAGCTGTCCGCGCTTACAGAGAGCGGGGAGGGTGGAAACCCGCAGGCGGCGCTGCAAGGATACCATTCCCGGACGGGGAGCGGCGGCCGACCGATTTCGGTATGAATGAGTGGTTGCAAAACAAGCAGGGTGGAACCGCGAATGCTGATTCAGCATCCGTCCCGGCACGAAAAATGTCAGGGCGGATGCTTTTTACTTATCCCGCCCGGAAATCAAAAGGAGGGTATCCATGAAAATCATCTACAACGACGGTCACACAGCGGAATGTCCGGAGGAGATGGAGCTGGAGGTTCTGCGGCATTCGGCGGCCCACATTATGGCCCAGGCGGTCAAGCGTCTGTATCCGGACGCGCATTTTGCCTACGGCCCGGCGACGGAGTAGGGCTTCCACTATGATATCGATCTGGGCGACGTGAAGCTGACGGATGAGGATCTGCCGGCCATCGAGCAGGAAATGCAGAAGATCGTGAAGGAGAACCTGCCCTTCAAGGTATATCCGCTGCCCCGGAAGGATGCGATTCAGCTGATGAAGGACCGCGGGGAAATCTACAAGGTCGAGCATATCGGCGACCTGGATGAGGACGCGGTGATCACCTTCTATCAGCAGGGCGACTATATCGACATGTGCGTCGGCCCGCACCTGACCTATACCAAAGCCCTGAAGGCCTTCAAGCTGACCGCCCTGTCCGGCGCCTACTGGAAGAACGATCAGAAGAACAAGATGCTGACCCGGCTGAACGGCGTGGCATTCCGGACGCAGGACGAGCTGAAGGAATACGAGCGCCAGGTGGAGGAAGCCAAGGCCCGGGATCACCGCCGGATCGGCCGCGAAATGCAGCTGTTCATGACGGACGATCTGATCGGCAAGGGTCTGCCCATGTTCCTGCCCAAGGGATATACCATCTGGCAGGAGCTGGAGAACTATATCAAGGAAAAGGAGCGGATGCTGGGCTATCAGCACGTGATGAGCCCCTGCGTCGGCACCGTGGATCTGTACCGCACCAGCGGCCACTGGGATCACTACAAGGAAAACATGTTCCCGGCGATGGAGGTCGAGGGGGAGAGCTTCGTGCTGCGCCCCATGAACTGCCCCCACCACATGATGATCTACGCCAACCGGCTGCACAGCTACCGGGATCTGCCCATCCGCATCGGCGAAATCGCTCATGACTTCCGGTTCGAGCCCAGCGGTACCCTGAAGGGGATCGAACGGGGACGGCATTTCTGCCAGAACGACGCGCACCTGTTTGTGACCCCGGATCAGATCAAGGACGAGGTCAGCAGCGTGGTGGACCTGATCTTCGACGTCTATAAGGATTTCAATATCACCGACTACCGCTGCGTGCTGAGCCTGCGGGATCCGGAGGACAAGGTCAAGTATCATCAGGACGACGCCATGTGGGAAAAGGCGGAGAGCGCCCTGCGGGAGGTGCTGACGGAGCTGGGAATCCACTTCACGGAGGAGATCGGCGAGGCTGCCTTCTACGGTCCCAAGCTGGATGTGAACGTGAAGCCCGCGATCGGCGCCGAGTACACCCTGAGCACCTGCCAGCTGGACTTCTGCCTGCCGGCCAAATTCAATCTGAAATACATCGACCAGGACGGCACGGAGAAGACCCCCGTGGTGCTGCACCGGGCGATTCTGGGATCCCTGGACCGCTTCATGGCCTACCTGATCGAGGAAACCAAGGGCGTATTCCCGCTCTGGCTGGCTCCCGTGCAGGTGAAGGTGCTGCCGGTCAGCGATAAGAGCATGGAATATGCCGCGAAGGTGAACCGGGCGCTGATGGCCCGGGGTATCCGCAGCGAGCTGGACGAGCGGAACGAGAAAATCGGTTACAAGATCCGCTATGCCCGTCAGGAGGACAAGGTGCCCTACATGGTGATCATCGGCGAAAAGGAGATCGCGGAGGGGAACGTATCCGTCCGCGACCGGGCGACGGATCAGACCGCGGTCATGAGCCTGGAGGAGCTGGGCGAAAAACTGGAGCGGGAAATCGAGGACCGGAAATAAGGCCGTCAAAAAAAATTTTTCCGTCAGGCAGGAAAAAGGGGAAGAACACAGAAATAAAAGAAATTGGGTAAGGTTGAGAATCAATTCAGCCGCCCATGTCTCGAAATATTAATGAGGAGGTTTTTTCCATGGCATCCGTTGATCTTACTCAATACGGCATTCTCGGCGCGACCGAGATCGTACACAACCCTTCCTATGAAGTCCTCTTCGCGGAGGAGAACAAACCGGAACTGACCGGCTTTGACAAAGGCCAGCTGACCGAGCTGGGCGCCATGAACGTCATGACCGGGATCTATACCGGCCGGAGCCCCAAAGACAAGTACATTGTCATGGATGAGAACTCCAAGGACACCGTGTGGTGGACCACCGAAGGATACAAGAACGACAACCATCCCCTGAGCGAGGACAACTGGAAGATCCTGAAGGAGCTGGCGCAGAAGGAACTGAGCGGCAAGCGCCTGTTTGTGATGGACGCTTTCTGCGGCGCCAACAAGGACACCCGGATGGCGATCCGCTTCATCATGGAAGTGGCCTGGCAGGCTCATTTCGTGAAGAATATGTTCATTCAGCCTTCCGAGGAAGAGCTGGCCAGCTTCAAGCCGGACTTTGTGGTTTACACGGCCTCCAAGGGCAAGGTGGACAACTACAAGGAAATGGGCCTGAACTCTGAGACCGCCGTGGCCTTCAACATCACCAGCCGGGAGCAGGTGATCCTGAACACCTGGTACGGCGGCGAGATGAAGAAGGGCATGTTCTCCATGATGAACTACTACCTGCCGCTGAAGGGCATTGCTTCCATGCACTGCTCCGCCAACACCGATATGGAAGGCAAGAACACCGCCATCTTCTTCGGTCTGAGCGGCACCGGCAAGACCACCCTGTCCACTGACCCCAAGCGTCTGCTGATCGGCGACGACGAGCACGGCTGGGACGATAACGGCGTGTTCAACTTCGAAGGCGGCTGCTACGCCAAGGTCATCAACCTGGACAAGGATTCCGAGCCGGACATCTACAACGCCATCCGCCGCGACGCGCTGCTGGAGAACGTGACCGTGGATGAGAACGGGAAGATCGATTTCGCCGACAAGAGCGTGACCGAGAATACCCGCGTCAGCTATCCGATCGAGCATATCGAGAAGATCGTCAAGAAGGTGAACCCGGTTTCCTCCGGCCCCGACGCGAAGAACGTGATCTTCCTGAGCGCGGACGCCTTCGGCGTGCTGCCCCCCGTCAGCGTGCTGACGCCTGAGCAGACCAAGTATTACTTCCTGAGCGGATTCACCGCGAAGCTGGCCGGCACCGAGCGCGGCATCACCGAGCCCACCCCCACCTTCTCCGCCTGCTTCGGCCAGGCCTTCCTGGAGCAGCATCCCACCAACTACGCCGAGGAGCTGGTGAATCGCATGGAGATGTACGGTGCGCAGGCCTCCCTGGTGAACACCGGCTGG
>JAGCBO010000019.1 GCA_017652125.1 Clostridia bacterium | reverse complement strand
TAGTAATTTCGAGCGATTTTACTACTTTTCTACTACTTTTCATGGCCCCGAAAAGCCATGATTTGCAACGAAAAGCAAGGTATGAATTTTGGCCTTCAGAAAAATGACCAGATTCGACATCCCCGGGAGCCCTACAAAACGTTGCTTTTCGTGGCCGGAAGGAGCTTTTTGAGACATTGACTAAGATTTTATTTATCTGCCACGGCAACATTTGCCGGAGCGCGGCAGCTGAGATGGTGATGAAGCAGATGATCCGGGAAAAGAATCTGCGGGAGATCGCGGTGGATTCCGCGGCGGCGACCCGGGAAGAGATCGGAAATGACGTCTATCCGCCCATGAAAAGGGCGCTGGAGAGACGGGGCTACCGGTGCGAAAGGCATGCGGCGCGGCAGACAACCCGGGCGGACTATGACCGGTATGATCTGCTGATCGGCATGGACAGCGAAAACCTGATGGATATGCGCCGGATCTACGGGGGAGATCCCGAAGGAAAGATTTCCCTGCTGCGGAGCTGGGCGGGGGAGCCGGGGATGGAAATTGACGATCCCTGGTATACGCGGGACTTTAACGGAGCGCTGAGCCAGATTGAGGAGGGGTGCTCCGGACTGCTGCGGGCGCTGCTTCGCGGAGAAGCGGGGCAGGGCTGAGGAAAGACGGATGGAAAGAGAGAAGGAAATCCGGGTGGCGGTGCTGTCCGATACCCACGGGCTGCTGCGGCGGGATGTGGCGGCCGAGGCGATGAAATGCCCTTACATTCTTCATGCGGGAGATATCGTAAGGGAAACGGATCTGGATGAGCTGCGCCTGTACGGCTCCATCTACGCGGTCAGGGGGAATAACGATCTCTGGCAGGACGGGCTTCGGGAGCTGGCCGGAATGCTGCGGTTCACGATCGGGGGCGTGTCGTTCCTGATGACGCATGACCGGAGAGATGTGCCCCGCAATCTGGAGGGGGTTCAGGCAGTGATTTACGGCCACACCCATCGCTACAGCGAGGAATGGATTGACGGGAGGCTGTGGCTGAATCCGGGAAGCTGCGGACCGGCGCGGTGGGGCGGGGAAGTGACCATGGCCAGGCTGCGGCTGCAAAATGGGAAAATCCGGGGAATTGAGCGAATCGAATTCCCGGACGAATAAACAGGAGGCGGTATACGTGTCGGTAATCAACCAGTTGTCCTCTCCCGCGATGTATCTGATCTGCGGGGGAATTGTTGCGTTTGTGGCGGTGGTCTGCGTGATCTTCGCGGTGCGGGCGTGGAAGGCCGGAAAGGCCATTGGGATGGATCCGGCGGTACTGAAGCGGGTCGTGACATCCTCCGCTTCTTTTTCCGTACTGCCGGCGATTGGCATCCTGCTGGGCGTCATCGCGCTTTCCGGCGCTCTGGGAATTCCCTGGCCCTGGCTCAGACTGAGCGTGATCGGCGCGCTGCATTATGAGACCCAGGTGGCCCAGGGCGCGGCGGAACAGGTGGGGATTCATCTTTCCGGCAGCGAAATGACGGCGTCCGCTTTTGTGACGATCGCGCTGCTCATGTCGCTGTGCATTATGTGGGGAATGGTTCTGAACCTGTTCCTGAATAAAAAGTATACCAACCGTCTGTCCCGGCCGAAAGCCGGAACGGAAGGGGGAGGCTTTGGGGATCTGGCGATGACCGCCATGTTCATCGGTCTGGTCAGCGCGTATCTCGGATCCTATCTGGGCCAGTGGATCTCCGGAAACGGGCGGTTTTCCTTCAGCGGAGACGCGCTGCCTCTGCTGACGGCGATCGCCGCGGCCGCGATGATGGCGCTGCTGACCGGGATTGCCAGAAAGGGAAAGCTGCACTGGCTCGAAGATTTCTCCCTGGCGCTTTCCATGCTCTTTGGCATGGCCTGCGCGGTTCTGATCCGGCTGTGGATGTGAGAGGAGGCGGAAACGAATGGAACGCAATGAAACGATCGCAAAATATGAACGGGGAACCCATTTTCTGGGCCGGCTGGTTTCCCTGCTGACCCTGGCGATGCTGGTGGGAGCGCCCTTCCTGATCGGAACCTGGCTGGGAGCGATGCCGGATCTGGGGGCCGTCGGCCGCGGGTTTCTGGCGGTAGGCCTTGTCTGGACCGTTTCCTCCGTGGTGGAGTTTCTGGTTTATACCCCGATGCTGGGATCGGGCGGAAGCTATCTGGCCTTCATCACCGGCAATCTGATCAATATGAAGATCCCCTGCGCGGTGAACGCGCGGGATCTGGCCGGCGTCAAGGCCGGAACGAAGGAGAATGAAATCGTCTCCACCCTGTCCATCGCGGTTTCCTCGCTGGTGACGATCGTGATCCTGGCGGTGGGCGTTCTGCTGCTGCAGCCCCTGCAGCCGCTGCTGCAAAGCCCCGCGCTGCAGCCGGCTTTTGATAACGTGGTGCCCGCGCTGTTCGGGGCGATGGCATACAAGTATTACCGGAAGGATCTGAAGCTGGCGGTCTGGCCCCTGCTGATGATGAGCGTTCTGTTCATTCTGGTTCCGACGCTGCAAAGCCAGACCAGTATTCTGATCATTCCCGCCGGAGCGCTGGCGATTCTCCTGGCATGGCTGAAATACAGGAAGGACCGGACGAAAGCATGATCATCTGGATTGTAATCGGCTGCCTCGCGGCGGTCCTGCTGGCCCTGGGCGCCGCCGTCTGCCGGGCGCTGAAGGTGCCGAAAAAGGAAGCGGTTTACCAGGCGCCCCCCGCCGGCGAGCGGGCGATGCAATATGCCGAAAAGCTGAGCCGCATGGTGGCTTTTGAAACGGTCAGCATTCCGGACACCAACCAGCGGGGCAAGTTTCTGCCCTTTCATGAGCTGCTGGCGGAGCTCTTTCCCCTGGTGCATGAGCGGCTCGAAAAAACGGAGATCGACGGCAACCTGCTGTTTTACTGGAAAGGAAAGCAGTCGGACAAGCCGCTGGTTCTGATGAGCCATCAGGACGTGGTTCCCGCGGAGGGAACCTGGGAGCATGAACCCTTTTCCGGGGATCTTGCCGACGGGAAGGTATGGGGCCGCGGCGCCTCCGATACGAAATGCAGCCTGATGGCCTTCTTTCAGGCGGCGGAGGAGCTGCTGGCGGAAGGATGCGTACCGGAGCAGGATGTCTGGCTGTCCACTTCCTGCACGGAGGAATGGGCCGGAGACGGCTGCCCGAAGCTGGTGGAGGAGCTGAAGCGGAGGGGCGTGCATCCCTTCCTGGTCTGTGACGAGGGCGGCGGAATCATTACGGATCCGGTGGGCGGAATCAAGGGCAATTTTGCCATGGTCGGCGTATTTGAAAAAGGCAAGGCCGACGTCCGGCTGACGGCGAAATCATCAGGCGGGCATGCCAGCGCGCCGGGAAAGCATACCCCGGTGGCCAGGCTGGCCGATTTTGTGTGGTATTTTGAGCACCGGAATCCGTTCAGGCGCAAAATGTCCCCGGAAGTGCAGGCGCTCTTCGAGCAGCTGGCTCCCTACGCGCCCTTCTATATGCGCCTTCTGTTTTCCAACATGTGGCTGTTCAGGCCTCTGCTGATTCAGGTTCTTCCCATGATCAGCGCCCAGGCCGGCGCGATGCTGCAGACGACCATCGCCTTCACCCGGCTCTCGGGATCCGACGCATATAACGTGCTGCCCCAGGAGGCGGTGCTCGGCGCCAATATGCGGTTCATTCCGCACGAAGGCATGGCGGCCAGCCTGAAAAAAGTGGAGAAAGCGGCGAAGAAAAACAAAATTGAGGTGGAGGTGTTTCACGCGGTGGACGCGTCCCGCAGCGTGGATATTCACGGGCCGGGTTTCGCGGCGATCCGGCAGGCGATCAGCGATACCTTTCCCGGCCTGGAAACCTGCCCCTATGTGATGACCGGCGCGACGGACGCGCGGAATTATGAGGCTATCGCGGATCATGTCGTCCGGTTTGCTCCGGTGATCTACGGCCCGGAACAGATGAAGGGCATGCACGGAATGAATGAAAACATTGAGATCAGCTGTCTGCCCGGGGCGGTGGACTTTTACCGCCGCCTGATCGCGCCGGGAGCCGGAAACCGGAGCGGGGCGGAGGCGGGTCCAGCCGGGGCTTCCGCCTGATATTTCCGTTGCCTTTTGGCGCTTTCCCGTGCTATAATCATTCAATAAAAAACATGCAGGAAACTCAGCGGAGTCCCCGCGGGGACAATGAGAGAGGTTTTAATGGATATTTCAGCCCATAAGCCCATTGGGATTTGCCTTGCGCAGGCGCATACGGCCCTGAAAACCGAACTGGTGGATGAACTGGACCGCGCGGCCCGGGAAAACGGCTTCGGAATCATTGCCTTCAACAGCTCCCTGGACTATTACTGGTCCCAGAAGGGAGATCATATTACCGCGTGCATTTATCAGATGATCCGGTTTGACCAGCTTTCCGCGCTGGTGATTCTGCATGACAATATCTATGACATGCATCTGATGAACTACCTGGTGCAGAACGCGAAGGCGAATCACCTTCCGGTGTTTTACCTCGGCGGCACCCGGGAGGACTGCGTCAGCATTACCGACGATTATGAGGAGCCCTACAAGGACCTGATCCGGCATATCATCCGGGATCACGGCATACGGGATTTTTTCTATATTGCCGGGCTGCAGAACGAAGACAATTCAAAGCGGAGGCTGCAATATTTCCGGGATGTGCTTCAGGAAAACGGCATTCCCTGCCCGGAAGAGAATATCGCCTACGGAAACTATCTGGGCTATGCCGCCGCGGATATCGTGCGGGAGCTGGCCGAAACCCGGCCCCGGCTGCCCCGGGCGATCCTCTGTGCGAACGACAGCATGGCGGCCGCCGTATGCGATGAGCTGAAGGGACTGGGATACAGGATTCCGGAGGATGTCGTTATCGCCGGGTTTGACGGAACATCCACCGCCTATCTGGGCGTCCCGCAGCTGTCCACCTGCAGCACCAATTCCAGGGAGCTGGCGGATCTGGTGGCAGATCTGGTAAAGCGCAGCCAAAACGGAGAGACGCTTGAAAAACACTATAAGCACCACTACAAAGCCATTCGGATGGAATCCTGCGGATGCGAACATTTTCACCATCCGCGGTTCAATGCCCTGCGTACCTTCAGACAGGCGGAAAACCTGGTCATGCACGAGAATACCCTGTACTACTCCGTGGAGCAGCTGCTGGAACTGAAGGACAGGCTGGATATCTTCCGGAAGCTTTCCGCCACGCTTCTTCCGGATTCCGCTCTGTATCTGAATCAGAGTCTGCTGGAGGAGGATCCGGAAAGGGATTATGCGATCAACGCGATTGAGGACGAGCTGATCATGATTCCGTACCGGAAACCGGAGCAGAAACTGGTGTTCAGGAAGGTGTACCGCAAAAACATGCCCCTGCCGGAGCCGGATCATCGGGGAACGCATATTCTGAACGTGATTCACTCCGACACCCTGGTATTTGGCTATTACGCGGCTCATACCACGGACCTGGCCGCCGACGCCCAGCTGATCAAGCGGATGTCCGACGTGCTGAATCTGTATTTCTGTATTCAGGAAGCCAGAACCGAGAAGGCACAGCTGACTGCCCGGCTGCAGAACAACCTGTATCGGGATTCCCATACCGGCCTGGCCAATCTGAAGGGGCTGTCCCGCTGGTTCCAGGGGTATACGGCCGAGCCGGAAAACCATCAGAAGCCGATCGCCCTGTCCGTCTGCTCTATCGCCCGCTATTCCTGGATTTTTGAAACCTACGGAATGGAGGAAGCGGATCAGGCGGTTCAGGCCGTGGCGGACGCTCTGCGCGCCGCCTGGCCCGACGCGCTGATCATTGCCCGGCTGAATGAGGACCGGTTTGCGGTCGCGTGCAGCGCGGAGGATCAAAGCGGCATTACCGGGCGGATGGATCAGGGAGAGCAGGATTTCCGGCACGGGCTGGAGGAAGCCTGCGCCCGGAGCAGACGGGAATATCCGATGGACATCAGCGTCGGTTTTGCCATGCTGGATAAGGGATGGGAGAACACGTCGGTGGAAAACCTGATTCATCTGGCGACCGGCGAGATGTATCTGAACCAGCTGAAAACCCGCCCCTCTGAAAACCTCATTCAGGATGCATCCCGGCTGTACAGCTCCCTGGTCCTGCTGCTGGGAAAGGATCTGCTTCAGTATCATTATCAGCCCATTGTGGATGCGCGGACCGGACAGATCTATGCCTATGAAGCGCTGATGCGTTCGGGAGGCGGGATCCAGATGAATCCGGCCCAGATTCTGGGCATTGCCCGGGAATACAACCGGCTGTATGACGTGGAGAGGGCCACGCTCTTCGGGATTATCGGGCAGTATGTGAAGGAGAACCGGTCCTTCAACGGCTGCAAGGTTTTTATCAACACCATACCGGGCTATTTCCTGTCCGAGGAGGACTGCAGCGAGATCGTGCAGCGCTACGGCAGCTATCTGGACTGCTTTGTGATGGAGCTGACGGAATACGATCCGACGACGGACGAGGAGCTGGACCGGATCAAACGGATGAGCCGACCGGGAAACCAGATGCAGATTGCCGTGGACGACTACGGTTCGGGGCATAACAACATTGTCAATCTGCTGCGCTATTCCCCGCAGATCATCAAGATTGACCGGGCGCTGATCTGTGAGATCGACAGGGACACGAACAAACAGCTGTTTGTCCGGAATACCATCGACTTTGCGCACCGGAACAATATCCGGACGCTGGCGGAGGGCGTGGAAACCTATGAGGAGCTGCGAACCGTCATCGAATTCGGGATCGATCTGATTCAGGGGTTCTATACCGGCCGGCCGGCGCCCCATCCCGCTCCGGAGATCGACGAGAATATCCGGAATATCATTATTCAGCTGAAACTGCAGGCGGTCCGGCTCGACAGCGTGCCGCTGACGCATACCATGGCCGACGGGGAAACGGCGGATCTGCTTCAGCTGAGACTGCAGCAGATCAACTGCGTACGGATGGGATCCGGCCGCTTCACGCTGACCGGAGATCCCACCCAGGACGTGGATATGATTCTGCGGGTGGAGGATGATGCGGAAGCGTTCATCACCTTTGACGGGATCTGCATCCGGGGCGTGACGGAGCCCACCGTGGTTCTGGGGCGCAACAGCCGGGTGACCCTGACGCTGAAGGGAGAGAATACCCTTCGGAAGGAAGGAATCATTGTTCCTCCCGACGCCAGGCTGACCGTGCAGGGAGACGGAAACCTGCTGATCAACAACAACCGGAACTATTCCGCCGGGATCGGCGCCCGGTATAATGACCCCTACGGCACCATCGTGCTGGATCTGGAGGGGAAAATGACTTTCTCCTCCGCCGGAGACCGGGTGATCAGTATCGGCGGAGGCCGCAGCGCGGGTGAAGGCATCCATCTGCTGCGGGGATCCTATGAGATTTCCGGCAAGGGGATCAATGTGGTCTGCATCGGATCATCGCTGGGGGATACCCGCATCCGGATGCAGAAGGTGAATGTGTCCGCCCGCGGCGAGGGCAATGAAGTGCTGCTGATCGGCAGCGTGTCCGGCCGGGCTTCCATTTATTCCTCGGGCTGCCTGGAGCTGTCCGCCGCCAGTGAGCGCGCGGCCGGTCTCGGCACCATCAGCGGAAAAACGGAAATCACGCTGGAGGACGGAACGGCCGGCGTGTCCATCCAGTGCGACAGCGGCATCGCGATCGGTTCCTTCAGCGGGGAATTCCGCACGACGCTGAAGAACACCCGTCTCAGCGTGCACGGGGAAGGGAATCAGCTGGCCGGCCTGGGCAGCCTGATGGGCGCCGGGGAAACCCGGATTGAAAGCGGGGAAACCGTGGGAGTGCTGCTGTCGGGAGAACAGCGGTTCCTGGGCAACGAGCGGTCCCGCTGCGTTGTCACCGGGGGCAGCTTCCGCTTCCCGGGGGACAGAACGGCCGCGCCGGTCAGTCCGGACGGGACGCCGCTGGCTTACCGCGAGCTGAAGGAGGACAGCTACGCGCAGACCTTCCGGGACAGCCGGGAAAGCTGGAACTATACCGCCCGCAGAAGCGGGGAAGGGCCGCTGGGAATCTTTATTCCGCAGCCTCCGGAGAGCTGACAGCGCCGCGAAAGGCGTGTATTCTTGAAGAAAAAGACTGAATATGGTATGATTCATCCGAATTCGGTCCGGGTTTTCCCGGAGAAGAGGTGACAGCGGATGGAGCAGAAGAGAGGGAGCGGTTCCGGGCGGTACCGTGCGAGGCATACCCGTCGTCCCCGGGCTCTGATTGTGATCGCTGCGATTCTGCTTCTGGCTGTCGCGGGCCTGGCCGTGTTTGCCGGGCAGCTGACGGGGAATATTTCCCGGACAACCGCCTTCGGGCTGAAAAACATCGGGGAACTGGCGACTCAGGCCGGCTATTTTACCACGGTCCAGACGATCAGCAAGTCCCGGGACGTGCTCGGGATCGTCGTTCCGGGGACGCAGAGCAATTATGTATACAGCTATGACGGCGTGATTAAGGCGGGGATCGACTTTGGGGAGATCGAGGTCTCGGTGGATGATCTCCGCCATGAGATTACCATCCGGTTTCCGGAATTCCGCATCCTGAGCACGGAAATCGATGACGACAGCTTTACGCTGTACAATGACGGAGCCAACCTGTTCACATCCCTGAAGCTGGAGGATGTGGACCGGTCCAACGCGGAGCTGAAAAAAGCGGCGCGGGAGACGGCCATCCGGAACGGGATTCTGGATAACGCCCGGACAAACGCGGAGCTGCTGGTCCGGGGCTTTCTGGCCGGGATGTATGACCTGTCGGTTTATACGATCCGATTTCTGCCGTAAAGCCGCCGGCCCGGGGATCATCAGAGGGAGGAACGATCCATGATCAAGAAGCCAGGGGATCCTCAGAAGGAGAAACGATCCATATTAAGAAAGCTGGGCGCTCTGCTGGGCGTGATTGCCTGTCTGATCGGACTGTTTTATTTTATTCTGATGCTGACCCGCTGATTCAGGAAAGCTGAAAACCGGCGGGATTCTTTCCGCTTTTCCGGCGGCTCCGTCCTGCAGAAGGGAAAAGTCCGGATTGACTTCCGGAGAAAAAAGGCATAGGATAGGAGCCGCGGCCGCAGGCCGCGAAAAAAATATTTATCGAAAAGGGAAAGAGAGGAATCCTGAGATGAAAAAACTGCTGACCCTGATCCTGACCCTGGCGCTGGCCCTGAGCCTGTGCGCCGCCGGAACCGCGGAGAACGCTTCCGGCATGACGGTGACCGCTCCGAGCGGAGCGCCGGCGATCGCGCTGGCCGTTCTGGCCGCGGAGCAGCCGGAAAACTACACCTTTGTCGCCGCCGATACCAGTGCCGCCGCCTTTGCCAAGGCGGAGACGGACTTCATCATCGCGCCGGTGAATGCCGGAGCCAAGCTGTACAAAGCCGGAAAGTCCACCTATAAGCTGGCCGCGATGGTCAGCTGGGGGAACCTGTATATCGCTTCCCAGAAGGAAAACCTGAAAGCGGAGGATCTGAACGGAGCGGAGATCACCCTCTTCGGCGAGAACACGATTAACGCGGCGGTGGTGCTGTATTCCCTGAAGGAGAACGGCATCGAACCCGCGGGCGTGGCGTATCTGGCCGGCGCGGCCGATACCCAGAGCCTGCTGCTGAGCGACGCCAACGCGATCGTGGTCACCGCCGAGCCGGCGCTGACCGCCGCGAAAATCAAGAATGCCGCCATCAGCAGCATTCCGGTGAACGAGCTGTATCAGAAGGCCACCGGAAACGAGGGCTATGCGCAGGCCGGGCTGTTTGTCCGGGCGGAGACCCTGGAGAAGGATCCGGAAGGCGTGGCGGCCTATCTGAAGCAGGCGGAGGCGGCCTGCGCCCGGTGCGCGGAGGATGTGGACGCGGTGGCGGAAGCCGCCGTAAAGCTGGAGATTCTGCCGAACGTGAAGGTGGCGGCCGCGGCGATTCCCAACTGCGCCATCCGCTTCGTCAGCGCTCCGGAAGCGAAGGAACAGATCGAAAAGACCGCCGAGGTGGATCTGAGCCAGTTCGGCGGAGCGGTTCCCGCGGACGACTTCTACTATGAAGCGAAATAAGCCCATCAACGGGAAAACAAAAGAAACCCTCGTCTTCTGTCTGGGGATCCTCCTGGTGGGGATCCTCATTCAGGTGGCGGGGTGGCTGAAGGGCGACCGGCTGGTCTTTCCGGATGTGACGGAAATCCTGCGCGCCTTTGTCCGGCTGCTGGGACAGGAAATCACCTGGCGCCGGATCGGCACCACGCTGCTGCATCTGCTGGAGGCGCTGCTGGCCGCGGGGACGATCGGGCTGGCCCTCGGCCTGCTTCAGGGGCGCAGCCGGACGGTGTATACGCTGCTGAAACCCACGATGATCTTTCTGCGCACGATTCCCATGATTGTGATGGCGGTGATCATCATGGTGCTGGCGCCTTATCCCCGGGTACCGCTGATCGCGACGACGCTGATGCTGATTCCGCTGATCAGCGAAGCGACCTGCGAAGGGTTCCGGCGGATTGAACCGGAGCTGGTGGATGTGTACCGGATGAACAGCGGCTTCAATGCCCTGGTGCTGTTCCGGGTCTATCTGCCCCTGATGGCGGGCTATCTGAAACAGGCCTGCGTGAACGCGGTCGGTATGGGGATCAAGCTGGTCGTCACCACGGAATACCTGGTTCAGACCCGGGATTCCCTGGGGAAGGCGGTTTACAGCAGCAGCTATTTCAATGAATATGAGGACATTTACGCCTATGCCCTGATCATGGTGCTGCTGGCGCTGGCCGTCAGCGGAATACCGGCGCTGCTTGCGCGGGGGCGGAGAAAGTGAACGGACATAAAACGGGGCAGCGCATCAGGCGCTGCCTCGCTTTGATGAGGGCTTCAGGGGCTCCGCGGAGAAATCAGCGGTTGCCGTACATTTTTTCATAATAGGTCTGATATTCGCCGGAGATGATCTCCTCCCACCAGGGCTTGTGATCCAGATACCAGCGGATGGTTTTCCGGATCCCGTCGGCGAACATGGTTTCCGGCAGCCAGCCCAGCTCCCCGTGGATCTTGGCCGGATCGATCGCATAGCGCAGGTCGTGGCCTTTCCGGTCCCCGACGAAGGTGATCAGGCTTTCCGGCTTGCCCAGCTCCCGGCAGATCAGCCGGACGATATCGATGTTGGCCATTTCATTATGGCCGCCGATATTGTACACTTCACCGACCCGGCCCTTCCGGATGATCAGATCGATGGCCTTGCAGTGATCCTCCACATACAGCCAGTCCCGCACGTTCTTTCCTTCGCCGTAGACGGGCAGGGGTTTATCGTTCAGCGCGTTGGCGATCATCAGCGGAATCAGCTTCTCCGGGACCTG
>JAGCBO010000197.1 GCA_017652125.1 Clostridia bacterium | reverse complement strand
GATTTCCTTCATCTTCACGAAGAGGTCCGCCAGGTCGTCCAGGTTCTTCACTTCCGGGAAGCCCAGTTCCTTGTACAGGTCCCAGCGAATATCCCAGGTGTAGAAGAAGTTTTCATGGCTGCCGGATTTCAGGGCCACGTTATGGCCGAAACCGTGGATCTTGCCGTCGCTGTTCTTGGAGCGGTTGGCTTCCAGGGCTTTCTGGTAATTTTCCCAGATATAGGGGGCGTATTCCTGGACGAGACCGTCCTCCTCCCAGTCCAGAAGCATGCCCTGGTTCACTGCGGTCTGATACTGGTCTCCGTCCGCGCCCCAGACGACGATATCACCGAGGTTGCCGCTCTCCATACGGGTGGCATAGGTGCCGTCGGAATCCGGGATGATGTTGATGCGAACGTTGAATTTATCCAGGAGCAGGTCCGCGCTCCAGTGGCCCTGGAGGCCGGAATAGTTGGCAAGCTGGGTGTAAACATTCAGGGTGATCGGTTCGCCGTCATAGACGCCGATTTGCTCCAGACGCGCGTAGGCTTCCTCATCCGCGTCCGCGGAGGCGGAAACCGTAACGCCCAGGACGGTCAGAGCCATCACCAGGGCCAATACCATTGACAACAGTCTTTTCATTGGTAATCCTCCTTCAGATAGTTCGGGATTCCTGCATTTTTTACAGGCCGGCGGCTTCGAAACCCGTCCGCCGGAAAGTCACAGGATGCTCATCCCTTTACCGCTCCCAGCATGATCCCCTTCACAAAGTAACGCTGCATGAAAGGATAAACCAGGAGGATCGGGATAATGGAAACCATGGAAACCGTATACTGGATGACCCGCTGATTCAGCATGCTGGCGGCAGCCTGCTCGCTGACGGTTCCGCCCTGACTCATCATGGCCCCCAGGTTGCTGGAGGAGTTCAGATAGATGTAGAGCCGGTGCTGGAGGGTGTAAAGGTCCGGCCGGTTGTTCATCAGGAGCAGCGAATCCTGGAAAGAATTCCAGTTGCCTACGGCGCCGAAGATGGCAATGGTCGCCAGAATCGGGACGGACAGCGGCAGGATGATCTTCCGCCAGACGGTGAAGGTGGCCGCTCCGTCGATGACAGCGCTCTCCTCCAGGGAGGAGGGGATCGATTCAATATAGGTCTTGACGAGAATCAGGTTATAGGGCGCCACCATTCCCGGATTGATATAGGCCAGGAAGTTGTCCGTGAGACCCATCATCAGCATATTCATGTACCACGGGACCAGACCTGCGTTGAAATACATCGTAACCACGAGGAAGCGGTACCAGAAGGAGCGCTTCCACATTTTCCGCTTTGTGACCAGGTAACCGGCCCAGGCGGAGGTAATGACCATCAGCGCTGTGCCGAGGAGCGTGCGGGCCAGGGTGACCACGATGCTGGATCCCAGATCCTGGACATTCTTCAGTGCGGTATAGTTATTGAACTGGACCCCGAAAATGGCGTTACCGTCTGCGTTCTTCAGCATGGGGAAGAAGTTGACGCGGCCGCTGGTTACCAGATCGTTATCCGAGATGGTGTTGATCAGAAGATAGTAAAAGGGGAAAATGCAGATAAAGGTAAAGACCACGAAGAGGACGATGATCGCAATTTCGAAGAACCAGTCCCCGGCAGTGCGCCTGATATGTACAGCGCCTTCTTTTTTCTGACGTTTCATATGCTGCACACCCCCTTATATAATGCTCTCGCCGCGGATTCCCTTGGAGATTCCATTGGCGGCAAAGAGCAGCGTGATGCCGACGAGGGACTTGGAAATGCCCACGACGGTGGAGAGGGGAATCTGGTTCTGACCGATACCGATATGATAGACATACAGGTCCAGAACCTCGATGACATCCTTATTCATGGCGTTCTCGAAAACCAGGTACTGCTCCATTCCGTTGGAGAGAATGCCGGCGATGGACATGAGCAGCATGACCATATAGGTCGGGATGAGGCCGGGAATGGTGATGTGCCAGATGCAGCGATAGCGGCTGGCGCCGTCCACCCTGGCTGCCTCATAAAGCTGCTGGTCGATCCCGGCAATGCCGGCGATATAGACGATGGCGCCCCAGCCCACACCCTTCCAGGTACCCCAGAGGAGCATCTTCAGCCAGGTATGATCCGCAATCTGCAGATAATTCGTATTGGCGCCGGACTGATGGAGCACATTGGTCAGAAAGGAGTTAATAAATCCGTCGGTGGAGAAAATGCAGATGGCGATGGCGTAAACCAGCACCCAGGAGATGAAATTCGGGATGGTGGTGAGGGTCTGGATGGCCCGCTGAAATTTGGAAGAACGGATTTCGGCCAGGAGCACTGCGAATGCGATGGGCAGCCAGGAGGTGGCGATGCCCAGGCCGGACATAATCAGCGTGTTGCGCAGCACCCGGAGCAGATCCCTGACGGTGGCCGGATCGTTGAAGAGGGAAGCGAACCACTTCAGGCCGACAAAGTTCTCCGGTCCGAGGGTACCGCCTGGCTTGTAATCAAAGAAGGCGTAGCGCCATCCCCAGATCGGCAGATAGGCAAAGATGAAGGAAAGGAGAATAACCGGCAGCATCATCAGGAAGAGCCGGTATTTTTCATCCATCTCCATTCCCACCGCCGGATCGGTTTCGGGCCGGGTGGTGAGCAGGGCAATGAGCGACGTGGCAAAGAGCAGCACCGCAAAAACGATGAAGGCTGTGAAACCGCCCGGCAGCATAATCTGGATCGTATCCAGCTTGCCGACTTCCTCCCCGTGGGCGAGCATGTTTCGATAGGCCGTATGGATCAGGAAAAGACCGACGCCCATGGCCGGTGCGCCGAGCAGGGGAAGAATCAGCCCCCGGCGCTGCATCCGACGGTTGCCGAGACTCATGCAGGCGCTCACGGCACAGGCGATGACGCCCAGCATGACAATGCAGCAGGCAATCATCAGGAGCGTGATATCCGAGTCCTGAATCCACTGAGACCGCAGGATACGGCCCATACTGTTGGTGATGGTACCGCGGCTGATGCCGGTGGTGAAGAGGCTGGACGCTTCATTGATTTTTCCGCTGATCCGGCCGGGATTGGCCGGGGGAAAGAACATCGCCATGCCGGCAAGCAAGGCTGTGGCACGGAAGATCCACAGAGCGGCCTTTTGACCGAAACTCCGGTTGTTCACGGCCTGAACGCCTGTTTTTACGGTGCCTTCCATAGGGTTTGTCTCACTCCCTTGAACAGAGATATCGTATCAGCAGAAGAAGCGGCGGCGTTTCTTCATGTCCGGAGATGCGCCGCCGCCATGGTTACAACAATCAGTCGGTGAGACCGGTCACGTCGAAGGTGACGGAGATGGCGCTGTTCGCGCCGGGAACATTGTAGCCGAAGGGCGCGTCGCCGCGGTTGTATTCATCAATCACGACGATCCGCACATAGTCGCCGCCCACATCCACATCGGTATAATCCTGGGTTGCAGCGTCGCCGATCTTCACTTTGACGTTCTGAATGGCGACGAAACCGTCTTTGACCAGCCTGGAGGGGATATCGGTGGAGACATAGAGCATCCGGAAGAAGGTGTCCTTACCGAAGCCCATTTCACCGGTGGTCAGGGAGACCGTATAGGTGCCTTCCTTTGTCAGCTTGGCATCCTCAAAGGTCCCGCCGTAGTTGACCTTGTTGTTGTCAGCATCCCAGCCGGTCAGCTGGCCGAAACATTCGGGATTCTCTTCGGAATCGCGGCCGTAGCTGGCTTCGTTCCATTCATTGCGGAAGATATAGGTTTCGGACTGGACGCCGATATAGGCGTTATAGTCTGCTTTCTGCAGTTCCGCAGCTTCCTCGGCCGTCAGAGGAGCACCGTCATCCTTGAGAATGGGCTTGCCGTAGATAAAGTCGAAGGTGACTTCCACCCTGCTGACGGAGGCGAAGGCTTCCTTATCTACGATAATGGGGGATGCGCCTTCCAGCTTGCCGTCGGCGCGGCGGGCATCGGCGGGAAGTTCGCTCACCCATTCGTTGTAGATGTTCTCGCGGGTGCAGATG
>JAGCBO010000196.1 GCA_017652125.1 Clostridia bacterium | reverse complement strand
ATCCTCCATGCCGGTGTCCTCCGCCTGGCCGGTACCAGGTCTCTCCGGATCCGCGCCGTCCAGATGATCGGTACCTGTGTCAGGACCGGTTTCATGACGTACAGTTTCATGGTGGTGTCTCCTATATTCCGTAAACCTATAACGTTCCAGATTTCTGCAAATCTCTCAGCCGTTAATCCCTCCGGGATTTCATCGAAGTATCCCAGCAACTCCGCTGCTGTTTCTTCGGTTATTTTTGTCGGGGTGGTGTCTGCGTTTTCCATGATGTTCAAAACAAATTCATGTCAGGTTTTCATATTGTTTTTCCTTCTTACCATTTTCTCGGGACGATGATCCGCCCCGTTTTTCTTTTATTGCGGCGCTCCTTCTGAACGGAGGCCGGGATTGCCGTCCGCCTGTCCTCCCAGTCCTGCACAGCCCACAGGGGAGCGCACAAAGGGTTCTCCATGTGCGGCTCGCACTGCCGGAGATACTTCCGGGCTGTTGGGTTTGAGCACCCGTATCGCTCCTTCATGGCTTTTACTGTGATTAGCTGGTCCATAAGACACCCTCCGTGATGTAAAGATTCATGAAAAGCACTCACTTATGTTCCAATTTTGGAATTATGAAGGCAAAAAAATATCGCACTTATCTTCAGGCTTGACGATCCCAAGGATCGTACAAATCTGTTCGACTTGCGCGATAGTAAAAGAACCCTTCTTTTTCTTTGAACTCAAGGTGTTTTCAGATATTCCCATTGCTTCAGCCAGCGTAGACTGGGTGTATCCAGCTGCACGAATAGCTCCTTCGAACTTATTCACATTAATCATTTTTGTATTCCTCCTGTTCCATTTCTGGAACAAGTATACATCTGTATGAAATCCTTTGTCAATCCATTTTTGGAATTTTTCTTTATTTTTTTGTATAATCTGTTGCAATATTGGTATTGCTTCATTATAATGCATTTTGGGTGATGCTAATGAATAACATTCAAAAAGGTTTGCTCACCGCCTTTGAATCTTCCGGATTAACTTATGATGAGCTTGCAAAGAAAACAAATCTCCCTAAATCTGCATTATATCGATATCTTAATGGCGACACTGAAAAAATCCCCATTGACCGTTTTCAAGCTGTTTGTCATGAATTGCATGTTGATGCCGGTATGTTGCTTGGTTGGAAAGAACAGCCTCCTGAAGATCCTTTGAATGATCAGCCGGTCACACCGGAGGCCCGCATTATCTCCGGCGGCATTGATAAGATGCCTCCGGAGCGCCGGGCCCAGGCGCTGGCCATCATGAAGGCCGCTTTTGTTGAGTATGCTGATTATTTTAAGGAGGATCACAACGATGACGCCTGATTATGAACGCGCTGCCATCGCTGCCATGGAAATGCTGGTCAAGCACCGGATTTCCTCCGCCCCCGTTCTGCCGCTCCCGGTTTTCAAACGGACCCCCGGCGTCCTGGCGCTTTCCTTCACGGAGATGTCCGCCCGCCTCGGGCTGGACCGGGATAATGTCCTCACGGCCTTTGAAACCGAAAGCCATGACGCGGTTACTTCCATTCACCTGGACGACGGCAAGCTGCGCTATCTCGTTACCTATAACCAGCGCCTGCCTTTTTATCTCCTGCAGCGTGCCCTGGCCCGGGAGCTCGGCCACATCGTCCTGGGGCATGACGGATCTAAACCGGAGGATGT
>JAGCBO010000195.1 GCA_017652125.1 Clostridia bacterium | reverse complement strand
TGACGGTCTCTGATCTCCAGCTGCTGATCAATGAGAAATGCAAATCTTACTACACCGCAAAAGATTGCAAGACCCTTTTGACGAACCTTTTCCGGATTGCCGCGGCCGAAGGATATGTGAATAAAGATCTGCCCTCATTTATTCAGCTTCCCGAGCTCGAGGAAGAAGAGCGCACACCCTTCAGCGATCTGGAACAGAAGGCCCTCTGGAAGAGTTACGAATCCGGAGACCTCCGCGCAGCTGCTCCGCTTCTCATGATCTACACCGGCATGATGCCTGGCGAGGCAATGGCCCTCCGCGTCAGCCACATCGACCTGAAGGCCCGCATGATCACCGGCGTCGGCATGAAGACAAAGGTCCGCAAAAATACGCCGATCGTCCTTTCCGAAACCATCATCCCCCTTGTCCAGGATCTGATCGATCACGCCACCCCGGACGGACGTTTCTGGCCTTCCCATAAAAAGGAGTTTTATGAGCGTTACTACGCTGCGCTTAAGGCCGCCGGCACCCGTCGCCTCTCTCCCTATTCCTGCCGGCACACCACCGCGACCGCGCTGGCGATCGACAAAAACATCGCCCCGCAGACCGTCCGGAAGGTTATGCGCTGGTCGAACACAAAAATGCTTGACCGCTACGCTCATCCGGATCAGTCTGATGCCCTTGCTGCCGTCGACGCCCTCCGGTGACCCCTTCCTATTCCTAACCTATTCCTAACACCGGAACTGCAAACGCTTATTTTCCAACAAATTACCGTCCCCTGCACAAGGAGGACGGTTTCATTTTTGGCGCTATTCCCTGATTTTCTGAAATGCCTTGAAATGCTTATAAATTAACGTTTGCGCGTTTTTCCCTTTGTCACTAAAATCTCCTCCGCCACCCCGCCGCAACCCTCTCTATTCCTAACCTATTCCTAACAAAAAACTGCCCCGAAGGGCAGAAGGGTTTCCCCTTTTTCAGCTCATGCGGTCCATCAGCTTTTTGATGTCCATCCGTGTCGCCTCGTCCGGCGCCTCGTCCATCATCATCCGCAGGTGCTCGTTCCAGTCCATTCCGCGGCTGTATCCTCCGCCGTTCCTGTTCTCCCGGCTGTAGCGGCTCTCATTTCTTGCATAACTGCCATAGTTTCCGCTGTATCCTCCGCCGTTCCGATTTTCCCGGCTGTATCCGCGCCTGGATGAGTATCCGCCCCGATAGCTTCCGCCGTCCTGCATATAGTCGCTGGTGTATCCGTTTTCTTCGGCTTCCAGCATGGCGCAGGCCGTGATGAGGCTCTTCATGCTGTGGGTGAGCTTGTCGATCATCTCAATGTCGCCGGAGTTCAGGTCCCCGCCGCTCTTTTTGATCTCCTTGTTCGCCTGGGTGATCTCGTTCGCGATCGTTTCCTTCAGATCGCAGAGCTCTTTATAGACGTCCATGATCCTGTCCTCCTTCCTCACGCGATACGCGAGACCGTCAGGTTCGCGTTCTGCACCAGGATCTCCGGCGCGGTGCCGCCCGGCTCCGCGGGTCCGGATGTGTTCTCAACCGCCACCGTGAAGCAGCAGCCTTTCGGCACGGTGATGATCGCGGTGCTCGTTACATTGAAAAAGTTCGCCGGTGTTACCGGATCGGTGGCCGTGTCCGCCGGCGTCACGATGGCGCGGCTGGTCTGCACCGGCTCGCCGTCGATGGCCAGCGCCACGCTGATCGGCCCGACCTCCGCCTCCGCCGGCAGCGCGATGTTTCCGTTGAATGTCACCTGATACCGCGCGAAACATGCCTGCGGACAGTTCACAATACCGCGTAGAATTACAATCCCGCTCTGGTCACGGTGAAAAACGTACCCTTTATTGCACGGGATCACCGTGTCCAGGATGATGTTCTGGTTCGGTTCCACTAGCTGCACCGGGTTAAAAGAAAATTCTTCCATCGGTATCACCTCTGAAGTTTCCGCCG
>JAGCBO010000194.1 GCA_017652125.1 Clostridia bacterium | reverse complement strand
TGCGATAACAATAATGTCACCTACTCCGCGGATCCCGATTACTGGGACTATTCCGATCTGCTCGCCGCCCAGGATGAAGCGGATGAAATCATGCGGAACGCCCGGGAGCGGGAGGCTGACGGCGAAGTCAGCGCCGACGATGTGGATGCCGAGGGCGACGCGGATGAAATCATGCAGAATGCCTGGGAGCGGGAGGCCGACGGTGAAGTCAACGCCGACGATCTGAACGCTCAGGATGACGCGGACGAAATCCTGCAGCACGCCCGGGAGCTCGAAGAATCCGGCGAAGTCAATCCCGACACGCTTCCCGAAAACGACTGATTTTTCCGATCCGAACCGAAAGGAGAAGCACCGCACATGAAATACAGAGCGATGGGAAAACTGGGCATTCAGTCCTCGGCCTTCGGTCTGGGATGCATGCGATTTAACGGAGAAGCTTCTGGCGATTCCACGATTGACGAGCAGAAAGCGATTCAGCTGATCCGCCGGGCGATTGACGGAGGCGTCACCTATCTGGATACAGCCTACGTGTATCTGGACAAAACCTCTGAAATTGTGCTGGGCAAGGCCCTGCGGGACGGATACCGGGACAGGGTCACCATTGCGACCAAAATGCCCATGGAATACGTCCATAACCGGGCCGAAATGGAAGCGCTGCTGGAAAGCGAGCTTCAGAAGCTGCAGACAGATTATATCGACTTCTATCTGATGCATGGCATCAATCGGGAAAAATGGGAATACTTCAAATCCATCGGCGCTCCGGAGTTCTTTGACGACATGAAAAAAGCCGGAAAAATCCGGTATAAGTGCTTCTCCTTCCACGGTCCCTATGAGGATTTTGAATTCATTCTGAACGACTGGGACTGGGATATGGTGCAGATCCAGTACAACTTTATGGATGTCCATAACCAGGCCGGCCGGAAAGGTCTGGAGCTGGCCGGCCGGAAAGGGATTCCCGTCGTAATCATGGAAGGGCTGCTGGGCGGCCGGCTTGCCAAAGCTCCCGCCAATGTTCAGGCCCTCTATGATGCCTTCCCGGTCCGCCGGACCCCGGTGGAATGGGCTTTCCGCTGGCTTTGCAATCATCCGGAGGTTTCCGTGGTGCTTTCCGGCTGCAATGAGCCCGAACAGATCGATGATAATCTGCGGATCTTTGATTCGGTTGAACCCGGAATCATGAACGGGGATGAACTGAAGCTGATGGACAATGTCCGCGCGGCTTATCTCAGCCGCACGAAGATCGGCTGCACCGGCTGCCGCTACTGTATGCCCTGCCCCAACGGCGTCCATATTCCCGAACTTTTCTCCGCGTGGAACAACGTATCGTTGTATGAGACCGATCCCAGGCATGACTGGGGGCTGCGCCAGATCCGGGAAAACAATCATGGAGCGGATCTCTGCATCGCCTGCGGCGCCTGCGAAGCCGCCTGTCCGCAGCATCTGGAAATCATCAGCGGTCTGCAGCAGGCATGGACAGAGCTGACCGCGGAATAAACCCCAAATGTTTTCAGTTCCCGCTCTCCGGCGGGAACTTTTCTTTCTTTTTCTTCGTTTGATTATGTGTGGATCATTCCACCGGAAAGGATGATTGAATATGAAAAAAGGAATTTCCCTGCTGCTGATCCTGTGTCTCCTGCTGCCGGGCGCCATCGCCCTGGCTGAAAAAACGATTACCGTCAATGGATCGGGCGAAATCCGGATCAGCGCGGATACCGCGGTCATTTCCCTGGGGGTCAGCGCCCGGGATCCGGATGTGCTGACAGCGCAGCAGAAAGTCAACGCGGCCATCGCGGCCATCCGGCAGGCGCTGATGGATCAGGGAGTCAAAGAGGAAAATATCAATACGGAATACATCAGCATCTACGCCCTCTATGATTACACGAACGACCGGGAGCAGCTGACTGCCTATAACGCCAGCTCCAACCTGGCTGTCACGGTCACGGATATGGACAGCGTCGGCGCGCTGATCGATCTGGCCTTCGCTTCCGGAGCCAACACGCTTGGCAGCATCACCTTCGACGCCTCCAATACGGAAGAAGCCAAAGCTGAGGCCATGAAAGCGGCGGTGGAGAACGCGAAGAAAAAGGCGGAGATTCTGGCGGAAGCTTCCGGCCTGAAAATCACCGGCGTCCGGACGATCACGGAGGACGGGTTCTACAGCTATGCAAACAGTGCCGGAAACGCCCGTTATAAAGACATGGGCGCAGGAGCGGAAGGAAGCGCGGATACGGTAGTCCAGGCCGCAAAGCTGATTCTGAGCGCTTCCGTCACTGTCATTTTTGAAGCGGAATGATCCTTTCTTCCGCAGAATCGGATCAGATCAGGCTTTTCTTCAGATTTTCCAGCGCGCCGATCACCCGGTCGCACCAGGCGTCGAACTCCGGATCCTCCTTCTGGCATTCCGGATGGGACAGAACATAGTCCAGGGAAATACGCACACCCTGATGGAAGGGCACCGTCGTTTTCATCTCCGGCACCAGCGCCTTCAGCTTCCGGTTGTCAAAGATGACAGAATTGGCCTTGTCCCCCGTCAGGGAACCGGCATAGTCATACTGCGGGCCGACAGCGGCCAGAAAATCGGAAGAAATATAATAGGGATGCAGCGTCACACCCAGCGCGTCCGCAATGGTGCCATAGATCTGGTTCCACGTCAGCGTTTCGTCCGAGGTGATCTGGAAGGCTTCCCCGATGGCCTGCCGGTTTCCCATCAGCCCGATAAAACCGACCGCGAAATCCCGGTTGAAGGTCATGGTCCACAGGCTGGTGCCGTCTCCGTGAATGATGACCGGCTTTCCCTGCTGCATCCGGCGGATCACCTGCCAGAATCCGTTCTTCCCGTGCACGCCCATGGGCACATTCCGCTCGTCATAGGTGTGGGAGGGACGGACAATGGTCACCGGGAAGCCTTCCTCCCGGTACTTGCGCATCAGAAACTCCTCGCAGGCAATCTTGTTCCGGGAATATTCCCACCAGGGGTTGGCCAGGGTGGTTCCCTCGCTGACCATGGGGCTGCTCAGCGGCTTATGATAGGCCGAGGCAGAGCTGATGTAGATATACTGCCGGGTCCGTCCGCGGAAAAGGCGGTAATCCCGCTCCACCTGATCGGGCGTAAAGCCGATAAATTCGCAGACCGAATCGAAGGTCAGCCCCTCAATCCCGCGGAGCACCTCCGCCTCGTTATTGATATCCGCCACGATGGTATGGATTCCTTCCGGCAGCTCCGCCGTCCGGCTGCCCCGGTTGATCAGGTAAACCTCCCATCCGTCCGCCGCCAGTTTTTTTGTAATCGCCATGCTGATCTGTCCGGTACCGCCGATCAGTAATGCCTTCATTTTCATTTTCCTCCTTCTCAGTTCTTCAGAAAATCTTCCCGGCAGGGGGTAAAGGTGTCCAGCAGCACGCCTTTCTCCAGGCAGACCGTCCCGTGGGTCAGCCCGCCGGGAACCACAATGCAGTCACCAGGGTTCAGCTCGGTGCTCTCCCCTTCCACCGTGTAGCGGAATTTCCCGCTGAGCACATAGCTGGACTGCTCATGGGGATGCGCATGCAGCGCCCCTTCCGCTCCGGCTTCAAAGGATACCTCCACCAGCATCATCCGTTCATTCCAGGCCAGAATCCGCCTTCCGCTGCCGCCTCCCAGATCCTGCAGCACAGTATCCTCATGGTGTTTGACAAATCCTTTCATGATCCATCCCTCCTCATTTCGTTTGTATGGTCTGATGGGTTCCGTCCTTCAGATTGCTTTCGTCCTTCAGATCGATTTCCGGGCCGAACCGGCCTGCGGTTTTCAGAATATTGCAGTGCTGCTCCAGCTCCCGCAGCATCTGCCGGCCCTCCCCGCTCCGGTCGTCCCCTTCGATCTCCGCGTAAAAATAATACTGCCAGGGAAGATTCTTCATCGGGCGGGACCGAAGCACCCGCATATTGAATCCGTGCTGACCGATCACCCGCACGGCGCCCGCCAGCGCTCCCGCCATATGATTCACGGTAAAAAGCAGCAGGAAGCCGGCGGCGCGGGCGGGAATCTCCCGGTTTTCCGCCCTGGAAAAAACCGCGAAACGGGTGGCGTTCAGATCGCTCTCATTAATCCTTTCCGCCAGGATTTTCAGCCCGTACAGCCCGGCCGTTTCCCGGCTGGCAATCGCGGCCGTTGCGGGATCCCCACGCTGAAGAATCGTCTGAGCGGCCCGGGCCGTATTGGAAGCCTGTTCCGTTTCCAGCCCCCGCCGGCGCAGGTATTCCGCGCACTGGGACAGAGCCTGGGGATGGCTGACCGCCCGGCGGATCTTCTCCGGATCACTGTCCGGCAGTCCCAGCAGGCAGTGTTCCACCGGAAGCGAATACATCCCGGTCACATGCAGGCTCCCGGTGAACATCAGATCGGTCACCTGCCCCACTTCCCCGGCATAGCTGTTCTCCACGGGAAGCACGCAGAAATCGCATTCTCCCCTTTCCACCGACTCATAGGCGGACTGAAAATCCATGCAGGATACCGGAACCGCGTCCGGAAAAATCCGCCGGACCGCGATATGCGCGAAGGCGCCTTCCACACCGCTGTAGGCCACCCGGCATCCTTCCGTCAGCCGCCTCTGGTAGTCCCTGGAAATCCGCATCGTATCCCGGAGAAACCGTACGTACAGATCCCGGAGCTCTTCTGATTCAATGTATTCCAGATTCCGCCGGATCACCCGCTCCTCCTGCGCCGCGTCCAGAATGGGCAGACCCCGTTCCCGCTTGTAGGCGGCGATATCCCGTACCGCCTCCATGCGCCGGACAAAGAACCGGGCCATCTCCCGGTCCGCCTCGGCGATTGCTGCCCGGGCTTCCGTCAGCTTCCCTTCCTCCATGCCTTCACCTCTCCCTGCCGTTTCCGGATACAGAATCCGTCAGTCCAGCTTCTCCAGCATCCGGTAGCCTTTTCCGCTGAGAAAGGCCTCCACCTCCATGATATCCGGGGTACGGAGGATCGCGACCGGCTGCCGGCTCAGGGTGGAATAGGTTACATAGAGATAGTCCAGGTTGACGTTTCCCCGGTTCAGCGTTTCCAGCAGCCTGTTCAGGCTTCCGCATTCATCCCCGATCTCCGCGGCGACTACCCAGTCGGTATGGCACAGATAGCCTTTCTCCTGCAGATGAGCCGCCGCCAGCGGCGTATCCGTCACCAGCATGCGGATGATGCCGAACTCAGCGCTGTCGTTCGTCACCAGGGTGTTCATATTAACTCCTGCATCCGCCAGAATCTGCGTGATCCGGTTCATGGCTCCCTTTTTATTCTCCGCAAAAATGGATAATTGTCGAATCATATGCGTCCCTCCGCTTCTTTTGCCTTCCGCCTGTTTTCAGACCGGATGCACCTGGCCTTCCGCCCGCTTTTCAGAACGGTTTCCCGGCTTTCCGCCGGTCTCAGACCAGATCTGCCAGGCGCAGCATCAGCTCCCGGCTTTTTTCCCAGCCCAGGCAGGGATCCGTAATGGACCGGCCGTATACGCCCTCTCCCACCTTCTGGCTTCCGTCCTCCAGATAGCTTTCCACCATCAGTCCCTTAACCAGACTCCGGATCTCCCCGTCCAGGGCCCGGCTGTGCATCACATCCTTGCAGATACGGATCTGTTCCAGGTACTGCTTGCCGGAATTATTAGGGTTGGCATCCACAATCACCGCCGGATTCCGCAGCCCGGAATCCCGGTACAGCCGCAAAAG
>JAGCBO010000193.1 GCA_017652125.1 Clostridia bacterium | reverse complement strand
GCCCAGCCGCATCTGTCAGCAATACGGTGCGCGTGCGATTCCTTGCCGTGCGAGGCGCCTGCACCCGCTGAAAAACCCGGCAGGCCTTCTGCCTGCCGGGCGGAAATCAAGCCCCGGGATTACTCGGCCGAATGAACGACCGTAAACCGTCCCTGGCCGTAGGGATCCTCATAGCCTTCGCCGACCACGCCGTTCAGCGTTCCGGTGATATAGTCGATCAGCAGCTGGTTATCCAGCTTCACGGATTGCTGCAGCACTTCGGATCCGGCATACATCGTATAGCCGTCTCCGTTTTTCAGCAGCTGATAATCGTGGGAAGCCAGCTTGTAGAAGGCCTCGGGGTCGATGGGCCGGCCCTGGACGCGCACGTTGCGGATGCGGCGCTCCATTGCCTCGTCCACATGATCAAACATGGCGTTCTGATCCTCTTTGCAGGGATTGGGGAGGGAGTAATCCACCTCATAGGTGAGGCCGGCCACATGGTTAAAGCCTCCGAACTCACCCGGCATCGCGTGCACGGACCATTCCAGCGCGTCCAGCACCTGCTGCCCGGTAACCCGGATCACGGTCAGATAGTTGCCGTAGGGATGAACCCTCAGAATATCGTTCAGGGTGACGTCCCCTTTGCCAATCTCCGCCCGGATTCCTCCGCCGTTAATGAAGGCAATATCTGCGTCTCCGGCCTGATCGAGATACGCGTCCGCGATGAAATCGCCCAGGTTGGTTTCCTTTTTCCGGATAATCCGGACCGACTTTCCGTCCTGAGTCTTTTCAACCGGGTCATAGAGCACCAGGTCGACGGTCGACGTGGCGACAACTTCCGCCAGCTTTTCATACAGCACTTCGGTTTCGGCGCGAACCGCGTCCGCCGCCGGGTTCTGCAGATTCAGGAGCGTCGTGGCGTCGATATCCTGATTCCAGGAATACAGTTTGGAGGAGATTTCGCCGGAGGGGGTAATGGTCAGTGCGCCGATATGCGCCAGCTTCGTCCCGCAGGCGGAACGGACGACATCCTTGCCGTCCTTGTTCTTCATCACGACCTGATCGGTATCGTGGCTGTGGCCGTCCAGCATCGCGTCGATTCCGCTGGTGTGGGAAAGCACATCCGCATAGGTCCAGGGAATGCACTCCGTCTCGTTCCCCAGGTGTGCCAGAAGGATGACATACGCCGCGCCCTCCGCCCGGGCTTCGTCCACAGACTTCTGAATCGCTTCATACAGCTTTTCAGCGGGTTCATTCTCCATAAAGCGATAGATATACTCACCCGCTTCGTTCATGAAGTATTTCGGCGTGGAGGAACGGGGCGTCATGGGAGTGGTCACGCCGACGAAGGCGATCTTCACGCCGTCCACTTCCTTCATCAGCCAGGGCCGGAAAAGCAATTCACCGTTCCGGTTGAAATTGCAGCTGATATAGGGAAAATTCGCTCTCCAGGTCAGCTCGAAGAAGCGGTCCATTCCATAGTCGAAATCATGGTTTCCGGGGATGGCCACATCGTATCTCAGCGTATTCATAATGTTGACGATGGATTCCCCCCGGGTCATCGTACCGACCGGTTCGCCCTGAAGCGCGTCGCCGTCGTCCACCAGCAGCACATGGTTCTTCCGGGACAGGCCTTCCTTCATGGCGTACAGTCCGGCATAACCCCAGCCCTGGTCCACCCCGCAGTGAACGTCGCTGGTAAACAGAATCACCAGATCCTTCTGCAGGCCGGAGGCTGTCTCCTCTGCAACTGCGGCGCATCCCAGCAGCAGCGACAGGGAAAGAATCAGACACAGAATTTTTTTCACCGAACAAACCTCCTTACCCGTTAACACAGACGGTTTTCATGACGCTGTTTAATGGTCAATCATCGGCCGAAGCCAGAGCTTTCTCACTTTCCGTCCGGGAAACTGGTAAACGCTCCCCGCTCCACCTGCGGCAGCCCGAACTTTTCCCGTCCATCGGCAATTGCCTTCATCAGGAAAGTCATGTTCCGGGCCAGATTCCGCATAGTCTGCAGGCCTTCCGCGTCCTTCCGGACATCCTCTGCGGTAAACCCGTGTACCTGATTCCAGTAGGTGGCCGTTGCGATCGGCATGCCGCTGATGCTGAAATACTTGTTCAGCACATCGAAGGAGGCGGTGTTTCCTCCGCGCCTGGCGCTGACTACCGCGGCCCCGACCTTCATGTGCTTGGAAAAAGAGCTGGAATAGAACAGCCGGTCAAGCAGGGAGAGAAGCGTACCGTTGGGCGAGGCGTAATAAACGGGACTGCCGACCACCAGGCCGTCCGCCGCCTCAAACCGGGAAGCGATTTCATTGACCGGATCGTTGAAGACGCATTTCCCTTTCTTCATGCAGGATTCGCAGGAAATACATCCCCGGATCTCCAGATGACCCACCTGAATCAGTTCGGTTTCCACGCCTTCCGATTCGAACACGCCGATCATTTCCTGCAGAGCGGCGGCGGTGCAGCCGTGAGCATGAGGACTTCCATTCAGCAGCAATACTTTCATATCTTGTCTTCCTTTCCGCCCGAAGGCGCATTAATCAAGGGATACCGCTTTTCGGATGCTTTCCCAGTCCGTACAGCGGCGGTAACGATCGCCCGGAAGCGGACAGTTCCGGTTCCACGGCCGGTCAAAAACCATCACCCGCAGGTCCGGAAGATGGCTGAAAAAACGAAAGGCCTCGGTCGAATCCTCAACCGCGTAATCAAACTTCATCCGGTAGTAATCCTCCGGTTCCAGGCTGAAACCGCTGTTCTTCAGGAAATTCTCCCTGCCGTATTTGTTCAGACAGTACATTTCGGCGCGCTGAAACCCATGTTCGTCCAGCCACCGGCGGGATGCTTCAAAGGTGCCGTACGGACGGCCGGTAATAATCGACACGCTGCAGCCGCGGCGGATCCATTCATTCACCACCTCCGAAGCTCCGGGCGTTTCATCGTAGGCCAGAAGCGCCTCCGGTTCATGGCCTTTGATCATCAGCTGATCAAACTGCTCCTCCGTCAGACCGAACGTCTTCTGAAGGTTGAAATATCTCATTTTCTCATAAGGCACGTCGATACCGAACATTTCCCGGGCCAGATCCGAAAAAGCCCTTGCCGTCTCGCACAGACAGTCGTCAAAATCGATGTAGATATTCACTGCGGATGAAGCCCTTCCTTTGGTCTGATCAGGTTTTCCCGTCAGGCGGCCTCTTCCTGCACCTGCGAGGTGTAGAGCTGATAATACAGACCGTGCTTCTGCATCAGTTCTTCATGGCTGCCCATCTCAGCAATCCCCTTGTTACTGATATACAGAATTTTATCACAATTCTTGATGGTGGACAACCGGTGCGCCACGATGATGCTGGTCCGTCCCTTCAGCATTTCCGCGATGCCTTCCTGCAGCAGTTTTTCGGTTTGCGTATCAATGGAGGAGGTTGCTTCATCCAGGATCAGAATGGCGGGATCGGAGAGCAGCGTGCGTGCGAAGGCTATCAGCTGTCTTTCTCCCTGGCTCAGGTTGCTTCCCCGCTCCCTGATTTCCGTCAGATATCCCTGGGGCATTTTCCGGATCAGCTCATCCGCCCTCACCCGGCGGGCGGCCTCCCTGACCTCGGCGTCGGTGGCATCCAGCCGTCCGTATCGGATGTTCTCCATCAGCGATCCTGAGAAGATAAAGCTGTCCTGAAGCATAATGCCCATCTGGCTGCGCAGGGAGTGCAGCGTCACCTTGCTGATATCATGCACGCCGCCTTCCCTGTCGTGCAGCAGAATTCTTCCCCCGTTCAGATTATAGAAGCGGCACAGCGTATTGATCACCGTGCTTTTGCCCGCGCCTGTCGGGCCGACCAGCGCGATGCTCTCTCCGGCGCGGACGTGCAGGTTCAGATGTTCCAGCACGTTGGTTTCTTCTTCGTAGGCAAAGGTCACATCTTCAAAATCCACCTCGCCGCTGATTTCCGGCAGCGTTTCCGCTCCGGGCGCGTCGTCCACGGTCACCGGTTCGTCCATGGTTTCAAAAATGCGCTCCAGATAGGCAATGTTATTGACGAAGGAATTATAGATGTTCGCAAGGTTTGTGATCGGCTGCCAGAACCGGCTGACATACTGGCCCATGGCCAGAATCACCCCAAAGGATACCATTTTTCCGCCGCCCATCCAGTAGACCCCGGCAATATAGAGGAAGGTCAGCACGAGCTGGGTCATGGTCTCGCTGGAAAGCCAGACCGTATTGCTGATTTTCACCGCCCGGATCCAGGCCTGCCTGCATGCGCCGGCCAGCCGCTCCATGATCGAAATATTCACTTCCTGCCGGTCAAACAGCTGACTCACCCGCACGCCGTCGATGGATTCGGCCAGATAGGCGTTGTAATTGCTGTTTTTATTGCTCTGATTCTGCCAGGCTCTGCGCTGCCGGGGTTTAATCAGAATGATAATGCCGACGAAAACCGGCAGACCTGCCACGATCACCGTCGCCAGGGTGGCGTCGGTGGAGTACATGAAAACCACGATAAAGACCAGATTGATGATTTCCAGAATCATATTGATAATGCCGTTGGAAAGAATATCCGAAACCGAATTGACATAATTGATCACCCGCACCAGAATCTTTCCGGCCGGCCGGCTGTCATAATAGCTGAAGGGCAGTTTCTGCAGATGGGCAAAGAGATCGCTTCGGATATCGTAAATAATCTCCTGGCTTACGTGAGCCATCAGCCGGGACCGGATGGTCGTAAACACGATGCTGATCAGGATCACGCCCACAAACATCAGCGCCATTCGGCCGATCATTGCCGCGTCCCCGCTGGGCACAGCCTCATCCAGCACCCATTGCGTGATCTTGGGGATATACAGGGTCGCCACACTGGCGAGCGCGCTGAGCAGCAGCGCCGTCAGCATTTTATATTTATGCCGTGCCATGTATTTCCCGGCCCGCTTCAGATGCTTCCAGCGGAAAGGGGATTCCAGGCGCTCATCCACATCGAATTTATTCCGCGCCATGTCAGACCGCCTCCTTCATGGGAATTCCGTACTGCAGGCAGTACGTCTGCCATTAATAGCCCTACTACTCCAGCAGTTCCTGATGCGTTCACCGCTCGATGATTTTTCCGTCCTGCAGAACCAGGATCAGATCCGCATGCCGCATGGAGGAGATGCGCTGCGCAATGATCAGTTTGGTGCAGTCAAAGGGCAGATTCCGCAGCTGCTTCTGGATATACTGCTCGGTTTCGCTGTCCACGGCGGAAGTCGTATCATCCATGATCAGGATTCCGGGCCGGACGGCCAGCGCCCGCGCCAGTGCAATCCGCTGCCGCTGACCGCCGGACAGACCGACGCCCCGCTCGCCGATGATGGTGTCGTATCCCTCCGGCAGTTTTTCAATAAATTCCGCCGCGTCCGCCCGGCGCGCAAAATCCTTCACCTCGTCCAGGGTCAGGTTCTGATTGCCGAAGGCTACGTTGCCCTCCACCGTATCGGAGAAAAGGAACACGTCCTGAGTCGCCGTTCCGATGCCGCCCCGCAGCTGCTGAAGCTTCCATTGCCTGACGTCGCAGCCGTCCACCCGGACCGTTCCTTCGGAAACGTCGTAAAACCGTGCCAGCAGATGGATCAGCGTAGTTTTTCCTCCGCCGGTCGGCCCCATGACTGCCAGTGTCTGGCCGGGCTCCACGGAG
The DNA here is from genome assembly GCA_017652125.1 of Clostridia bacterium. Taxonomy (GTDB): domain Bacteria; phylum Bacillota; class Clostridia; order Christensenellales; family Aristaeellaceae; genus Aristaeella. The sequence goes on along the minus strand of JAGCBO010000193.1, from coordinate 4,367 downwards.
AAGCTTACATCCTCCAGAATGGTTTTATTGTTCATCCGGAAGGATACATGGTCAAATTCGATCTGTCCCCTGACTCTCCCGTGATCCACCGCCTCCGCATCGTCAGTAATCTCGGGCTTGCTGTAATACAGCGCCATCACCTTGGCCGCGGAAGTCGAAAAGCGCTGCAGATCGTTGATCAGGTTGCCCAGCTCCCTCATGGGATTGCTGACCGCCCAGCTCAGGCCCGTAAAGATCGCCAGTTCGCCGGGAGTCAGCTCACCGCTGATGATAAACAGTCCGCCCACAAAGACCGTCACCAGCTGAATGGCGTTGACCAGCAGTTCGATCATGGGGAAGAAGGTCAGCCACAGCTTATTGATCCGCAGATGGCTGTTCATAAAGGCGCGGTTCTTTTCCTCAAAGCGCGCTTTCTCATATTCCTCCCGGGCGAAGGCCTTGACCACCCGGTTCCCCGCGATGTTCTCCTGGGCCGCGGCGTTCATTTCGCTGAGTTTTTCCCGCATGAACACAAACCGCGGCCGAACATGTTTGGAGAAAAACCGGGTAATCAGCAGAAGCACCGGTGTGATGGCAATCAGCAGCAGGGTCAGCTTCCAGTTCACCAGGGTCAGATAAACGGTCGCGAAGAAAAAGGTGCATACCGCGTCAATGATCCGGTAATCAATATAGGACAGAAAATGCCGGCACCAATCCAGATCGGCGCTCATGCGCGTCATCAGATCGCCTGTCCGGTTTCCGTCAAAGAATCGCATGTCGTTATACTGCATTCTGGTAAACAGCCGGCGCCGCAGATTATAGAGCACATTCTGGGAGTCCGTCTCCAGAAAAATGACCATCATATAGCGCAGCCCTTCCCGTCCCAGCTTCACCAGCAGCATCACCGCCAGGATGGACAGAAGCGGCTCCGGGTTCCCGGCCATGATCACGTCATCGATCAGCCGCTGGGACAAAGCCGGGTTCACCAGCAGCAGCAGGCAGGTAAACGCGCTGATGCACAGGGCCGCCACATGACGGCGGCGGAATCGGGCATCCATGTTTTCCCAGAGCCAGGCGATTTGTTTCCGCATGACAATTCTCCTCTTTCGCAGATCATCAGACAGCCGCGGGGCGATCCAGTCGCTGATTGTAAAACAGTTTTTCTTGATTTTCCGCTGAAAAATCGTTATGATGAACCGGAAATACTGATTTTTCAACAGAAAGGATCAATCAGGCGATGGCTGAGCATATTCCCGTTCACGGCACAGACGGCGTACATGCCGAATCCAGGATGCGGGACCCGTCGTTTATCATGAAAGGGCACCACTGTCACAGCTGTTATGAGCTTTTTTATGTGGATAAGGGCAGCTGTCGTTTTCTGATCGACGAGCATATTTTCGATCTCCATGCCGGAGATTTTATTCTGGTGCCGCCCATGGCGCTCCATTATACCCGGTATGTTTTCGGTTCCTGCCGGCGGACCGTGATTCTCTTCCGTTCCGAGGATCTGCCGGAGGAAATCCGGGACTGTCTGCCCCAGTCTTCCCGGTTCTTTTCTGAAGCCACCGTTTTTCAGACGCCGGAAGCTTCCCGTCCGGCCATCGCCGAAACACTGCAGAAAATGGCGGCCGAGGATCAGCTTCGGGACGGGCAGTCTCCGCTGATGCTGAAAATTCATCTGCAGGCTCTTCTTCTGCAGTGCAGCAGGGTCTGTCAGTTCCTGTTTGACTCTCCGGCGGACGCGCATACCGCCGACGGCCGGATTCTGAAAGCCTCCCAGTTTATCTGTCAGTACTATATGGAACCGCTCACCAGTGCGGAGGTGGCCCGGGCGGCAGGGTTCAGTCCCAATTATCTGAGCCGCCGGTTCCGGGCAGTGACCGGCATCGGCCTGCATGAATATCTTGTGTTCGTCCGCCTGCAGCACGCCGCCCAGGAGCTTGTCTCAACCTCCGACTCCATCACGACGATCGCGCTGCGCTGCGGTTTCTCCGACAGCAACTACTTCAAGGATTCCTTCAAGAAGAAATACGGAGTCACACCCAGAGCATACCGAAAGCTCCCCTGAGCCTTTTCGGACCGATTGCCGGAGCAGGCGTAAAATGGTATAATCCGGAAGCGATGGGAACGATGGGGTCCGGAGGTATGAAAGATGAGGGATAAGTTGAAACAGAATCTGGGACCGGCGCTGATCATTCTCGCCGGATGCTTCTGGGGCAGCATGGGGATTTTTGTCCGAAGGCTCGGAGCCTTCGGTTTCACTTCCGCCCAGATCGTTGCCATCCGTGTGACGCTGGCCGCCCTGTTCTTCAGCGTGCTGCTGCTCCTGAAGGACCGGTCCGGCTTCCGGATCGCGCTGAAGGATCTGCCGCTGTTTCTGGGCCTGGGCTTCGGAAGCATCCTGTTCTTTACGGTCTGCTATTTCACCGCCATGACGATGATGTCCCTTTCCACCGCGGCGATTCTTCTTTATACCTCGCCGATCTGGATCATGCTGATGTCCGCCCTGTTCTTTCGGGAAAAAATCACCCGCAGGAAGCTGATTTCGCTGGCGCTGGCTTTCGCGGGCTGTGTGCTGGTTTCCGGCATATCCGGGGAGGGCATCACGCCGGTCGCGCTGCTGATCGGCCTGGGCGCCGGCTTCGGCTACGGTCTGTACAGTATTCTGGGAACGATCGCCCTGCGGAAGTATTCCCCCTATACCGTGACGACTTACACTTTTCTGTTCGCGGCTGCCGGCTCCTGGCTGATTTGCCGCCCCGGGGAAATGATCTCCCGTTTTTCCGCCGCTCCGGATCCGGTTTCCCTGCTCCTTTTCTGCGCACTGACCGCCCTGGTCACCGCCGTAATCCCGTTCCTCGCCTACACCCTCGGCCTGCGCACCGTTGAGCCCAGCCGGGCCGGCATTCTGGCCACCATTGAACCGCTGGTCGCGACGGTCATCGGCATTCTGGTCTTTTCCGAGCCTTTATCCCTGCTCTCCGGGATCGGAATCCTGCTGATCCTTTCCGCGGTGGTCCTGCTGAATTACCGTTCCGGACAGCGTTCCCGGTAAACGGGTTCGGGCATACCGCTCCTTCGTCCCTATAATTCCTTTTCATAGCAGAGAAAATGCTGGTTGTACAGCTCACATTCCCCCGCCATCCGGAAGCCGATCGGTGCATAGCACCGGATCGCCGCGGTATTGTCCCGGTTCACCACGATATGCACGCTTCTGTATCCCCGGCGCTTCAGCTCTTCCAGTACGTGGTACACCATTTTCCGCGCCAGTCCCTGCTTCTGGCAGTCCGGCGTAACCGCCACGCGCGCGTATTCACCGGCCGGCCGCAAGGCCGGATTCCAGCATTCCAGCTGATCCACCGCCTCATCTTCCTCGATGGATATGGCCGCGACGATCCGTTCGTTCTCATCCTTCATAACAAAAAGCGCGTTCCGGGACAGGTCAAACCGGATGGTCTCCGGCCCGGGATACTCTTCGTTCCAGAAGCAGAATTCCCGACCGATCTGCTCCCGGTACAGACGCAGCACGGCATCCGTATCCTCCCCGGTTGCCTCCATAATGCGATATTCCATTCTTCTCCCCTTCTCTGTTCCGTACGGTTTGCTCCGAAAAAGCTGCCGCATGTTTCCGAAGCTGTATGCATTGTAACACAGGCAGCCCGCCGCTGCACAGCCGCGCTGAAATGATACCGGAAATTTTGCGGCCCCCGGTTCTTGATCATTCTCTCCGGATGACGTAAAATACAGAAGAAAAAAGCGGGCCGGCTGATCCCGGAAAACTGCCGCCTGCCGGTCCGCTGCGTATCAACCGAAGAAGCATCGGGCTTCAATGATCGAAATGGAGGAAACCGAAATGAAAAAAATCCTGAGTCTCCTGCTGGTTCTGGCCATGCTCTGCTGCGGCGTATCCGCCTTCGCAGAGGCGCCGGCCGGCGAAACCTTTGTATCTCCTGACGGCGTGCTGTCCATTCAGGCGCCGACCGCGCAGTGGCGGGCTCTGAGCAGCCCCGGCTGCTGGTTCCTCATCGGCGACTCATCCAGCTATATTCTGATTGATCATCTGCGCAACGGTGAAGCGCTTCCGCCCGTCAGCGTTGCCGTCGGAGATCACGCGGCCGTTTATCAGGCATATATCTCCAACCGGAACGAAGTGTTTACGGTCTTTGCCTGCTCGGATGACGAAACCGCGCTGCCCGGCATCATCCGGGCGATCGGTTCCATTCAGATCCTGACTCCGAATACGGTAACCGCTTTACCCTACGCTGAAACAGCTGAAGGCGGAAGCGCCTATGCCAACGCTCCCTTCGCGGTCTACGCGCAGGACGGCTCCGTCGTCTTTATCTTTCTGAATGCGGACAAAACGCTCTGCCTGGACAGGCTGGGCAATC
>JAGCBO010000192.1 GCA_017652125.1 Clostridia bacterium | reverse complement strand
TCTCTTCGTGAACGGAATAATATGCCGGACCGGAGGAAGACACCGGCGAGAAGGACACGGAGCGGTAATGATCCCGATACCACCCCATTGGGCTTTTGACCATGGATCATTCCTTCACCGCGCCGATCATCACGCCCTGCACGAAGTACTTCTGCAGGAACGGATAGACGATCAGAATCGGTACGGTGGAAAAGACGACCGCCGCGCACTGGATGGTTTCCGCCAGCACGGCGTTCTTTCCGCCTTCCACCATGCTCACGTCGGAGGAGGAGGAAGCGAAGACCACCTGGTACAGCTTCATCTGCAGGGTGAATTTCTTCGAGGAGTTAATGTAGTAACGGACGTCCGCGTAGTTATTCCAGCGGGCCACGGCATAGAACAGCGCGATCGTTGCCAGCGAGGCGGTGGACAGCGGCAGAATGATCCGGATCAGAATCTGCAGATCGTTGCACCCGTCCAGCTTTGCGCTCTCCTCCAGGGAAGTGGGGATCGATTCGAAGAAATTACGGAGAATGATCGTATTGTAGGTACTGGTCAGGATCGGCAGCACCAGGGACCAGGGACTGTCGATCAGGCCCATCTGCTTGACCCAGAGGAAGTTGGCAATCGTTCCGCCGGTGAAATACATCGGGATCAGCACGACGACCATCAGCACCTTCCGCCCCGGCAGGTAACGCCGGCTGAGCGGATAGGCCAGCAGAATCGTGGAAACCATGGCCAGCGCGGTATAGATCAGCGTCCACAGGACGGAGAACCACATCGACTGGATCATCGTCGGGTCATTGAACACGGAGGCATAGGCGCTGAAATCAATTTCCTTCGGCAGCAGATACACCTTGCCGGCCACAACCGGCGCACGACCGGAAATGGACTTGGCAATCACGTGGATCACCGGCAGGATGCACAGCAGAACAAAGATGGTCAGGATGACGTTAAAAACGATTTCCGAGCCGATGTAACGCCGGCCTTTCGCCGTGCCCGGTTTTTTCGGTACAGCAGGGTTACTCAAAACAGTCCCCCCTCTCCCATTTTCCGCGTCGCAAAGTTCGCGGCAATCACGAAGCTCATGTTCACCACGGAGCCGAAGATATCCACGGCGGTGGCGAAGGGATACTGGCGGTTCAGGATGCCGCGGTCATACACAAAGGTGGAAATCACGTCCGCCGAGTTGGTGACCATCTTGTTCATCATTACGTACGGCCGTTCGAATCCGATTCCCACCATCTGGCCCAGCCGGAGAATCAGCATGATCACGATGGTCGGCATGATGCAGGGCAGGGTCACATACCAGATCCGGCGGAGGCGGCCGCAGCCGTCCACCTCCGCGGCCTCATACAGTTCGGTATTGACACCGGAGATCGCGGCCAGGTAAATGATCGTCCCCCAGCCGGCGCTCTGCCAGATACCGGTGACCACATACATGACCACCCAGTTACCCTCGTCCATCAGAAAGTTGACAGGCTGACCGCCCATCTGGGTAATCAGGCTGTTGATCGGACCCGCGGAGCCGAAGATCTTGGCCACCAGGGATCCGATGATCACCCAGGACAGGAAGTGCGGCAGATACATCAGCGTCTGATAGACTCTCTTGACCCTGATGGAGCGCATTTCATAAACCATGATGGCCAGGATGATCGGGATCGGGAACCCGAACAGCAGATCCAGCAGGTTCAGCTTGACCGTGTTCCATACCGCGGTCCAGAACTTCGAGCTTTCAAAAACTTCCCCGAAGTATTTGAAAACCGGCTGCGCCCAGGGGCTTCCGGCAATTCCCTTGAATACGCTGAAATCCTTGAACGCCACCTGCAGGCCGGTCAGCGGAGCATAGCGGAACAGAAAATACTGCGCTAACGGAATGATCAGCATCAGGTAGAGCCATTTATAGGTCTTAATCGCTTTGAAAAAGCCCATTCGTTTGTACACGACCTGCTTTCCCCCGGCTTTTTGCATGCTTACCTCCCCCTGTTCATTCTTTTCATCCCGGCTCAAAAAGTGTCATAAAGCCCGTTTCTCCATGATTCTCCCGGGATTTTCCTTTTCTCCGTATTCAGGCAGTATTCGGGCTTTGCATTTATAATCTGGTCAATATTCGCCATTATATTACATGACCGGACCGGGTAAAGCAATTGTCCAAATTGCTTGAATTATTGTGAAAGTTGCGGTAAGATAGTTCTCAGCCGGAGGGATGATGATGAATAAACGATACCGCAATGAGACAAATGACCTGCACGACGGAGCGGAGTTCCACTGCAGGCACGGGATGGACAGCGACTGGAGCATCGGTCCGCTCCATATGCATCCCCATTATGAATTCTTTCTGTTTGTACAGGGAAATGCCCAGATCCTGATCGAGGATGAAAGCTTCGACGCGCAGCCGATGGATCTGTTTATTTATCCGCCCGGCGTGCTGCACCGCGCGCTGATCAAGGATCATAACGTTCCCTATGAACGGGCTTACTGCTACATCACCCGGAAAGCGCTGGCCGACATGTCGGACGATCGTTTTCCGATGCTGCAGATTCTGGAATCCGCCATGAGCCGCGGAGATTATTCCTATCATGTGGACGATGAAAACGCCGGCAGCCTTCTCCGCCTTCTGGACGAATGGATCGCGAACGCTTCCTCAGAGGATCCCTTCTCCCGTTCAATGAACCGCTGCCGCATCAATATGATTTCCCTGATCACCTGCAAGGTCGTTCAGCGCAAGGATATCATTACCCCCCGCCCGCCGGACCGGATGAGCAATATCATTCGCTATATCAATGACCATCTGCTCGAACCGCTGCCCCTGGAAAGCCTGGCGGAACAGTTTTACCTGAGCAAATACACCCTGCTTCACGATTTCAAGAGCTACGCAAATATCTCCGTGCATCAGTTCATCCTCCAGAAGCGCATTCTGTATGCCCAGGAGCTGATGCGGAACGGAGTCAAACCGGGCGACGCCGCCGGGCAGAGCGGCTTTACGGATTATGCCGGTTTTTACCGGGCTTTTATCCGGTATAACGCCGTCACCCCGCAGGCCTATTATGCAGGCGCGCGCCTGCAGACCGCCGCGTCCGATTCCGCACGCTGAACCCGTCCGCGGGAACAGCCCGGTTTCACTTTTCAAGCCGCAGCATCGGCGCGAATATGCCGCCCTGCACGCTGCGGGCGATAAAATGCACATACCGCCCCGTCTTCGTATCGTACCAGTCAGAGAAGGGGACGCGCGTGGCGGTTTCGCGCAGATAACGGGCCACAGGCGCCAGCAGCGCGCAGCGCTGCGCCCTGTCGTCCGCCATGGCGGCCGTCCAGCAGATCCAGTCGGATTTGGTGTAGTCCGCGCGGGAATCCAGCGGCAGGCCGTAGGGATTGCAGCGCGGCAGATAGCCGGCGATTTCCGCCGCGTAGAAGCTGTCCGGCATAAGCCGCAGATCCAGCACCTTATCCCACAGAAGGTTATACTACTGGCTCCAGCCGGTACCGTCCAGCGACAGGGGCGTATTTCCCCCGCCGCCGATGCGGTTCATCAGCCGCTCCGCCATCGCTTTGGCCTTTTCCTGAAAGGACGCGTCGCCGGTCAGCAGGCCGTAGCAGGCGACGCCCACGATCGCCTTGGCCGCCAGATTCACATTATGCGCCAGATGGCCGGCAAAGTCGTCGGTGCAGAGCTGTTCTCCGGGATCCTCGCCCCAGGTCAGCAGATACTGTACCCATTTGTCCAGTGTGGCACGGTGGGCGCGGGCCAGATCCGCTCCGGCGCCGAAGCGCTGGGCCGCGGCCAGCATGATCAGCATGTTGCCGCATTCCTCCACCGGCATCTGATAACGGGGATCGTACACCTCGCTGTCCGCGGGATACAGATAATAGGGCGGATGCACCAGACCGTTCGCGCAGCTGCGGCGCGCGGCATACACCTGGCCGGTGGCGATGGGATAGCGGCCGATATCATGGGGCGCAAAGTCGAACTTCCATACGGGCATCTCCGCAAAATCCAGAATGCCGCGGCACAGCGCATTGACCAGCTCCGGCGCATAGCGCAGATACAGCGGAATGGAAGGATAGCTGACGTCTGCCGTGCCGATGCAGCCATTGCTGTCGTTCTCTTTGGAGAGCAGCGCCATCTCTCCCTTCGGCGTGGCGATCAGCTTGTGGGCCGCGAACGTCTGACGCCAGGAGGCGGCGCAAAGCTGCGCATAGTCTTCATCCGCGGCCGCGAGGGCATCCTGCCGCACCCGCTCATCCCACCGGCGGCAGCGGTCGAGCAGGCTTTCAAACTCCTTTTCGGCCAGGCCGATGGCATCGGTAATCTGCGCGCCGCCGCGGCAGTACCAGGCCCGGCACAGCGAGCCGAAGTAATTGACGGAAGCGATATCGTCATAGGCGATCACCGCGCGCAGATCGAGACCGCCGCACAGCTGCCCCTGCCAGGCATATTCAAGGCCCTCTTCATCGGGAAGGACGGTTCCGGTCTGCGCACACAGGTACAGATAGCCCCAGTCGATGGTAATATGGTCGCCGGAATGGCTGAGCGGCTTCTGCCGGCGCTGGCCCAGGACGGCCGTGGACCAGCCGCCCAGCGTAAAGGCATCGGCATACATTTCGGGCCTTACGGCGCCGTCATAGCACAGCGAATCCGGCAGATGCAGGGTCACGCGGACATCGTGAGCCCGGCCATCCGTGGCTGCCAGCGCAAACTTCACCAGCGTGACCGGCATGCTCATCACATCGGGGTCATCCGGGAAGGCCGGCGAAGCGAAGGTAACGGTCAGCTCCACGCCGTTCAGCCGCGTCACGGCAACGGTCCGGGTCGCCGTGACCTGCTGGCTGAGGATACAGCTTCCAAAGTCGTTCTTTCCAAGAAAGCGAACCGTCTGTCCGTCCACCGTCAGGCGGCCGCTGAGGGGTTTGCTGTCGCCGCACCAGTGGATCGTATCGGCTTCATCCAGCCTGTCGGCCGGCGACCAGACGGACAGATAGGGGTCAGAAGCAATCAGCGGAACGGCAGGCAAGCGATCCATAAATTCTCCTCCAATCCCGGCGGCAGGGTTCTCCCCCAACCCGCCGGGTTTTTCTTTTTTCCGTACTCTTTTCGCCCTTCGCATTCCCGGCAAGCACGGCAAAATCTCCGCAATGCCGGTCGGACACGGGCTTTTCACTATGATCTCCTGCTTCGGGCCGCTCCATTCTATCATGTTATGATTCCGTCAACAAGAGCCTTTCACGCCTTCTATTGCGATCCGGTCAGGGCCTGAACCAGTTCCGGGAACCGGCAGGTCAGGGAGCCCCGGTCAAACAGGGCAAAGGCTTCGTCACCCGATTCCAGATAATTATTATCCCACCAGACGCAGGGGATGCCCAGATCCCCCGCGGTCCGCAAAAACAGGTTCAGGAAGCGGAGCCGTTCCTGCGTGTTCCAGCCGGAGCCGTCCGGCAGTTTTTTCGCGACAGCGCCGAATTCGGTAATCATCAGGGGAACCCCATGGGAAAGACCGACTTGCCGGATGTCATCAAACATGGCCAGTACTGCATCCC
>JAGCBO010000191.1 GCA_017652125.1 Clostridia bacterium | reverse complement strand
CTGCGGCTGAAATTCTCAAGATGATTCAAGACGGAAACGTTCGGGTTCTCAAAAACGATATTGACTTTGCGGCTGACGGATTGTACTGCGAATGGGCATATGTCATTGACCTTGATAAGCGCACATTTGAAGTGTACACGGGATTCCACACAGAACCGCTGACCGAGAAAGACCGATTCTACTTTCTGAAAGACAAGGAAAAAGGAAAGTATTCCGGGGTTCACATGGTTTATGCGTGGAGAATGGACAATCTTCCAACCGAAGATCAGTTTATCAAAATGCTTGAAGCAGACGATTAAGTCACTAAATAGGAGAAGAAGGTATAAAACATGATTGAAATTAGCAGAACACTGATTGCTCTTTTGTGTATTGGTATGTTTATCGCTGGAATAATATTTGGAAAGTATATTATTCGCTAAATAAGCGGATAGTGGAAACTTAAAGGCTGAAAGTTACCGGCAAGTTACCGGCAAGTTAACTGATTAAAAGGCAACAATAATCCGGATTAAGGCGCACAGTGATCTACGCCATCCGGATCTCATGGGCAGCGGGGACGGGCGGATGATCTGAAAATGAAAGGAGAAGCTCCTGGGACTTTGAGGACGTGCCATACCGCCGGCCGGTTCAACTCCGGCCCTGTCCACCAAACGCCGAAAGGCGAAATACAGCCGGCCGGGAGCTGATGATCCCGGAGGAATCCTTTCATCATAAAACTGGCAGCCGGAAAGACGGCACGGGAACCGCGGAGGGTCAGCCTCCGGAACGGCGGGATGGTTTCCGCCTTGTGAGGCTTGTAATGAGTATTATCTATCCGCACATCAGCCGCCGAAAAGAGACGACAGTGGCAGCTGGAGGGGTAGGGGGAGGGGCGCAGCCGCCTCCCCATTTGGAGGGGATCGGATGAGCTGGGAATATGAGGACCTGTTCAACAACCGGATCACGGGAGACGGGAGCTTCCTGGAGGAGCCGAGTTTCATCCAGGTTGGCCGGATGGGGTACAGGCGGAGGACGACGGTCAGCGGGCCGCGGATCGACGCGGAGGTGTTCCCGGTGTTCGGACGGAACCAGCGGGGAGAACTGAGGCGGGCGAAGAGCCAGGCGACGCGGGAGGCCCAGCAGAGGGCGAACGATGAGCGGAGCCGGATCCATCTGATCCAGCTGGTGGAGGCGAACTTCACGGAGAAGGACGTGGCGCTGGGACTGGATTACGCGGGAACGGTACCGACGCCGGAGCGGGTGGACAAGGACGTGCGAAACTTCATCGCCAGGGTGAAGAGAGCGAGACGAAAAGCCGGGCTTCCGCATCTGAAATACATTTACGCCATAGGCGGGGACGAGATGCCGGCGGCAGGGTACAGCGGGAAGCGGCCGCACGTTCACATGATCATGAACGGCGGAATCGACCGGGACACGCTTGAGGCGATCTGGGCGAAGGGCCGGGCGAACTGCGACCGGCTGCAGCCACGGGACGAGGGCCTGGGCGGGATCGCGGTGTACTTCACCAGACAGAAACAGGACAGGCCGGAAAAGCCGGGAGTGAAGAAGTGGCGGGGGAGCCGGAACCTGAAGCAGCCGATCCGGAGAAGCAGGGATGCCAGGATGCCGAACAGCCGGGTGAAGCGGATCGCGAGGGACTTCCGGAACGAGGCGAAGGACGTGATGGAAAAACTGTATCCGGGGTATAAGCTGCAGGACGTGCAGGTGAGATACAGCGATATTGTGGACGGGGTGTATATACGCTGTGTGCTGAGGAGGTTAAGGACATGAGATATTTACCATGCTGGAAACAGATCGGGATCAGCCACAGCCGATACAGCGAGCTGCTGCATTTTTGCAGACAGTATCCGGAATGGAAGACGGAAGCAAACAGCCTGCTGGGGATACGGGCCATCAAAGCGGACGGACTGCCGCATGGATCAGGAAAGAGTGATCCGGTGGCGATGGCAGCGGAGAAGCGGGAGAGACTGCTGGAGAAGATCGCGATCGTGGACGAGTGCGCGAAAGCGATCGACGGCGGGGACTGGTACGCGTCCATAATCCAGAACGTTTGCATCGGGAGATCATACGAACAGATGGACCGGGCGCTGATGCCGACCAGCAACAAAAACGCATACTTCAAAAAGCGGGCTGAATTCTTTGATCTGCTGGACAAAAGAAAAGTGTAAGCACTATATTTTGATACTCTATGTCGAATGATTCCGTGATATTGTGTTAATGTCGGATAATGTGTAATGGCATTATCCACAAGCAGGCGGCACGGGATCAGGTGCCGCCGCCTTCATGTTCACAATTTTGGAGGGCGGTCCGGTACGCTTCCTTCCGGTTCCGCGGGACGTTCATCCTTGAAAGTCAGAGGCGGGAGCTGATGAGCCATTCATCACAGGAAGTAGAAAACTTTTATCCAACCT
>JAGCBO010000190.1 GCA_017652125.1 Clostridia bacterium | reverse complement strand
CCACATCCGCCATGTCCGCGGTGGGCTCAAAGCGGGCGACCACATTCCCCGCGCGGTCGATTACGAATTTGGTGAAATTCCACTTGATGTCCGGCTTCTTGTCCCAGTCCGGATCGGCCTGCGCGAACATGTTTTCCAGCAGCGCCCTGTACTGGTGCTCGTCGAAGCCGGCAAACCCGATCTGCGATTTCAGATACGCGTACAGCGGCAGCTCCTGCGGACCGTTCACGTCCGCTTTCTTCATCTGCGGGAAGGTGGTGTTGCAGTGCATCGTGCAGAACTCATGGATCTCGTCGTCCGTTCCCGGCGCCTGTCCGCCGAACTGGTTGCAGGGAATATCCAGGATTTCAAGCCCCTGATCGTGATAATCCCTGTACATCTGTTCGATCGGCGCGTACTGGGGCGTAAATCCGCAGCCGGTGGCCGTGTTGACCACCATAATCACCTTGCCTTTGTAATCCGCCAGATTCAGTGTTTCACCTTTGCCTGTAGTGATTGTGTAGTCGTAGATCATCGTTCATCCGTCCTTTCATTTATTCAGCAGCGCTTCAACCTGCGCCCGCTTTTCATACAGCACGCAGCCTCCCGCGTGATCGTCCTCCAGAAGCCCGCCGTTTTGCAGCGCCCGGAACAGCGGGGAGCGCAACGCTTCCCGCAGGGAAGTATCGCGCACATTCATGTCGGAGTAGGGTGAAAAAGGACAGGGTTCGGCTCCTCCGTGAGAGTTGATATGGAAGAATCCCCGTCCCGCCGCAACGCATCCGCCGCTGCTCTTCTCGTCCCCCGGGAAGGAAATGTAGACCATTTCCGGATGTTCTTCCCGCAGGCGTTCAATCTCCCTGCTCAGGTATTCGCGTTCCGCGTCGCCGGGGGCGAGATCCGCGCTTTCGTCCGTCACCGGAACAAACTCCACGAAAATCACCGCTTTGCAGCCGCGGTCAGAGAGCTTTTTCAGGAAGGCGTCTGAGGAGACCTCCCGGATATTCTGTGTCGTAACCGTAACGGATGCTCCGAAAACCAGGCCTCTTTGGGAAAGCGCGTCCATATTGCCGATCAGCCGGTCATAAACGCCTTCACCCCGGCGGGCGTCCGTCGTTTCCTTTTCACCTTCAATACTCATGACAGGAATCAGGTTCCGGCATCGGTCAAGCAGCCCGAAATAGCGTTCATCCATGAAAGTTCCGTTGGTGAAAACAGGAAACAGAATATTGGGATGCCGGCCCGCGGCTTCGATCACATCCCGCCGGATCATCGGTTCGCCGCCTGCCAGCAGGATAAAGCTGATTCCAAGCTCATCCGCCTCCTCGAAGATTCGCAGCCATTCTTCCGCTGTCAGCTGGCGCACCGGTTCCCCGTCCACCGTCGCGTGATTGCAGCGTGAATAACATCCCGCGCAGTGCAGGTTGCACTGGCTGGTGATGCTGGCAATCAGGAATGCCGGGATATGCTCGCCCGCGTTCTCAGCCTTTCTGCGCCTTTTGGACGCGGCCCTGCTGGCCAGGGCGAACCGGGCCATATACGCGCTTTCCCTGGGATTCCGGAAAGTCGCCCTGACAATATCCCCGACAACGCGCTCAACGCCTTTTGTCATATATGCCTGGATGTCGAAGCTTTTGTCCATTGTTTCCCCTTTCATGCTTCTCCGGGTTCATAACCGGTTCTTCCCGCGTGTTTCTTTCCATTGCCGCTCAGAGCAGAAGGCCGCCGTTTCATTTCTCACCGATGATCTCCTTCAGAATTCGCGCGAAAGAAACGTCATACGCCTCCTGCTCTGCTTTCCGGCGGCTTGTCTCGATTTGCCCGATCCTGACAGACTGTATCCACTTAAGCCGGCTTGCCGCCTTCTCTGTTTTAATGGCGACCTGTGTATACTCCGGACCCACCAGCAGCAGCTTCAGGGCCTCCGCCGGTTTCAGAAAACCGCTGCTGATGATTCCGAGCGTTTCAAAAATCGTATCGTTGGCGATCGGCCCGATCACCACGTCCGCCGAAAGATCATCCCTTGCTCCGCGATTCCGGAAGATGTAGCTGAACCATTCTTCATCGCGCCTGAACCGGTGAATCAGCAGGCCGCTTTCATCCAGCTCATATTCATTCATGACTGCGTCCGCGCCGGCCCATCGGGAAGCGAATTCCCTGTCCGGCGACAAATAGAAGCCCGGCCCGAAATCGGCGTTTTTCCTTCCACGTCGGATATCCGGATTACGGATCTCCTCCCTGCCTGTATGATACAGCTTCACTCTCTGGTCCTCTCCGGCCGGAATACATTCAGCGGAAGGCGGGCGTCGCCGCAAAGGCCTTCCGGTTGCCCGCCGCCCTCTTTATTTCTTCAGTTCCGCCGCTACGGCCGAGCGGACATCCTTCATGTCCGTGGTAGGCTCGAACCGGGCAATGACATTTCCTTCGCGGTCGATCAGGAATTTCGTGAAATTCCATCCGATATACGTCTTGTCGCCGTATTTCTTATTGTTCATCGCGGCGAACTTGTTCAGCGCGGCGTTTTTCAGCCCTTTGCCGAACCCTGCGAACGGCTTTTCAGCGGCAAGGAAGGCAAACAGGGGATCCGCCGTTTCACCGTTGACGTCAATCTTCGCGAACTGCGGAAACTCCGTACCGAATTTCATCGTGCAGAAGGTATGGATCTCGTCCGCGTCGCCGGGGGCCTGATTGGCAAACTGGTTGCAGGGGAAGTCCAGGATCTCGAAACCCTGATCCTTCATTTCCTTATACATCGCTTCCAGCGGCTCATAATGCGGAGTAAAGCCGCATCCGGTCGCCGTATTGACAATCAGCAGCACCTTGCCGCGGTATTCCGACAGGCTCACTTCATTCCCCTGCCGATCCTTCACCGTAAAATCATAGACTGTTTTCATTTTTCTTTTCCTCCTTTTCCTTTCTGGTTTCCTAGCAGTTCATAGAGCAGCATGTACAGCGTCTGCGCTTTTTCGGGCGGCAGGTCTATACAGCCGGCTACTTTCCCGGGAACATCCTTCGCCTTTTCCTGCAGCGCCCTGCCCGCGTCGGTCAGCCTGACCTCCACCACGCGGTCGTCCTCGCGGCACCGGCTTCTTTGCACATACCCCGCCTGTTCCATCTTCTTCAGCAGCGGGGAAAGCGTCCCGTTATCCAGCATCAGTTTCTCACCGATCTCTGTCACTGACACTCCGTCTTTTTCCCAGAGCACCAGGAAAACAATGTACTGGGTGTAGGTCAGCCCCAACGGCTTCAGCCAGGGGGTATAGAGGCCGGTCACATTCCTTGCGGCCGCGTACAGGGGAAAACAAAGCTGATTGGCCAGTTTCATCGCTTCATGGTAATCGTAATCCATTACTGACCCTCCAATTTCGTTTGATACAAATGTATTTTATCAAACATATTGTCGCCTGTCAATACCGTCTGCCCGGATTTTTTTGGAATTGTCCTGAAGATTCAATTCTATGATTCCTTCATCCCTGAACTTGGCTAGCATTTCCAACATATGTTTCCCAATTTTCTCAGGGTCATAATCAAGAGCAGCACAGATCAAGCGTAAACCATCCGGAGTAAGTATTCGCCCGTACAGCCTGTAAATCTGGTATTTATGGTATCGTTCATAAATCAAGGAATTTCAACGGTTAGAGACTGATCGAGATGATTTGTAGTACAAACCTGCTTAAAACTCAGAGTGATAAAACATGCACGTGAACATGGTATTGCTTTGTCATCTGTTCCGCAGGAAATCGTGGATCAATACACCAAAGCGTCAATAGGCCGGTAGGGATGGTTCTCCTTTTGACCCACCCGGCCCTTTTTTCGCGAAAGAAACCGACTTTTCCGAAAAAAGACCGTGACACAAAGGTCACGGCCGTGCTTTATACGTTATTTCTGAACGGGGTTCGTTGTGCCGGGAAAACCCCTTTTACTGTCCCAGCTCGTCCCAGCGTTTCTGGGCTCCGTTCGACCCGAGGTAGGAGAACATGCAGAGATCCACTGCAAAAATCACTGCGGTGACGAT
>JAGCBO010000189.1 GCA_017652125.1 Clostridia bacterium | reverse complement strand
GCCGGCCTGAACCGCAGTTCAAGTCCGATTGAGTCTGTTCTGCTGGACAGACCGGAAAAAACAGGATACAATAAGATGTTTCAGAACTGCGAATGAAGAAGGAGGGAGGAACGGCTGTGAACCCGAAGCTGAAGAAAATTCTCAGCGCGGCCTTTATAGTGCTGTCCCTTTCCCTCGTTTTTATCATCGCGTTCAGCAATCCGGAGCTCGGCGATGCCTGGAAGGCTCTGCAGCAGATGAGCTGGCGGTGGATTGGCTGCCTTTTCCTGTGCTGGGGAGTCTATGTGGGATTTGAGAGTCTGGGAACGCTGATCTATCTGCGCAGACAGGGATATACGCTGTCCTTCTGGCGGTCGCTGGGGGCCACGCTGATCGGCTTTTACTACAGCAATATTACGCCGGGCGCTTCCGGCGGGCAGCCCATGCAGGTCTACACGCTCCGGAAGGCCGGGGTATCCGTCGGCTACGGGACGGTGGCGATCTCGGTCCGGTTCATCTGCAACCAGTTTATGGTCTGCCTGATCAGCCTCGTGCTGTTTCTGGTGAACCGTGATTTCGTCTACGCCCAGCTGGGCGATGCGATCTGGTTTGTCCGGATTGGATGGCTGATCAATTTCGCGGCGGTTCCCCTGGTTCTGCTGGCGGCCTTCCGGCGGCTGCTGATTCAGCGGATCGCTCAGGGGCTGATCGGCTTTCTGGCCCGGATTCATCTGATTCGCGATCCCGAAACGACGGTCGCCATGGTATCCGAAATGCTGGATACCTATCATACGGCCATGAAGGAACTGATGCGCAGCGCGGGGCGGATTCTGGTTCAGATGCTCTGCAGTGCGCTGAGCATGCTGGGGCTGCTGGGGACGACGGTATTCGTCTATATCGCGTTCGGACAGACAGGAACGCCTCTGCACCGCGTGCTGACGCTGAGCGCCCTGCTGTTTATCAGCGCCAGCTATACGCCGCTTCCGGGAGCTTCCGGAGCGCAGGAGGGCGGATTCCTGGTCTATTTCAGGGGCATATTCCAGAACGGCACCATCGGTCTGGCCCTGCTGATCTGGCGCTTTTTCACCTATTATCTGTTCCTGCTGATTGGGGCGCTGACACTGCTCCTGGCGAAAATTCCCTCCCGCAGAGCGAATCATCAGAAAGGCCGGGAGGATAACAAACAGGATGATAACGAACAGGATGAAAAGAATAAGGACGGAAAAGGAGATGAGGGAAACCGATGAGAAAGGGAACAGCCTGGATTCTGATTCTGCTGCTGATCTTTACCGCCGTAATCGGGGGAGCGGAAGAAGAAAACCGGATGGATACGGCGGATATTCAGAATTCTCTGGTTTCCGATGAAAACCGGAATCAGCGCAGCGCCGAAATCCATGACATCATTCATCTGATTTCGCAGATGAGTCAGAATCAGCAGCTGAATGATCTCCTGAGTATGGACGAGGTCAAGGAGATTGCAACCGAGGGTATCGTGAAGGCAACCGCCTGGCTGATTGCCAACCCCCACGTGGCGGTAAAGGTGATGGTGGAACTGGGCCTGAAGCAGGAAACCGCCGAAGCGGTCGGGGTCCTGATGGAACGGCTGAACAGGGAAGGCCGTACAGACATCGATTCTCTGAGTGAGGAGGATCAGGAGATGATCCGGGATGCGAGGATGACGATCGTCATGCAGCTGCTGGAAGGTCTGGAAGGGCTGACGGAATCAGATCTGGAGACGCTGAAGACACTCGTGAAACAAATCATGACAGGAGGAAACAGGGATGAGTCACTCCGATAAGCCGGAATACCCGGCCGGACTTGTCTTTTTTGAAGGACAGGAAAAGCCGAAACAGTATGTTATCTTTCAGCAGGCCAGGATTCTGGGCCGCCGGGAGATGGAAGTCTATACGACCTCCAGCCTGCAGCTGACTTATCCTTTTCTGGATGAGGAGCAATGCGAGATCCGTTTTGAAGACGGCCGGTGGATCTTCCGCAATCTGAGTGAGAATGTCTTTACCTTTGCGGGCGGAAAGGCGGTTCCCTGCGGACAGGAGCGGATCCTGAAAGACAATACGGTGATCCGCATGTCCAACGACCGCATGCTGACCGCCGTATTCCTGGAGAAATTTGCTTCTTCGACGGACTGGCAGATCATCAATATGGATGACGGCCGGCACCGTGTGACCATTGAAAAAGAGGAAGAGGATCGTTCGACCGCGCTGACGCTGGAATATGAAAACAGTCACTGGGATCTGACGGAGATCGGGGTCAGCGGCCTGCTGCTGAACGGGGAAAAGGCGCAGCAGGGAGCGCAGCTGCAGTTCGACGACTGCCTGAGCATCGGCTCCGCCCGCTTTATCTTCGAAGGATCCGGTCTGCTCTACGGCACGCATACGCTTCGCGGCGGATTATCGATCGCGATCGACGAGCGCACCGTGAAAAGCGTCATGAAGAAAGAGACGCTGCTGAAGGATATCAATCTGTCCGTGGAGCCGGGCGATATGGTCATGATCCTGGGCGGCTCCGGCGCCGGGAAAAGCACCTTTGTCAACGCGGTCACCGGATATGAAAAAGCCAAGGCCACCATTACCGAGGGCGGCCTGGACTATTATAAGCAGTATGATCAGGTAAAGCACCGGATTGGCTTTGTGCCCCAGGAAAACCTGATGCGGGAAGAGGATACGGTGCTGATGACCGTCCGCAACGCGGCGGATCTGCGTCTTCCCGCCAAAATGCCGGAGGCGGAGAAGAAAGCCCGGATTCACATGGTACTGGAAACCTTCGGTCTGTCCGGACGGGAGGATACGCTGGTCAGCAAGCTCTCCGGCGGCCAGAAAAAGCGGCTGTCCATCTGTACGGAATTTGTGGCCAGTCCCAATCTGTTCATTCTGGATGAACCGGATTCCGGTCTGGACGGAATTATGGCGACGGAGCTGATGGAAAACCTGCGGCTGATTGCCGCTCAGGGTAAAATGGTTCTGGTGATTACCCACGCGCCGGATCGGGTGGCGCATCTGTTTGATAAGGTCATCGTCCTGGGCAAGGGAACGGAGACGCACGTCGGCCAGCTGGCTTTCTACGGAGAAGTGGAGGAAGCCAAACGGTTTTTCGGATCCGATTCCCTGGAAGGCATCGTGAAACGGATCAACGCGGTGAACGAAGGCGGAGAAGGCCGGGCCGACGAATTTATCGAAAAATACAAAATCTACGCGCAGGAGAAGGAGAACAGGAAGCCGAAGACGTTCCGGGAAGCCGGGGCGGAGACGGAAACGGAGCAGCAGGCGGATTACGGAGACGTCCGCTACAAGAGCCGTCTGGGGCAGATTCCGATTTTCTTTGGAAAGCATCTGCGGATGCTGATCAATGAGGGCAACTGGAAGGTGGTTCCGCTTTCCGCCATCATTGCGTATCTGGTGGTGTATGTCATCGGCCGGCGCATGTTTACCAACATGGAAGGAACCGCCTATGCCTCCTTCGCCATCACCTGCGTTTCGATCTGGAACGGCATTTTCAACTCCATTCAGGCTGTCTGCAAGGAGCGGGGAGTCATCAAGCGGGAGCATCGCGCCGGACTGCATATTACGTCCTATCTGGCCGCCCATATGATTTATCAGGCGCTGATCTGCCTGGTTCAGGTGGTCCTGACCCTGGTGATCTTCCTGGTTTTCAAAGTCCATATGCCGGCCGGAAGCGCGGTGACCGGCAGCTTCCTGGTGGATCTGGGGATTACGATGTTCCTGATCACCTATGCGTCGGATGTCCTGGGACTGATGATCTCCTGTATCGTGCACACCACCGTGACGGCGATGACCGTGATGCCCTTTGTGCTGATCGTCCAGCTGGTCTTTGCCAATTTCGTGATTCCGCTGAATGATGTCGGGCAGAAGCTGTCCAATGCAACCATCAGCAAGTGGGGAATTGAGGCCATCAATACGGTATCCAATTATAACGCACAGGAATCCAGCGTCATGCTGACCGCGGTGAACACCATGAGCGGAGGAGGAGATCCCCAGAGCTTTGTGACCCGGATCCAGGGGGTACTGTCGATCGACGAGGTACGGCATAAGGTCGGAGAGCTGACGGCAAAGTATCTGCAGAAGAGCGAATATGCCTTTACCACGGAAAATGTGCTCAGAACCTGGGGCATTCTGCTGGCCTTTATTGTGCTGTATTTTATCATCGGATTGCTGTTCCTGGAGGCTGTAGACCGGGATAAACGATAAAAAAAGGGGAGCGTCAGTTGACGCTCCGGAGCATTTCCAGCCCTGTGTCCAAACGGCGCAGGGTTTCTTCTTTTCCCAGCAGCCAGGCGATTTCGATCGCACCGCCGGGCGTGCTGGCCTGGCCGGAAATGGCGATCCGAAGGGGCCAGAGCACCGCGCCGTTTTTCAGCCCCGCATCCGCGATCGCGGCCATGACGGTATCGTGAATGACCGTTTCGGACCAGTCGCTGATGCCTTCCAGCACCGGACGGATCATTTCCAGACTGGCCAGGGCAATCGCGGGGTTGGTCTTCATCTTTTTGTGTGTATACAGATCCGCGCTGTAGTCCGGCAGCTTTCCCAGAAACGCGACCATATCGGGAACCTGGCTGAAAATCTCCGTCCGGTCCTGCATCAGCTCCGCCAGCCGGGGATAATGGATGCCCTTTCCGGCCAGCACCCGGTCGAACCAGGGCGTGACCGTTTCCAGGTATTTTTCGGGCGGCAGACGCCGGATGTACTCCGCGTTAAACCAGGTCAGCTTGTTGACGTCAAAGATCCCGGGCGCTTTATTGATCCGGTGCACGTCAAAGGCGTCAATCAGCTCGTCCATGGTGAAAAACTCCTGATCCGTGCCGGGATTCCACCCGACCAGCGCCAGATAGTTGATAATCGCCTCCGACAGATATCCCTTGGCGATAAAGTCGGAATAATAGGCGTCTCCGTCCCGCTTGGACAGCTTGTGATGCTCGTCCCGCATAACCGGAGGCATATGAATATAGGCGGGAATCTCCCAGCCGAAGGCCTGATAGAGCAGGTTGTATTTCGGCGTGGAAGACAGGTATTCCATGCCCCGCATAACGTGAGTGATGCCCATCAGATGGTCGTCGATCACGTTGGCGAAGTTATAGGTGGGCATTCCGTCCTGCTTGATCAGCACCATGTCGTCCAGCGAGTCGTTCGGGAAGGTCATATCTCCGAAAACCTCGTCGTGGTAGGAGGTTTCTCCTTCCGTCGGAGCGTTCTGCCGGATGACCCAGGGCATGCCGGCGTCCAGCTTCTGCTGAACCTCTTCCCTGGACAGATGCAGACAATGCTTGTCATATTTAAATACTTCGCCCCGGGCTTCCGCTGCCTGACGGCGCTCCTCCAGTTCTTCCCTGGTGCAGAAGCAGTAGTAAGCATGACCGCTTTCCACCAGCTGACGGGCATAGGGAAGGTAGAGGTCTTTTCTCTCGCTCTGAATATAGGGACCGAAAGCGCCGCCGACGTCGGGGCCCTCATCCCAGTTCATGCCGCAGTCCCGCAGCGTATCATAGATCACCTGGGTGGCGCCTTCCACATAGCGCTCCTGATCGGTATCCTCAATCCGAAGGATGAAGGAACCCTGGTTTTTCCGGGCGAACAGATAACCATACAGCGCGCTGCGCAGACCGCCTAAATGCAGAAAACCGGTGGGGCTGGGGGCAAAACGGGTACGAACCTGCATGCGTGATTTCCTCCTCAATGATTGGTCAGGGTCAGGGCGTTATCGGGTCTGCCTGCTGAAGGCATCCTTCAGCCCGACGGTACGGTTGTATACCGGCAGTTCGGGTGTGGAGTCCGGATCCTTGCAGAAATAGCCGGTGCGCAGGAACTGGAAGGTGGATCCCGTTTCCGCGTCCGCGATGATCCTTTCGGCCACCCCGCGGCAGACCCGGAGGCTGTCCGGATTCAGGCGGGAGATGAAGTCCTTCTTATCCGTTTCCTCATCTTCCCCGGCGTCGTCATCGTTCAGCAGCGGCTCGTACAGGCGGGCCTTGAAGGGCACGCAGTCACAGGCGGGAACCCAGTGCAGGGTTTTCCCCTTGATCTTCCGGTCCGCTCCCGCGCTGCCGGAGAAGGAATCCGGATCGACGGTGCAGTGAACCTCGGTCACGTTTCCGTCCGCATCCTTCACGCATTCGTCGCACCGCACGATATAGGCGCCCTTCAGGCGGACCTCATTGCCGGGGAACATCCTCTGATACTTCTTCACCGGAACTTCCATGAAGTCATCCTGCTCGATATAGATCTCCCGGGAGAAGGGAATTACGCGGCTGCCCATTTCGGGGTGATCCGGATGATTCTCCAGGGTCACCGGCTTCGTTTCTCCTTCCGGCCAGTTGGTCAGAACCACCTTCAGCGGATTCAGCACCGCCATGGCCCGGGGAGCGGTTTCACCCAGATCGTCGCGTACGCAGTGTTCCAGCACGGCGAAATCCACCACGGAATCCGCCTTGCTCATGCCGATCACATCCACAAAGCTGCGGATCGCCTGCGCGGTATACCCTCTGCGCCGCATGGCGGACAGGGTGGGCATCCGGGGATCATCCCATCCGGATACATATCCGCCCTCCACCAGCTGGCGCAGATAGCGCTTGCTCATGACGGTCCGGGTCATGTTCAGCCGGGAGAACTCCAGCTGACGGGGCCGGGCCGGAAGCATGTGGGCGCTCTTTTCCACCACCCAGTCATACAGCGGCCGGTGAATTTCATATTCCAGGGAGCACATGGAATGGCTGATGCCCTCCAGGGCGTCCCCGATCGGATGGGCAAAGTCATACATGGGATAGATACACCATTTGTTTCCCGTCCGCCAGTGCTCCTTGTACAGAATCCGGTACATGGCCGGATCCCGCATGACGATGTTCGGGGAAGCCATGTCGATTTTGGCCCGCAGCGTCTTGCTGCCTTCCGGGAACTCTCCGTTCTTCATCCGGCGGAACAGATCCAGGCTTTCTTCCCAGGGCCGGTCCCGCCAGGGGCTGTTCTTTCCGGGCTCGGTCAGCGTTCCCCGGTATTCCCGCATTTCATCCTTGCTCAGCTCATCCACGTAAGCCAGTCCGCGGCGGATCCAGTCTTCGGCGATTTCGTAACACTTGTCGTAGTAATCCGAGGCATAGAATTCCCCGCCGGTCCAGTGAAAGCCCAGCCAGTGAATATCCCGCTTGATGGCTTCCACATATTCCGTGTCTTCCTTGGCGGGATTGGTATCGTCAAAGCGCAGATTGCACTTTCCCCCGTATTTTTCGGCGGTCAGAAAGTCCATGATCAGCGCCTTGCAGTGACCGATATGCATATAACCATTCGGTTCCGGAGGGAAACGGGTGTGAATTTCCGTATACCGCCCTTCCTCCAGATCCTGCCGGATTGCGTCCCAGATAAAATTGCTGCGGTTCGTCTCTTCCATGTTCCTCGCAACTTCCTTTCCCGAAAATGCTGAATTTTATTATACATGGAATCCGGCGAGGGAGACAAGGCTTTTTTTCTGAAAAACGGGACGCTGAAATCAAACGGGTCGGATTCAGAGGAATTCAGCGGAAAGGGCTTTCAGCGCAGGGCGGACCGGCAGACGAGCCCGGCGGCGTCCACGGAGAGGGTTTCCTCGTCGAAGGGAAGGAAGGCGAAACGGAAGCTGCGGGGTTCCTGCAGCGTCAGCCGAAGCGCTTCCGCGGGTTCCGGTCCGCAGGAGGCGGTTCCGAGGGGCCCCATCGCGCCGTCCAGACACAGGGTCACGGTTTCCTCCCGCCGCAGGTCGAAGGTGTGCTCCGCCTCCGTCAGCGCTTCGGGAGAATAATCATGCGCGCTGAAGGAAAAGGCGTCCCCGGCAGTCATCAGGCCGAGTCCCCGGGCGTTCATGACCGCAGCAAAGGCGGTATCCTCGTGTGCGCCGTTTTCCTGCGGGCGGATATAGGGCACATGCGTTTCCGCCACGGAGGCGTTCCAGCGGCCCACCCGCGCGGCGCCCTTCTTGTCCGGATAGCTTTCGCCGGGACCCCGGCCCTGCCAGATCACGCGGTCGAAGTCTCCCGGCAGCGCTCCGCGCAGGCCGAGACGGGGCAGGTAGACCGTAATTTCACGAAGCGGTTCGAAGCGAAGCGTCAGCGTGATCAGCCCGGAGCCGAAAACGGTATACAGCTGCTCGATCCGCAGAAGCGGCGGCCTGCCCTTGGGACCGTAGAGGCCGGAGAGGCGGACCCGGACGCAGTTTTCCCGGGCCCTGGCCTCCATCCGTTCACTGCGGCAGCTGAGTCTGTCCAGTCCCAGATCCCGCCACCGGGCGGCGACTTTGGAGGAGCCGCCCTGATCATTGTCCGTCGGCGCCCGCCAGAGACTGGGCCTGAAACCTTCCGCCAGGAGCGGATTCCGGTTCAGTACCAGCTCCGCCAGCCCCTCCCGGGAGAAGACGGCGGAAAAATGTTCCCCTTCCACCCGGATCTCATCCGTAACGGTTTCCGGATCCGCCGGCGTCAGAATCCGGAGCGGACCGGAGGAAAGAACGGGGGCTTCCGGCATGTCTCCGCCGGAAAGGAACAGCTGATCCTGCCCCACCGGGGCGCCGGCTTCCGCCCAGGGTTCGCTTCGGCGCAGCAGGAAATCAAAATCCAGCGTCGCGCCGGCCGGACAGGGCGGCAGATTCAGCCGGATCGTTTCTTCGGAACGGGCCGGGGTATCGGGCAGCAGTTCATCGGAAAGGAGCGTGACGCCGTTCCGGCGGAGCGCCCAGCGGATCCGCAGATGGCTCAGGGGGAGAAAATCGTACAGATTCCGGACAGAAATCAGCCCTTCTGACTCGTTCTGCCAGCTGACGCGGACAGGCCGGTTGACGTGGGCGAATTCCAGCAGCCCGGAATGAGGCGTCCGGTCCGGCCAGGTCAGCGCGTCCACGCAGAAACAGCCGTCGTGGGGCCATTCTCCGAAGTCGCCTCCGTATGCGTACCAGGTTTGGCCGTCCCGGCGCATGAGCAGACCGTGATCCGCCCATTCCCATACGCAGCCGCCCATCAGCTGGGGATACCGGTCAAAGGCCTGCCAGTAATCCTCCAGCAGACCGGGACCCTGACCCATCGCGTGGGCGTATTCGCAGAGGAAGTAAGGCTTCTGATGGCCTTCTTCCGCATAGGCGATGATCTCCGCCGGGGAGGGATACATCCGGGAGGTGACGTCCGCGGTGACCGGTTCCGGCTGGTAGCGGTCCCCTTCATAGTGCAGCGGCCGGGAGGCATCCAGCTGTTTCATGGCGCTGCCCATGGCCGCGTGATTGCGGCCATAGCCGGATTCATTGCCCAGGCTCCACATCAGGATACAGGGGTGATTCCGGTCCCGCTGCACCATGCGCATTCCCCGGTCCGTAAACTGCGCCTCCCATCGGGGATCCTCGGCGATCAGATCGAAGGAGCCGAACTGCCGGACCCCGTGGCATTCCAGATCGGTTTCATCGATCACATAAAGGCCGAAACGGTCGCACAGATCCAGAAAGCGGGGGTCGTTGGGATAGTGACTGGTGCGGACGGTATTGATCTGGTGCCGCTTCATCAGCAGCACGTCCTGCTTCATATGGCTGACCGGGGTGGTGTAGCCCAGCAGGGGATGGGTGTCATGCCGGTTGACTCCGTGCAGCTTGACGGGACGTCCGTTGACACGGAAGACGCCGTCCCGGATTTCAATGATCCGGAAGCCGACCGCCGCATGCTCCGCGTGGCCGGGAATGGACAGCACCAGGTCATACAGGGCCGGCGTTTCCGCCGTCCAGGGGGAGATGTCCGGCAGAAGAGCGTCAAAGGTCAGGGTTTCCTCCCGGACCGGCAGCACCCGGTCGATCAGGCAGCGGTCTCCGTCCAGCAGGCGGAGCCGGGCTTCCGGCGCGTTCCGGATTCTGGCGCAAACGGAGAGCCTGCCGTCCTGATAATCCCGGACCAGGGTCGCCTCCGCGCGCAGATCCTCGATCCGGGCTTCGGCGAAGGAAAGCAGCATGACATCCCGGAACAGTCCGGAAAAACGCCACATATCCTGATCTTCCAGATAGGAACCGTCGGACCATTGCAGAACCGTGATGCGCAGACGGTTTCCTTCCGGATGCAGAGCGGGGGACAGGTCAAACTCCGCCGGAAGATGGGGACATTTGCTGAAGCCGATGAACGTTCCGTTGCATTCCACATAGCAGCAGGAGGATACGCCTTCCAGGCGCAGCACGGTCCGGCGGTCCTGCCAGGCTTCCGGCAGAGTGAATTCCCGTTCATACACGCCGACCGGCGTATCGTCCGGTACGAAGGGCGGATCATAGGGAAAGGGGTAGCGGACGTTGGTATACTGGGGGATTCCGTAGCCCTGCAGCTGCCAGACGCCGGGCACCTGAATGGCTCCGGAACGGCCGGCTCCGGCGCGGCCGGATAGCCATTCCACCTCCCGCCAGGAGGAAAACCAGGTGAAGTCCCAGCATCCGTTCAGGGAGCGGAACCAGGGACAGGCCGCCCGCTCCCCGGCCAGGGCGGAGGCTTCATCCGCCCAGGGGATCAGGGTGGTGCGCATGGGCAGCCGGTTGAGAGCGGTGACGGAAAGATCCTGAAATTCGTTGCGCATACAGATTCTCCTATCGGATCGGATGTGGGAATGAGATACGGAATCAGGCGAGCGGGATGCCCACCGTCAGGATTTCGAAGGGCCTGCATTCGGCGGTGAGGATTTCTCCCTGATCATCTTCAAGCATATTCAGCAGGCGGACCGGAGCGGGGAAGATCAGCTTTCTGCGGGCGCCGTTCTGCTCGCTCAGCCGGAGCACCAGCAGCCGGCCGTCTTCCGACAGCTTCAGGGACTGGAGCCAGCAGCCGGAGCCGCAGAGGAAGCGACGCCACTCCTCCGGGATCCGGGGATTGCCCCGCAGCAGGGGCACGTTATAGTCATAGGCCAGGTTGTTGATCCCGGCGGAAGGAGCATCTCCTTCATGGGGGAGGATCAGATAGCTGATAGAATGGGTGCCGACGTCGCTGAGGATGTCCGGACGGATCGTGGAGCGCAGCAGGCTCAGACTGACTTCCTCCCCTTCCAGCCCGACGCCGTATTTGCCCTGATTGAGAACCGCCAGGCCGGCGCCGGTTTCGCTCAGATCAAACCATTTGTGATGGCAGACCTCGAACCGGGCCTGCTCCCAGGAGGTGTTCTTTGTCAGCGGACGGCGGATGAATCCGGCGCTGGTATCGCATACCAGTTCCCGGGTCAGCACGTTGACGCCGAAGTTCACCTTGGCGAGCCGGTGCTTTTCCTGCCAGTCGCAGCGGTGTTCCACCTCGATGCCCCGGCTGTCCGCGAAGAGACGGATGATCACGGTCCAGCGGTTCCGCTCCGCGGAAAGCGTCACGGAGAACTCCGCGCTGCTCTCATCCAGGTAAGTATTGGCCAGCGGCGTGCTGACGGTGAGCGGGATTTCCACATCCCGGTAGTTCGGCAGGATATCCCAGGCGTCATACATCCCCGGATGATCGGCCCAGATATGCAGGCGGTTGAAACCGCAGCCGGCTTTGACCCATTCCCGGTTCAGAGCGGGATCCAGCAGGGAGGCAAAGCTGCCGTCCGGCAGCAGCGTCAGAATGTAATGCGGCGTAGTGACCCGCAGGCTGCCGTCTTCTGCGG
Organism: Clostridia bacterium; assembly: GCA_017652125.1. Lineage (GTDB taxonomy): Bacteria > Bacillota > Clostridia > Christensenellales > Aristaeellaceae > Aristaeella. The sequence goes on along the minus strand of JAGCBO010000189.1, from coordinate 10,133 downwards.
GGGTGATCCGGCACCAGCCGGGACGGGCCGGCAGCGGCGGAACTTCGCCGGAAGCAAGACCCTCCATGGCGGGCCTGGACCAGTATCCCGTCTCCCCGTTCCGCGTGACAGGGCCGTTTTCCTCCGGAATGAAGGAAGGCAGCACCCGCGGGAAAGGCAGGGAATTGAAACGAAGCTCCGTGCCTTCTCCGGAGAGCAGCACGTTCAGCCGGCTGCCGATCTCCGCGTAGTCCGCCATGGCGTCCTGATAAACCGGATGAATATGGGAACCGGGCAGAATATCGTGGAACTGGTTCAGCAGCAGCTTTTTCCAGCAGTCCCGAAGCTCCTCCGCGGGATAGGCTTCTCCGCTCCAGGCGGCCAGCGCGGCCCGCAGCTCGGCTTCCCGCAGACGGAATTCCAGCATGCGGTTCAGCTTTTTCAGATTGGATTTGGTGGTAAAGGTGCCGCGGTGCATCTCCAGATACAGTTCCCCGTCCCAGGTGCTGAGGTTCGGATTGTCCTTCAGATTGCGGTGCAGGAATTCGGCTCCGCCGGTCAGCTCGGTTTTCGGCATGACGGAGACTTTGGAAAAACGCCGGGCCAGCTCCAGCATCTCTTCGGTTACGCCGCTGCCGCCGTCCCCGTAGCCGTACATGGAAAGGGTCTGCCCGCCGGTTTCCTTGTCCTGATAGGCCTCCCAGTTTTCCTGAATCTGGCTGGGCATATTCCAGGTGATGAAATGGGTCGGCGGCACACAGGCGTACACGGTGCTGCCGTCGATGCCCTTCCACAGGAAATTGTTGTGGGGAAAGCGGTTGGTGTCGTTCCAGGTGGACATTTTATTGGAAACGAAATAGTCCACCCCGCATTTTTTCAGAATCTGCGGCATGATCCAGCTGTTGCCGAAGACGTCGGGAAGCCAGGCGTTATCGATGGTCTTCCCGAAAGCCCGGCGGAAAAAGTGCTGTCCGTACAGGAACTGGCGGATCAGGCTTTCCGCTGCGGGAATATTGCAGTCCGGCTCCACATACATCGCGCCGACGGGCTCAAAGCGCCCCTCCCGGATCCGCTGCTTCAGCTCCTCAAAGAGCTCCGGATAATACTTCTCCAGGGTTTCATAGGTATAGGCCTGGGTATGGGTATAGCGGAATTCCGGATACTGATCCATGAGCCGCAGCTGGATCAGAATGGTTCGGGCGTTCTTCTGAACCGCGTGAATCCGGCGCCAGTAATAGGCGATATCCAGATGGGAGTGACCCACCAGGGCAACGTCTCCGGAGCCCCTGAAGTCCGTATTGGCATAGATGACCTTTTCCACATAGGCGGCCGCGTCATCCACGCCTTCCCAGGTGTCAAAGTCGATCCGGTCCAGGGCCCGGCTCAGCTCCGTGAACAGAAAATGCCGGTAATCCTCATTGAAATATCCGGACTGGGCGATATCCATCAGCAGGGTATAGTCATACAGGAGGCTGAGCACGTTTTCCCGCAGGATGACCAGATATCCGCCCTCGAAGACCTGCCGGCATCCCCGCACCGCCATGACCTCCGGATTGCGCTCATCGTCCGGTTTGGACCGGTTATAGGCCTCGATCTCAATCCGCAGATGATCCTGATCCACATAGCCGTTCAGCAGCACCCGGTCCCGGTTCGGATCCAGCCCGCCCACATAGCGGCCGTTGATTTTCACGATCATCTCTGCGGCGGTATGCAGATGAAGATACACTTTTCTTCCTTTAAAACGTTCCGGAAGACGGGCTTCCGCGCGGATAAAGGCGGTGCCGTCCGGGGTGAAATACAGATCCCCCCTGCGAAGATCCCGCTCCGGCCCGTCGCTGAACTCATAGCTCTGCTCCCCGGTCTGGCGGGCATCCTGAATCCTCCAGGTCAGGATTTCCTCCCGATCCTCAATCACGCCCCGCTTCAGCCAGGAAAAGCGGAGAGCGGTCCATTCCTCCGGCCGCATGGAGCGGCGGACGACTTCTACATGCGCCATGGTGCGTCCTCCTTTACCGAATCAGTTGTTGTCCCAGAAAAACGGTTTTCTGCGAATGGAACGGATGTGAATGGTCCGCCCGGTATCCCCGAGAATTCTGGATTCCATCCAGGCGGTGCAGCGGTCCAGCATATGGCATTTGGAACACTCTCCCCGGAAGATCAGCGTCAGCTGATCCCCTTCCTCCGATTCGTATTCCACCCAGCCGCCGTCCCCCTGAATCCGGGGGGCGAGAACCTGCTCCAGATAGGTTTTCATGGTGGTCTCCTCCCTGTGTTTGCTCTTTTCCTATATCTTACATGACCTTTTCGGGAAAATCAATTGTGTGTAAGGAAAAAATGATCAAAACAATCATGAATTTAAGCAAAAGGCATCAACAATTTATCAAAATATTTAAAAATATACAAAAAAGCAGTTGAAAATCTACCCGAAATATGCTATACATAAAACAGACATGTTACACACCGACACTCATTAACGGGTAAGGAGGAAAACTCATGAAAAAACGGATTTCTCTGCTGACAGCCATCGTTATGGCTCTCTCCCTGGTGCTGGCGGCCGTTCCCGCCCTGGCGGAAAAGACGGTCATCAACTACTGGTCCAATGACCGGCACGATGAAACCTACATGAACGCGATGATCGAGAAGTTCAACGCCGCTCACGAGGACATTGAGATCAAAATGACGATCATGACGGACGATTTCGAGAACTCCATCATGATGGCGATCGAAGGCAACACCGCGCCGGATCTCATCGGCCAGAGCGTGACCCTGAAGAACATGGTGGACCTGAACGCTGTGGTGGATCTGACCCCCTACATCACCGCGGATGAAGAGTATCAGAAGGTCAACGATCCCTTCAATCATAAGTACGAAGGCCTGAACGCCATCGGCGACGCGATCTACTGGGTTCCCAGCGGCCAGCGTTCCGGCGTGCGCATTGAGTACAACAAGGCGCTGCTCGCGGCCTCCGGCTTTGACAGCATCCCCGCTACCCTGGCGGAGTATGTGGCCATGGCGAAGAAGATCACCGAAGACGGCGCGGCCAACAACCCCGTGACCTACGGCATCGGCTTCACCTCCTCCTCTCCCTTCGAGCGTCAGCTGGAGATGATGGCTCAGGTGTCCGGCGTCTTCTACTATGACTATGCCAACGGAAAGTTCGACTTCTCCGGCTATAAGCCCTTCCTGGAAGCGGGCCGCGAGCTGGTAGCCGTCGCCTATCCGGATCAGCAGGGCGTGGACAACATGCGGGCGCAGTTCGCTGCCGGTTCCTTCGCGCTGTGGGGCAACGCTTCTCAGGAAGCGGGCGTCTTCACCAATCAGTTCCCGGTGGAAGCCTTCGAGTGGGGCGTGGCTCCCGTTCCGTCCCTGGAAGGCGAAATCAAGGGCGCGCTGCAGGTGAACCCCAACAAGGGCTATCTGATGCTGGAAGGAAGCAAGAACAAGGACGCGGCCTGGGAAGTGATCAGGTTCTTCCAGAGCGAAGAGTTCCTGGTCGGCTACATGGAAGGCGGCTTCGATCTGCCCATCACCTCCTATATTGATGAAAAGATCGACAAGAGCAAGATGGGCCGGATGGCGGACTTCAGCCTGCTGGAGTATGAATCCGTGTATCCCGCCGTTCCCACCATCAACCTGGCGGGCGACGATTACCGGACCCAGCTGTGGAACGCGATCATGGGCCACATGGATATCGATGAAGCGATCAACGATCTGAACACCCGGTACAACGCCGCTTACGACGAGGATATCTCCTACGGCAGCGTGAAGCGCCTGGTGATCAGCGATTACGATCCGCTGCACCCCTCCGCCGGCACTGTGACCTGGCTGGATAAGTAAGCAATGAACTGAATCGGCTTCCCGCGAAGCTGATGCGACGGAGCGCCGTCCGCGCCAGGCCTTGTGAATTCCTGGACGGACGGCGTTTCCATTCCGACTGGAAAGGAGACTGTTCCGCGTGAGCAATTACGTCAATCCGCAGCTGGCGCCGACGACCCGGACGCCCAGACCGGCGAATAAGAAAATGCGGCTGAAGGAAAGCGGCGGCGTGGCCAGCTGGGTCATGCTCTCTCCCGCGCTGATCTTTCTGGCGGTCTGTTCCATTTATCCTTTTGTATGGATTTTCCGCTATATTCTCTTTAATTATGATGGTATTCCGGCGCATACCCGTTATACCGGGCTGCGCAATCTCACCACCATGCTTTCCGACGCCAAGTTCTGGAACAGCGTGGGGGTGACCTTTGAATACGCGGCGCTGAAGCTGCTGTTTATTATTCCGCTGGCGCTGATCATGGCGGTGCTGCTGAACCAGAAGCTGAAGGGCTCCTCCTTCTTCCGCGGCGCCTATTTCATGCCGACGGTCATTTCCTCCTCCATTTCCGGCATGATCTTTACCTTCATCTTCGCCACCGGCAACGGCATTCTGAACGGAATCCTGTCCAGTGTCGGAATGATTTCCAAACCGGTCGGCTGGCTGACGGATACCGGCGTGGTCATGGGGGCCGTGATTATCATGTCGGTCTGGGCCGGCTTCGGAAATTACATGCTGTATTTCGTTACCGGCATGACCTCCATCTCGGAGGATGTCTACGAAGCCAGCCGGATCGACGGCGCCAACGGCGTGCAGACCTTCTTCCGGGTGACCCTGCCGATGCTGTCGCCCGTGCTGAAGGTGGTTCTGATGCTGGCCATTACCGGCGCGTTCAAGGATTATGAGGCGATCATGGTGCTGACCAACGGCGGACCCGGTACCCGGACGAACGTCATGTTCCTCTATATTTACAACCTGATCTTCGGCACCGGCGCAAACGCGGCCCGCCAGATCGGCTACGGCGCGCTGCTGAGCCTGGTGGCGGCGGTGATCGTCGGCGCGGTGACCATTATCTACAATCTGGTGGCGAAGAAACTGGATGACGTGGTGTGAGGAGGTGAGTAAAGATGGCAAAGAATAAGGCGCAGATCGTTTACTCGCCGAAGCAGAAAGCCATTCGCGTTCTGCTGTGGCTTTTGCTGGTGATCTTCGCGGTCATCGTGATTTTCCCGGTGCTGTATATTATCCTGGGGTCCTTCAAGGGAAATCAGGAGCTGCTGCTGGGCGGATCCAATATTTTCCCGCAGCAGTGGATCACGCAGAATTATGTGGACGCCTGGAATCAGGCCAATTTTGCGGTTTATACCAAGAACAGCCTGCTGCTGTCCGTGGGCGTCATGGTGATCTCGCTGATCGTGTCCTCCATGGCCGGTTATGTGTTTTCCCGGAAAACCTTCCGGGGCAAGGAACTGATCTACGGCATCTTTACCGCGTTCATGTTCATCAACGTGGGCTCCGTTTCGCTTCGCCCCCTGTATGAACTGGCGACGGGGCTGAAGATCAACACCAGCCTCTGGCCGGTGGTGCTGTTTTCCGCGGGCGGCGGCCAGGCCACCTATATTTTCCTGTGCCGCGGCTACGTGAACTCTGTCCCGAAGGAGCTGGATGAAGCGGCCCGGATCGACGGCTGCTCCTTCTTCCAGACCTACTACAGGGTGATCATTCCGATGCTCAAGCCCGTGATGGCCACCATCGCGATTCTGTCCTTCCGGCAGGGCTGGAATGAATACATCATGCCCCGGGTATTCACCATGACCAATGAAAATCTCCGCCCCCTGACGGTCGGCGGCAACATGCTGAAAAACGCGGGGGACGGCGCGGCGGCCTGGAACATCATGTTCGCCGGCGCCACCATTGCCATTATCCCGATCCTGGTCGTGTTCGTCTGCTTCAGCCGTTATTTCATGGGCGGCTTGACTTCCGGCGCGGTCAAGGGATAAAATAAACGACGGAATGACAAGACAGCCTGCGGACCGAGACCCGCAGGCTGTCTCTTTCCGGAGAACACCCGCCGGAATCCGCGCAATCCCTCAGCGGAGCGGCGGAGGAACGCCGGAGCACCCGTGAGAAAAGGAGGAAAACCGCGTATGTTTCCCTGGCAGCCGGATCGGCAGGGTTTCATTCCCTGCTATATGATTTCAGGACCGCTTGTCACCCCTTTCGTCAGTCAGGAACGGGATCGCAATCAGCTGCGCTATGAGGCGCGTCTGCGGGCGGGGATTGCCCGGCATCCGAGGCCGGACGGCCTGCCGGTTCCCCGGGCCGGGGAGAACAGCCGGCTTGGGCTGCCCTGGCGGTTTTACGGGGGCCCGGACTGTGCCTTTGTCAACCTGTCGGATTTCTATTCCACGATGAAGCGGGTGGAGTTCGACGCGGCGGCGGTGATCCTTGCGGAGCGGGAGCAGACGGTCCGGGCGGTGCTGTGGTCTTATGCGGCCATGGACGTGGCGCTGAACGGGGAATGGGTCGGCGGAATTGACGCGCCGGTTTATAAGCCGATCAGGCGGGCCTGTCTGGAGCTGCGGCTGAAGCCCGGCGCCAATCTTCTCTATCTTTGCGGGGAGACCCTCGGGGTCCGGGATACCCGGAGCGTCTTTGGCCTGCAGCTTCCGGATCATCCCCGGGAACTGAGGATCACCCTTCCGGACCGGCAGCTGGCGGAATCCGCGGCCGGCGCGCTGCGCTTTCTGGAAGGGGCGGAGCTGACGCGGAAGGGCCTGCGGTTCCCGGAAGCCGCTCCGGCCGGAACCGCCTGGGCGCCGGTATCCGTCGAGGCGGACTGGGAAAAATCCAGGGCCAGACCGGAGTGGCGGGAAATCGGCGGACGGAAGGAGCTTTCCCTTCCGGAGGGCCTGGCGTATCTGCAGCTTCGGACGCCGATGGGAAATGAATTTCTGACGAAAATGTTTGAGCGGACGGAACAGATTCAGCCGGCTCTGGTTCGGCCGGTTCCCGGCGAAGAGGATAACCGGAAGCTGATTTACCGGCGGATCGCGGCGGTGGAAAATATGACCCGCGGGGAGGAATTTGGCTTTCCGGTCGTGAATATCCTGGCGAGACAGGCGCTCGGCCAGCCGGGTCCGAGGGATGATCAGCTGCTGGAGGAGATGCTGACCTTGATTGACCGCCGGGTGGACTGCGCGGACTTTCTGGTCTGCGGGCTCCTGCGGTATCTGAAAAACTATCCGGTTTCCGCGGCGCTTCAGGTTCGGATCCGGGATACGCTGATTCACTGGCGCTACTGGATGGACATGGACGGCTTTGACGGGATGTGCTACTGGAGCGAGAATCATTCCCTGATGTTCTATACCGCCGCCATGCTGGCGGGCGAAATGTTTCCGGAGGAATGGTTTCCTCTGGCGGGCCGCTTCGGGAAGGAGCTGCGGGACTGGGGCCGGGAAAAGCTGACGGAATGGCTGGACGACGTGGAAACCTGGGGCTTTGAGGAATTCCTGAGCACGGTTTATATGTGCGTGACCTTCGCCGCGCTGGTGAATGTGGTGGATTACGCGGAGCCGCCGATGTCGCGCCGGGCGGCCGGAGTTACGGACCGGCTGCTGCGCATGCTGGCGCTTCATACCTTTAAGGGCGGCATCATCGCGCCCCAGGGCCGGGTATACCGGGGTATTCTTTATCCCTTCTCCGCGGGAGCGATGGCGCTGATGAACGCGGCGGATCCCGCGCAGCCCTGGGATCTGGGCGAAGGCTGGCTGGCGTTCCAGGCGACCAGCGGCTACCGTTTTCCGCCGGATCTGAAGCAGCTGATGGCGGATACAGCTTCGCTGACCTACGTGACCGGAAATGCCCGGATCGTGCTGGAAAAGCATGAGGACTGGTGCCTGACCAGCGTGCAGATTCCCCGGGAGCCCTTTGCCCGCTGGCAGAATGAAACGGAGCGGGAGGACGCGGATCCGTCCGGCCACGCCTTCGTGAAGTCATATAACGAGCGCTTCCACGGAACAACATGCTTCCAGCCCGGAGGCTTCGGCTATCAGCAGCATCTGTGGACGGCGGCGCTGGACGGGGAAGCCGCTGTGTTTATCAATCATCCCGGCTCCGCGGAGGAGGGCGGGGATATGCGTCCCGGCTACTGGCACGGGAACGGCGTTTTTCCGGCGCTGAAGCAGGAAGGCAGCCTGCTGGGCCTGATTTATGAAATTCCGGAGGAGCATCCGCTGCATTATATTCATCTGTATTGTCCGGAATGCCGGTTTGAGGAGATCCGGAGAGAGGGGAACTGGCTTCTTCTGCGAAAGGGGCAGGGGTATATCGGCCTGTGGAGCAGCGTTCCCATGGAGCCCTGGCAGGGGATGAACACAAACTGCGAGCAGCGGATGTGGGGATCGGAGATTGCGGCGGTCTGCCTGTGCGCCGGCCGGGAAGCCGGAAGCCTGGATGCGTTTGCGGAGACGGCCCGGCAGCTGGATCCCCGGTTCGATCCGCGGACGAAAACCCTGCGGGCGGGCGGCCTTGAGCTGACCTGGAAGCAGGGAAACGACCGGACCCAGTATTTATAACGGAGGATCCGGAGAAAAGCAGGGAAGGTGAAAAGCATGGTACGCGGAGGCATTGACCTGGGCGGAACCCATATGGCGGCAGGTATCCTGGCGGAGGACGGAAAGCTGCTGGCGGTGGCGGAAAGGCCGACCCGCCCGGGAAGACCGGCGGAGGAAATGGCCGGGGATCTGGCCGGCGCGCTGGAAGAGGCCGCGGAGAAGGCGGGGCTTCGTCCGGAAGAGCTGGCCTCCGTCGGCATCGGCGTTCCCGGCGCCGCGAATGATGAAACGGGCGTGGTCACGAACTGCAACAATCTGGGGTGGTATCATCTGCCGCTGCGGGAGCTGATGCACCGCTATATCTCCCGGCCCGTTCATCTGGGAAACGACGCCAACGCGGCCGCTCTGGCGGAAAGCCGCTACGGCGCGGGAAAGGGAACGAAGAGCTGCGTCATGATCACCCTGGGAACCGGCGTGGGCGCCGGTATTGTGCTGGACGGAAGGGTGTGGAACGGCGCCTTTGGCTACGCGGGGGAGATCGGGCATATGTGCCTGGTCCCCGGAGGCGTTCCCTGCACCTGCGGCCGCAGCGGCTGTGTGGAGCAGTACTGCTCCGCCACCGGGCTGATCCGGATGGGGCAGCGGGCCTGTGAACTCTTCCGGGATACCCGGATGATGACGGAAGCCGGCGGGGATCTCTCCCGGCTGAACGCCCGGATGATTCTGGACTGTGCCCGGGACGGGGATCCCCGGGCGGTCTCGGTTTTTCAGGAATATGTTCGCTTTCTGGCGACGGTGATTGACGGGATGATTGTTCTGCTGGAACCGGAGATGATTATTCTGGGCGGCGGGGTCAGCCGGGCCGGTAGTTTTCTGCTGGATGCGGTCAGCGCGCAGCTGCCCCGCTGGGAAGCCGATGAAAAACGCCCGGATATTCCGCTGCGCGCCGCCTGCCTTGGCAACGAAGCGGGCATGATCGGAGCGGCGCTTCTGGGCGATGCCTGAAAAAGCAATGTTGATCTCTTCGGAAGGTTTACTTTGCGCACACGCTGCTAAACCAGGTGGAGCGGAATGGAACGCCGTTTCAGTTCTGTCTCCAATTCTTCATCAGCAATATAAGAGTCATGGATCTGAATGCCAAGCGGCTCTTATCCTATGAGGCTGTCCTGGCGATGCTGATGCGGATGTGTATTCCGGAGTTTGCAGGATTCTCGGCTGAATACATCGTTGCAAACTGTTTTGCGGATAAACCCTTTGTCAGTTCCTGGCCTGTGCATCAGGACGAGGGCGGAAAGCTGGACAGTACCCGGCGCGTTACGATGATGAATTCGGAAGACAGCGCGGTAAATGAACGGACGATTCATTATGATATCCGCTTCACCGCCCGGGTACCCCGGACCGATCCGGAAGCGGATGAGTCTCTGATCCGCCTGATCATTAATGTCGAGATCCAGGTGGATGACGATCTGGCATACAGTGTTGTGACCCGGGGAATCTACTACTGTGCGCGGATGATTTCCGCTCAGTATGGAACAGTATTTACCCACCAGGAGTACCAGAAGCTTCAGAAGGTTTACAGTATCTGGATCTGTCCGGACAGTACCGTGAAGCAGAACACGATTACGGAATACCGGATGCAGGAGTTTCAGAAACTGGGAAACCTTTCCGTGAAAGATACGGATTATGATAAGCTGCAGGTGATCATGATTACGATAGGGCCGGAGGGGACGAAGAGCGAAAATGCCCTGATCCGGTTCCTGAGTCTTTTGCTGAAAAACGAATTGCCGCTG
>JAGCBO010000188.1 GCA_017652125.1 Clostridia bacterium | reverse complement strand
GGATGCATTGTTACCCGGTGTGGATTCCGGACGGTTTGACATCATCTGCAACGGCGTCGGATATACCGAGGAGCGGGCGAAGAGCTACAGCTTCACCACCCCCTATGTATACTCCAACAAGGTGCTGGTGGTGGCGGAAAACAACGAGGAAATCAAAACCGTGGACGACCTGAAGGGCAAAAAGACCGCCAACAGCGCCTCCAGCACCTACGCCGCCCTGGCGGAGGAATACGGCGCGACGCTGGTGCCGGTGGACACCCTGGGCGAGACCATGGATATGCTGGTGCAGGGCCGGGTGGACGCCACGATCAACGCGCAGGTTTCCATCGCGGACTATCTGCGGGAGCATCCGGAAGCGAAGATCAAGGTGGTCCAGGTGCTGGCGGGGGATCCCGTGGCCTATCCGCTGCACATCGGCGAAGAATACCAGTCCCTGGTGAACGCCATCAACGATGTTCTGGAAGCGGCCCGTCAGGATGGACGGCTGGCTGAGATCAGCATGAAGTATTTCGGAGTGGATATGACCAAGGCCGAATAAGAACGGACGATTCGGAAGGAAGAATAATATGGATGAGCGGCTGTGGGGGATCCTGTCGGATGCATTCCCCAAGCTTCTGAAAGCCGGCGTAGAGATCACGATCCCCCTGACCGTGATCTCTTTCGCCTTGGCTCTGGTGATCGCGGTCATCGTGGCGCTGATTCAGTATGCGAAGATCCGCGGACTGCGTCAGCTGTGCAGATTCTATATATGGATTATCCGGGGCACGCCGCTGCTGGTGCAGCTGTATATCGTGTTTTACGGCCTGCCCAGCGCCGGAATTATGCTGGAAGCGTTTCCCGCGGCGATCCTGGTCTTTGGCTTCAACGAAGGCGCCTATATGGCGGAGTCGATCCGCGGCACCCTGGAGGGCGTGAACGTGGGCCAGCTGGAAGCCGGCTACTGCGTGGGCATGAGCTACGGAAAGATCATGTGGCATGTGGTGCTGCCCCAGGCGCTGCGCATGGCCTTCCCGGCGCTGTCCAATTCCCTGATTTCCATGCTGAAGGGAACCAGTATGGCCGCTACCATTACGGTGGTGGAAATGTTCCGCCAGGCCCAGATCATCAACGGCCGGGTATATGAGTCGCTCGGACTGTATGTTGAAGTGGCGCTGATTTATCTGGCTTTCTGCACGATCCTGACCTGGATCCAGCACAGGGGCGAGAAGCGCCTGGCCAGTTATGGAGGTGTCCGCGCATGATGCTTGAGATCCGGGATGTCAGAAAAAGCTTTGGCGGCCTGAACGTGCTCGACGGAATCAGCCTGGATGTGGAAAAAGGCGACGTGGTGGCGATCCTGGGCCCCAGCGGATCGGGAAAAACCACCTTTCTGCGCTGCCTGAATTTCCTGGAAAGGGCGGATGAGGGTCACCTCGTGTTTGACGGGGAGCACTTCGACCTCCACAGCACGGATAAAAAGGACATCGCCCGGCTGAGGCGGAAGACGGGTTTTGTATTCCAGAACTATAACCTGTTCCAGAATAAAACCGTGATGCAGAACGTGACCCTGGGGCTGACAAGCGGCAGGGGCACCGAGAAGAAGCTGGCGGAAGCCAAGGCGCTGGAGATGCTGGAGAAGGTCGGCATGGCCGACAAGATCAAAAGCTATCCGTCCCAGCTGTCCGGCGGACAGCAGCAGCGCGTGGCGATTGCCCGGGCCATGGCCATGGATCCGGAGATCATCTATTTTGACGAGCCTACCAGCGCCCTGGATCCGGAGCTGATCGGGGAGGTGCTGGCCGTCATGCGCCAGCTGGCGGAGGACGGCATGACCATGCTGGTGGTCACCCATGAAATGGATTTTGCCCGGAATGTATCCAGCCGCGTCCTGTTCATGGCGGACGGCCGGGTGGTGGAAACCGGATCCTCCCGGGACTTCTTCGCGAACCCGAAGGAGGAGCGGAGCCGGGACTTTATCCGGGCGATTCAGGAGGCCCGGCAATGAGCAGGCGGCGCGCAGGGGGACTCCTGCTGCTGATCCTGCTGCTGCTTTTCATGTTCGGAACGGTCCGGTCCGCGGCCGCCCCGGACCGG
>JAGCBO010000187.1 GCA_017652125.1 Clostridia bacterium | reverse complement strand
TTCCTGTCCGGCTTCACCGCCAAGCTGGCCGGCACCGAGCGCGGCATCACCGAGCCCACCCCCACCTTCTCCGCCTGCGTTGGCCAGGCCGTCCTGGAGCTGCATCCCACCAAGTACGCGGAAGAACTGGTCAAGAAGATGGAAAAGAGCGGCGCCAAGGCCTATCTGGTCAACACCGGCTGGAACGGCACCGGCAAGCGCATCTCCATCAAGGATACCCGCGGCATCATCGACGCGATCCTGGACGGGGATATCCTGACCGCTCCCACCAAGACCATTCCTTACTTCAACTTTGAGGTTCCCACCGAGCTGAAGGGCGTGGATACCGGAATCCTGGATCCCCGCGACACCTACAAGGATCCCACCGAATGGGAGACCAAGGCGAAGGATCTGGCCGGCCGGTTCATCAAGAACTTCGTGAAGTACGAGAGCAACGAAGCCGGCAAGGCGCTGGTAGCCGCCGGTCCGCAGCTGTAAGCCGAAAACCCGAAATGAATACCCTGGGATGCCGTTCCCTGCCGGAACGGCATCCCGTATGTACGAAAACGGATAGGAGTTTTGCTCATGAGAAAAGTTCAGTTTACTGAAACTGTGATGCGGGATGCCAACCAGTCCCTGATGGCGACCCGCCTTCCGTACGCGGATTTCGAGGAGATTCTGCCGGTGATGGACAAGGCCGGCTATTATTCCGTTGAATGCTGGGGCGGCGCCACGTTTGACTCCTGCCTCCGCTATCTGGGAGAGGATCCCTGGGAACGGCTGCGGAACATCCGGAAGAATATGCCCAACACCCGGCTGCAGATGCTGCTGCGGGGCCAGAACCTGCTGGGCTACAAGCACTACCATGACGACGTGGTGGAAAAGTTTGTGGAACTGAGCATCAAAAACGGAATTGACATCATCCGGATTTTTGACGCGCTGAACGATTTCCGCAACCTGGGCACCGCCCTGGACGCCACCAAGAAATACGCCACGAAGCGGACCATCGCCTCCGGCTGCATCAGCTATACCCAGAGCCCTGTCCACACCGTTGAAAAATACGTGGAGATGTGCAAGCAGCTGGTGAAGATGGGCTTCGATACCCTGTGCCTGAAGGACATGGCCGGTACCATGAGCCCCTACGAAGCGGAGCACCTGATCAAGGGCATCAAGGACGCCGTGGGCAATGTGCCGGTGATTCTGCATACCCACTGCACCACCGGTATGGCCTACATGACCCTGACCAAGGCCATCGAGAGCGGCGTCGACGTCATCGATACGGCGACCAGCTGCTTCTCCAACGGAACCAGCCAGGCGGCGACGGAAACCATGTTCTACGCGCTGCAGCAGTACGGCATCGAGTCCGGGCTGAATGAAAAGGTGATCAATCAGGTCAACGACTTCTTCAAGCCCGTGAAGCAGAAATACGTGGACAACGGGATGATCAATCCCAAGAGCATGGCCACCGACAGCCAGGCCCTGGTCTACAAGGTTCCCGGCGGCATGCTGTCCAACATGATCGCCAACCTGAAGGACATGAACGCCATGGACAAGTTTGACGAAGCGCTGCTGGAAATCCCCGCGGTCCGGAAGGATCTGGGATATCCGCCGCTGGTCACCCCCCTGAGCCAGATGGTCGGCAACCAGGCCGTGACCAACGTGCTGGTGGGCGAGCGGTACAAGAACATCAGCAACGAAGTCAAGAACTATTTCAGGGGCGAATACGGAATCGCGCCGGCTCCCGTGAACGCCGAGCTGGAAGCCAAGATCCTGGGCGAGGGCGGCAAGCCTGTGGACTGCCGGATCGAAGACAGCAAGCGCACCGGCGAGGACTTCAAGAAGGCGAAGGAAGCCCTGGGCGATCTGGCGGAGACCGATGAGGATCTGATGAGCTGGATCTGCTTCCCGGCGCAGGCTGAGAAGTTCCTGAAGGACCGCAAGGCGAACCGCGAAAAGGTGGTCAAGTATACCATCGAAGAGGCATAAGGAGGGAGCAAAATGACTGAAACTGCTTCCATCGCCGTGAAAGGCGAAATGCTCGACGTCGGTACCGCGCTGCTGGACGGCGGCCTGGGTTATCTCGTCGTATTTATCGGGCTGATCCTGCTGATGTGCGTCGTCATTGTGGTGGGCAAGATCATGGTCAGCAAGAGCGCGGCGAAGAAGACCGCGGCGGCTCCGGCCGCTGCCGCTCCGGCGCCCGCCGCCCCCGCGGCCCCCGCGAAAAAGGCGGCTCTGGCTCCCGGAAGCGCCGGCGAAGTCAAGATCTATGACACCGATCCCCGGGATGCGGCCATGATCATTGACATCGTGGCGGATAAACTGCAGAAACCCCTGAACGAGCTTCGGTTCGTATCCATCAAGGAGGTCAAATAAACCATGAAGTACAAAGTTACCCTCAAGGGAAAAACCTATGAAGTGGAAGTGAATCAGGGCGAAGCCATGATTCTGGACGAATACGAAGCCTACGCGCCGGCTCCCGCCGCTCCCGCGGCTGCTCCGGCTGCTCCGGCCGCGCCCGCCGCGGCTCCTGCTCCTGCCGCCGCTCCCGTTGCGGCCGCCGCCGGCGAACAGGTGAAATCTCCCATGCCCGGAACCATCGTGAAGGTCAATGTTACCGCCGGCCAGGCGATCAAGGGCGGCGAAGTGCTGGCTGTGCTGGAAGCCATGAAGATGGAAAATGAGATCATGGCTCCCCATGACGCGACCGTGGTGCAGGTGCTGACGGAGGTTGGCGCAAAGGTGGATACCGGCGCACCGCTGATCGTTCTGGGTTAAGAGGAGGGAAGAGAGATATGTTGGAATCCCTCGGAAGCCTGGTTACAGAATCCGGTTTTGCGCAGATCATCACCTCTCCGGACGGCTGGAAAGCCCTGGTCATGATCGCCATTTCCTGCGTTCTGCTGTACCTGGGCATCAAGAAACAGTATGAACCGCTGCTGATGGTCGGTATCGCGGTGGGCTGCCTGCTGGCGAACGTCAGCGTGCTGGGCGGCTTCGGAAACGCGCTGTACCATCAGGAGCTGTGGGACGAATTCCTGAAGGAAGGCGGCCAGCACTATCACAGCTACGGCTACATCATGGCCCACGGCGGACTGATCGACATCCTGTATATCGGCGTTAAGGCCGGTATCTATCCCTGCCTGATCTTCATCGGCATCGGCGCGATGACGGACTTCGGGCCCCTGATTTCCAACCCCAAGAGCCTGCTGCTGGGCGCGGCGGCGCAGTTCGGCGTCTTCTTCGCCTTCTTCGGCGCGACCCTGCTGGGCTTCAACGGCAATGAGGCGGCCTCCATCGGCATCATCGGCGGCGCGGACGGCCCCACGGCCATCCTGACCACCACCAAGCTGGCCCCCCATCTGCTGGGACCGATCGCCGTGGCGGCTTACAGCTACATGGCGCTGATCCCCATGATTCAGCCGCCGCTCATGAGAGCGCTGACCACCGAAAAGGAACGCTCCGTCAAGATGGAGCAGCTGCGGGAAGTTTCCAAGACCGAAAAGATCCTCTTCCCGATCGTGGTCACGATCTTCATCGTGCTGCTGCTGCCTTCCACCGCTCCGCTGATCGGCTGCCTGATGTTCGGTAACCTGCTGAAGGAAACCGGCGTGACGGAACGGCTGAGCGACGTGGCCCAGAACGCCCTGATGAACATCGTAACCCTGTTCCTGGGCATCAGCGTCGGCGCCACCATGGTGGGCTCCAACTTCCTGAACCTGCAGACCATCTACATCGTGGTGCTTGGGCTGATTGCTTTCTCCTTCAGCACGGTGGGCGGCCTGCTGGTCGGTAAACTGATGTACAAGCTCAGCGGCGGAAAGATCAATCCGCTGATCGGATCGGCCGGCGTATCCGCCGTGCCGATGGCGGCCCGGGTATCTCAGCGCGAAGGTCAGAAGGCCAATCCTTCCAACTTCCTGCTGATGCATGCCATGGGTCCGAACGTGGCGGGCGTTATCGGTTCCGCCATCGCGGCCGGATTCCTGATGAGCATGTTCCACTGAGCCAGCGGGAAACCGGAAAATTACCTCAAATCAAAAGGGAACGGATTTTCGTCCGTTCCCTTTTTCAATTCGCTTTACCGCCTGGAGCGGGTGAAGCGCGAGCGGCTGTAGCAGCTGTCGCAGTGCCGGAAGGGCCAGTTCCAGGGCAGGGGCCGTTTGCAGGAGGGGCAGGAACGGCGGGGAAGCTTCTGGGTGGACAGAATATGCACGATGCCCTGGGAGATCAGATCCTTGCGCCGCTGGATTTCCTCCAGGATCGGCTGCGGATTGTCCAGAAACAGACGGGTATAGTTATAATACAGGTCCCAGCGCCGGTAGTCCGCTTCCAGACTGTCCAGCATGCCGATGGTGCATTCCTCGGGAATCAGCACCCGGTGCTTTTCCGCGAGGGGATCGAGATGCTCCCCCTGGCTCTCCGTATGGTACATCAGCTTCCAGCGGGCCAGCAGATCCGGATCCGTTTCATCAAAAGGAATACAGAGAAAGCGGTACAGGAGGCGCTTGTCGGTCCGCTTTGTTTCCATCATCGCGGCCAGGCCGGCCATGCGCTCCGTGGAAGCCTTGGAGAAACAGCTTTTATCCTGCATATTCATCCACTGGGCAATGATATCCGTCAGTGGCAGCGGGATCCCCAGCAGGCTTTCCGGAAAGCTGATCACGCCTTCGGTCAGGGGCAGGAGCGGCCGGGCCAGCGCCTGGGCGACCAGCGGCCTGAAACCGAAGGCGTTCACATAGCCGATATCATAGATGCCGAACCGGCCGGCCCGGCCGGCAATCTGCTTGATTTCCGCGTCCGTCAGCGTGCGGGTGATATCCCCGTCGTATTTTTCCGATTCCAGAAAGACCACGCGCTCAATGGGCAGATTCATTCCCATGGCGATGGCGTCCGTGGAAACCACCACGTCCGTTTCACCCTTCATGAAGCGGTCCGCCTGGTTCCGGCGGACATCGGGCGGGAGGGCTCCGTAGATCAGGCTGACCCGGTAGCCCCGGTTCTTCAGCTCCGCGGCCACGGCGTGAACCCGGGCCTTGGAAAAGACGATCAGCGCATCCCCGGGACGGACGGAGGAGGGGAACTGAAAGCCGTCCTTTTCCACCTCCAGCGGGGTCATGCGTTCATGGCGCACAATGGTCAGCGTATCCCCGCAGTCCTGAATAATCCGGGTCAGCAGGGCTTCCGCGTCCGGGGAAGCGCAGGCATGGATTTCCCGCGCCTGCAGGCCCAGAATGGCGGCTGTCCAGGCGCCGCCCCGGTCCCGGTCGGCGATCATCTGGCATTCGTCGATGACGGCGATATCATAGACGGTATTCATATCCGCCATTTCCACCGTGGAGGACTGTACCCGGCTGAAGGGCACCTGGATCTGCTCCTCGCCGGTAACCAGGGTGCAGGGAATATCATCCAGATTCAGGGCTTCGAACTGTTCGGCGGCCAGCAGACGGAGGGGGCCGAGATAGATGCCGTTCTGCGCCGCGTGAAGGCGCTGAATGCCTTCGTAGGTCTTGCCGGAATTGGTGGGACCCAGGTGCAGCACAAAATGGCGCCGCATGGCGCGGGCCAGAGGATAGAGATCCCGGTAGTGCTCCGGAATCGCCTGCAGGAGGGCGGAGCGAAGCTGCTGCTTTTTGCGAAGACTTTCCTCCAGGCGGCGCTGTTTTTTCTGCAGGACGGGATTCCGGCGCAGGAGCGATTCAATCCGGCTTTGGGGAAAGCGCGTCCGAAGCTCCGCGGCCATCTGATTCCGCGCCTGATGCACCGCCTCCTGAAGCAGGGAGGAGACCGTTTCCCCGGAGGGCAGGCAGACCTGGCGGCAGGAGGCCAGCACCGGCCAGGCACGCTCCAGCTCCCGGCGCAGCTCCGAGCTGATAGAGCCGGGATGCAGGCAGACCGCCGTCGCGGCGCGGGAAAGTCCCTGGGAGAAGGCGGAGGCCATATAGGCGGAAACCATATTCAGCTCCCGGCCGGTTTCCTGACAGAGAGAGGATAAATCCCGGGTTTTCAGGGCAGATTCGATCCGGGCTTCGAGTTTTCCGGCGATCCTGTCCCGGTTTTCAGCAAAGAAAGCGGCGGGCTTTCCGGCTTCCGCAAGGGAGACCGCTTCCCGGGCCTGCTCCAGGGACCGGTGAGAGCGGTCCACGGAGCGCAGAAAGGAAAGGCTGAGGGGACGACCGTCAGCCAGTTCCTTTTCAAGCATCGGTTTTAAGCGGTTATATTCATTCCGGTTCGCGGAGCGGACCAGCTCATTCCGGTTCAGCCCCTGCCAGACGGGATCCTTTCGCTGCACCTGGCGCAGGGTATTCTGAAAGGAGTCGCTTTTCAGATAGGCATCTTTTTCTCCGGAAGACATACTGCGGGTAATGACCTGTACCTTTTCCAGCGCTTTCCGGTACAGCCAGTCCTCCTGTTCCCTCCGAAGCAGGGAAAGATAGGCCTCAAAGGCGCCGGATGAACGATCATCCACAGTTTCACCTCCCGTGCGGAGAACGGAAGACCGGCCGCTTATCTCAGAGCGTGGCTGCCATCACGGCCTTGATGGTATGCATCCGGTTCTCCGCTTCGTCAAATACAATGGACTGAGGTCCTTCGAAAACCTCATCGGTCACTTCCATGCAGTCCAGACCGAACCTTTCGTGGATCGAGCGGCCGATGGAGGTGTTCAGATCATGGAAGGCGGGCAGACAGTGCATGAACACGCAGCGCGGGGAGGCGCTCTTCATGACCTCCGCGGTGACCCGGTAGGGCAGCAGATCCCGGATCCGCTCCTCCCATACCGCGTCGCTTTCTCCCATGGAGACCCAGACATCCGTATAGAGGACATCCGCTCCGGAGACGGCTGCCTTCACGTCCGCGTTCAGCTCCAGGACGGCGCCGGTTTCCTTCGCAATTTCCCGGCAGGTGCGGATCAGTTCGGGAGAGGGCCAGTATTTTTCCGGGGCGCAGGCTACAAAATGCATGCCCAGTTTGGCGCAGCCCATCATCAGGGAATTGCCCATGTTATATCGGGCATCCCCCATAAAGACCAGCTTGACGCCGGAGAAGGATCCGAAGCGCTCCCGGATCGTCAGGAAGTCCGCCAGAACCTGAGTGGGATGATATTCGTTGGTCAGCCCGTTCCAGACCGGCACCCCGGAATAGCGGGACAGATCCTCCACGATCCGCTGTTCAAAGCCCCTGTACTCAATGCCGTCAAACATCCGGCCCAGCACCCGGGCGGTGTCGGCGATGCTTTCCTTTTTGCCCATCTGGCTGCCGGAGGGATCCAGATAGGTGCAGTGCATTCCCAGATCATGAGCCGCGACCTCAAAGGCGCAGCGGGTGCGGGTGCTCGTTTTTTCAAAAATCAGGGCGATGTTTTTTCCGGGATAAAGCGCATGCGGAATGCCCGCCTTTTTCCGGGCCTTCAGATCGGCGGCCAGATCCAGGAGGCCGATGATTTCTTCGGCCGTCAGATCCTCCAGCTTCAGGAACCGGGGCTGCCGGAGATGAAAGACGGAAGCGGCGCCGGATACGATTTCCCGGTACCGGCTTTTTCCGATGGGCAGGGGAGCTGAAGCCGTCAGCCCGAGCAGCTCCCGGACGGTCGCGCCGGCATCCGCGAAGGAATCGCCGGTTCCCAGGTTCACGCCGGGACGGATCCCTTTTCCGTAGAGCAGGAAGGGCACATATTCCCGGGTATGATCGGTTCCGCGGAAGGTCGGATCGCAGCCGTGATCCGCCGTGATGACGATGGTATCCTGACTCGGCCGGCCCCGGAAGGTTCCCAGCCGCTGCATCAGCCGGCCCAGGGCCTCGTCAAAGCGCTCCAGCCCCTGAGCGTAGCCGGCAGTATCCCGGCGGTGGCCCCAGACGGAATCAAACTCCACCAGATTGGTGAAGATCAGCCCGTTTTCCACCTGATCCAGGGCGGCGATGGTTTTCTCTATGCCGTCCTCATTATTTTCGGTATGCACCGCATCGGTAATGCCGACGCCGGCAAAAATATCCTCGATCTTGCCGATGGCATAGACCTGCTGCCCCGCCTCACGGATCCGGTTCAGCAGATTATCCGCGTCCGGAAGGCGGGAGAAGTCCCGCCGGTTGGCGGTACGGACAAAGCGACCGTCTATTTTCACAAAGGGACGGGCGATGACCCGGGCCACATTATGATCTCCGGTCAGAATGTTCCGGGCGATCCGGCACAGGCGGTACAGCTCCTCCGGCGGATAGACGCTCTCGTCGCAGGCAATCTGGTAGACGCTGTCCGCGGAGGTATAAACGATCGGCTTTCGGGTCCGGCGGTGCTCCTCGCCCAGGCGCTCGATCACCTCCGTGCCGGAGGCCGTCTCATTGCAGAGAATGCCCGGAACACCGGTTTCCCGGATGAAGGCGTCGTTAATCTCATCCGGAAAGCCATGGGGATAGACCGGCAGCGGCTTCGGCGTATAGATCCCCACCATTTCCCAGTGGCCGATGGTGGTATCCTTGCCGGCGCTCATCTCCCTCAGGCGGCCGAAGGCGCCCTCCGGATGCTCCACCGGCGGAACGCCCTTCATTCCGTCAATATTGCCGTAACCGATCCGGCGAAGGTTGGGAATGGCCAGATTCGGATAAACCTCCATGATGTGGCCGATGGTGTTGCAGCCTTCATCTCCGAAGGCCGCCGCGTCCGGCGCTTCTCCCATGCCTACACTGTCCAGCACGATCCAGAATACCCTGCTCATGAAATCCGCATCCTTTCTGAAGGGTGTGATCAAAAATCCAACGGGGATCCGTTATGCTTTCTGACTGAATTTATGCCCGCAGCGGACGCAGGTAATCTCCTTCTCGCCGCAGCCCCGCTTCAGGCGCAGCAGCACCTTGCAGTTCGGGCATTTGAAATACTTATAATCCTTGCGGTTTTTCAGCCGCTTCAGGGCCTGACGGCATTTAACGGGAATATCGCCCATGATGACGAGATACCGGCGGTTTTCCTTCTGCCGGGCCTCCTTATTCCGGGAGAGCATGCGGAAAAGGGTGACCACATAAAGCGCCAGCCCCAGAAAGCTCAGCAGCGGGACCCGCGCGAAGGAAGCGATCAGGGAAAGCACCAGACCGGTGATCAGCGTGCACATGCCCAGCTGATCCGCGCCGTACCGCCCTTCCATAAACCGGGACAGCCCTTCTCTGATTTTCTGCATAAAACTCATTGTTTACCCCTTCTTTCCATGATGGTTCGGTGATATCCGTCAGCAGCAGAAGCCAAAGCGCCCGAAACCGCCCAGACAGCAGTTCAGGATCATATTGGCGGCAAAACAGGTCAGACAGGGATTCGCGCAGATGGCGGAGCGGAAATCATATCCGGAGCTCCGGGTCTGCCGGTAGGTTTCCCGGCCGGAATCGAGGGTCTCCACCAGCGTGCGGTATTCCTCGTCCCCGGGAGCCATCCGGGAGGCGGTCTGCGCGTGATCCATGGCGGAAACCCGGTTCCCCATGCCCATCTGAGCCCGCGCGTAGAGGGCGTGCCAGTCCGCGTTATGATCGGGAACCCGGTTCAGCAGGTTGATGGCTTCGCTATAGCGGCGGGAGAGAATATACTGCCCGGCGGTTTCCAGATCCGGGTTGGCATAGGCTCTCCGGCGGAACTGCGTTTCCTGCTGACGCTGCTGCGCACCGCCGAAAAAGGCGGAAAAGGGATCAAAACCGTCAAAATCTCCGAAGGGAGACCCCTGGCCGCCGTTATAGCCGGAGCGGGAGGATCCGCCGTAGCCGGAGGATCCGGAGGAGCCATAGGAACCGTAAGGACCGCCGGCGCCATAGCCGCCGGAAGACCCGTAGGGACCGTAGGTGCCGTAACCGCCGGAGCCGGAAGGGCGGCCGCCGCCCTTCTTGATCTGCAGGGCCTGGGTATAGGCCTCGTTGACCTCCCGCATTTTCGCCTCGGCCGTTTTGTCACCCGGATTCAGATCCGGATGGTATTTCTTGGCCAGCTTACGGTAAGCGGCTTTAATTTCATCCTCTGAGGCGGAGGAGGAAACCCCGAGAACGGAAAACGGATCACGATTCTGCATGCCGAGCTTCCTCCTTCTGCTTCGACCGTCTTTCTTCCAATTGATTATAACGCTGCCAAACGCCGCTGTACAGGATATTTCTCAGAAGATCCAGATCCTGCTCCAGGGGGAGAATCTCAAAGGCTTCCGCGGCCTCCGCGATGAACAGCTCCAGCGTGTCATGGCTGAAGGCGTGGTAATCCTCCCGGCTCCGGTAGGGCGTCAGCGGATTGAAACGCCCTTTTTTCCGGTCCGCGTCAAAATCGTCATAGGCGTCCATCCAGTAGACGAACCGGCCCAGGCCTTCCCCCACGCTCCGGAGCGCGGAGGCCCAGAGATCCTCCGCCCGGGGAACGAAGACGGCGCCCAGCATGCGCCCGGAAAGATTGCACAGAAGATCCACCTCCGGGTTTTCCGTCTTTTCCAGGCGCCAGTTTTCCTCCAGGGCGGTCCGGACCTCCTCCGCCTGACGGGGCCAGGCTTCCGCCACCCGTTCAAAGGGCTTTTGCAGCTTGCGCCGGGCGGCTCCGGCCGCCGGGCTTTTTTCGTCCATCTCCTGATCCACGGCCTTGTAATAGGCCAGGAGCACGTTCATATCCGCCGCGTAATCGATCAGGGAAGACTGCAGATAATCCCGGGCGTGCAGCGGATGAACCGCGCAGCGGGCGGGAAGCAGGCGGCTTTCCGGCTCATAGAGGGAATTCAGGAGCAGGGCCAGAAAGGTCAGATCATTGCTGAGCGTGATCCGGGCGGCCTGCCCGTGGCGGGCCAGCAGGGAATGGCAGACGCCGCAGTACAGCGCGCGATACCGCTTTTTCCGCTCGTCTGACAGAACGGAGAGCACCGGCGTAATATAGCCAAACATGCGTATCCCCGCTTTCCGTTACACGTCGTAGGAGCCGTCTTCGTTCCGGCCGTCCTGATCCCGGCCGCCTTCATTCCGGCCGTCGTCCGGGGAACCGGCATCCCGGTTCCGGCTCCGGCGGGCCTCCCTGGCGTTGGCGGCTTCCTGATTCCGCTTCCGCTCCTGATCCTCGGCGGCGTACTGCTGGGCATCCCGGATGGCCCGGTCGATATCCTCCCGGCTCATGTTGCCGGAACCTGAAATCGTGATATCCTGGGAATGGTTGGTGCCCAGATCCCGGGCGGTTACGTGGACGATGCCGTTGGTATCAATGGTAAAGGTGACCTCGATCTGGGGAACGCCCCGGAGCGCCCGGCGGATGCCGTTCAGCCGGAATTTGCCGAGGGACTTGTTGGCGGAGGCAATCTCCCGCTCCCCCTGCAGGACGTTGATTTCCACGCTGGTCTGGAAATTGGCGGCCGTGGTGAAAACCTGGGAATGCTGGCAGGGAAGCGGCGTGTTCCGGTCGATAATCCGGGCAAAAATATCTCCCAGCGTCTCGATCCCGAGGGAAAGGGGCGTGACGTCGATCAGCACCAGGGAATGAATCGCCCCGGAGAGCACACCGCCCTGCAGACAGGCCCCCATCGCCACGCATTCATCCGGATTGATATCCCGCGAGGGCTCCTTTCCGGTAAGCCGGCGCACCGCCTCCTGCACGGCGGGGATCCGGGTGGAGCCGCCGACCAGAAGCACCCGGTCCAGCTGGGCGGCCGTGATTCCGGCATCTTGCATCGCCTGCTGCACCGGCCCACGGGTTTCGTCGATCAGATGCGCGGTCAGCTCGTTAAACCGGGCACGGGTCAGCACGGTCTCCAGATGCCGGGGGCCGGCGGCGTCCTGATACAGGAAGGGAAGATTGATCGTGGTTTCTGTTGAGGAGGAAAGCTCGATTTTCGCCTTCTCGGCGGCCTCCTCCAGGCGCTGCATGGCCATTGGATCGCCGGAAAGATCCCGCTGGTATGTCTTTTTAAACTGATCCAGGAGGAAGCCGACGATGCACTGGTCAAAATCGTCGCCCCCCAGATGATTGTTTCCGGCGGTGGCCAGCACCTCAATCGTATCGGAGTTAATATCCAGAATGCTCACGTCAAAGGTGCCGCCGCCCAGATCATAGACCATGATCTTCTTGGGATCCCCCTTGTTG
>JAGCBO010000186.1 GCA_017652125.1 Clostridia bacterium | reverse complement strand
CGGCGTTGTTCAGCTTGCTTTCTGCCCGTTCGATTTCCTTCTGCAGACGCTCCTGCTCTTTAGTCAGCCGGAGAATTTCCTTTTCGAAGTCCACCAGATCCCCCAGCGGAATATACAGCGTGCCGGTCGCGGTGACCGCGGAAACCGTTTTTTCCGAAACCTGATTGGGATCGGAAATCAGCTCCACCTGCTCCGCGCCCGCCAGCTTCCGGAAATAGCCTTCGCCGCCGCGCAGGGTCTCTTCCCATCCCTCTCCGGGCAGAAGCATCAGCCTCGTCCGTTTGGAGGGCGCCACATTCATTTCGCTGCGCAGATTGCGGATCGCGCGGATGACCTCCATCACGCCCTGCATCTTCCGTTCATCCTCGGCAAAATCGAGCTCCGCCTTCGCCTCGGGCCATTTCTGCAGCATGAGGAAGCCTTCGCTCTCCGGCAGATATTTGTACACCTGCTCCGTCAGGAAGGGCATAAAGGGATGCAGCAGCTTCAGCAGATCTGTCAGCACGTGCAGCAGCACGGCTTTGGCGGTCTCCTTGCTCTCCCCGTCCGGCCCCAGCAGCCGGCTCTTGCTCAGCTCGATATACCAGTCGCAGAATTCGCTCCAGGCAAAATCATAAATCTTGGTCGCCGCCAGTCCGAAGTCTCCGTCTTCCATATGCTCGGAAAGCTCCCGGATGGTTTCCTGCAGCCGGCTCAGAATCCACTTGTCCGCGGTTTCCAGCTGCTCCGGGCTGAAGTCTTTCTTCTCGGTCACATTCATCAGCACAAAGCGGCTGGCGTTCCAGATCTTGTTGGCAAAGTTTCTGGCGGCCTCCACCTTGTCCCGGCTGTACCGGGTATCGTTTCCGGGGCTGACGCCCATCACCAGGCTGAAGCGCAGCGCGTCCGCGCCGTATTCCTCCACCACTTCCAGCGGATCCACGCCGTTTCCCAGCGATTTGGACATCTTTCTGCCCTGCTCGTCGCGAACCAGTCCGTGAATGAGCACCGTCTTAAAAGGTGTCTCGCCCATATGCTCGATGCCGCTGAAGATCATCCGGGCCACCCAGAAGAAGATGATATCATAGCCGGTAACCAGCATGCTGGTGGGATAGAAGTAGGCCAGATCTTCGGTCCTGTCCGGCCATCCCAGTGTGGAGAAGGGCCACAGCGCAGAGCTGAACCAGGTATCCAGCACATCCTCGTCCTGCCGCACCTTCGCGCCGCACTTCGGACAGACCGTCAGATCCTCCCGGCTGACGCTCATCTCTCCGCATTCATCGCAGTACCAGGCGGGAATCCTGTGCCCCCACCACAGCTGCCGGCTGATGCACCAGTCGCGGATATTTTCCATCCAGTTGTAATAGATCTTGCTGAACCGGTCGGGCACGAACTGGGTCTTTCCTTCCCGGACGGCCTGAATGGCCGGCTCGGCCAGCGGCTTCATCCGCACGAACCACTGTTCGCTCAGCCGGGGCTCCACGGGAGTATTCCCGTGCCGGTAGCAGAATCCCACATTATGCCTGTAATCTTCGGTTTTCACCAGCAGACCCAGCTGTTCCAGCTCCGCCAGCACGGCCTTCCGGCATTCCATGGGATCCATCCCGTTAAACCGGCCGGCGTTCTCATTCATGGTGCCGTCGTCATTCGTCACCGTGATGACTTCCAGCTGATGCCGCTGGGCAACCTCAAAGTCGTTGGGATCGTGAGCCGGAGTCATCTTGACCGCGCCGGTACCGAAATCCATCTCCACATAGTCGTCCGCCACCACCGGGATCTCGCGGTTCATGATCGGCAGAATCACTTTCTTGCCCACCAGAGCGGTGTAGCGCTCGTCCGCTGGATTGACGGCCACGCCGGTATCGCCGAGCATGGTCTCCGGGCGCGTGGTCGCCACGATCACGCCTTCGCTGCCGTCCGCGCCGGGATACCGGATATGCCACAGATGGCTGTCCTGCTCCTTGTATTCCACTTCCGCGTCGCTCAGCGCACTCCGGCAGGCGGGGCACCAGTTGATCATCCGCTGTCCGCGGTAAATCAGGCCCTTTTCAAACAGGCGCACGAAAACTTCACGCACGGCCTTGCTGCAGCCCTCGTCCATCGTAAAACGTTCCCGGCTCCAGTCGCAGCTGACGCCCATCTTGCGCTGCTGATGCACGATGCGTCCGCCGAATTCCTTCTTCCAGTTCCAGGCCCGTTCCAGGAAGGCTTCCCGTCCGATGCCCTGCTTGGTCAGTCCTTCCTTCCGCATCGCCTCAACGATCTTCACCTCGGTGGCGATCGCCGCGTGATCCGTTCCCGGAAGCCAGAGGGTCGGATCCCCCTTCATCCGGTGATAGCGGACCGGCGCGTCCTGAAGGATGCAGTCCATGGCGTGCCCCATGTGCAGCTGGCCGGTAATGTTGGGAGGCGGCATAACGATGGTGAAAGGCTTTTTCCCCTCGACTCTGTGTGCCGTAAAGGCTCCGGATTCTTCCCAGGCCTGATAAATCTCAGCTTCGATCGCCTGCGGATTGAAACGGGTTTCCATATCGGCGCCGGTCATTTTGGTCTCCATGGAACTACCTCCGATCATCTCAGTTTTCGGTTTGTACTATACAAAAAAGACTCCGTCCTGATGGGCGGAGCTGCAGGAATGAAGTCCACGTCAAACAGCAGTCGACAATCAGGCGTTCTTCTTCTCTTCCTTATTGACGACCTGGACGCCGTTATAATAACCGCAATTTTTGCACACATGATGAGCCAGCTTCATCTGATGGCACTGCGGGCACTCAACGATCGCAGGCATCTCCAGCTTCCAGTTGGCGCGGCGGCTGTGTTTGCGAGCCTTCGAAATTTTCCCCTTCGGAACTGCCATAATTCACACCTCCTCATTACGATCAAGCAGTTGTCGCAGCCCGGCAAAGGGATACTGGATCCCCGGCTGCCCGGGAGCGGCTTCAGTGTCCTGATAGGAAAGCCCCGGACAATCCTCTCTGCAAAGGAACCGGATCGGCAGGGCCATCACGGCGTAGGACATCGCAAGCCTGTCCATCTCAATCTCATGTCCCTCATATGCAAAAATCTCCGGATCCTCCGGATCCCCGCCCCGGATAAAAGTTTCGTCAAACTCATTCCGGACTTCGGCTTCGGTCTCCTCCAGACAATTGGCACAGGGCGCATGGGCGATGGCTCTGATCGTTCCGCGAAGGGAGATGTTCCCCTCCTCATCCGAAAGAAAGTTTCCTTCCAGTTCCGCGTCGTCTATCCGAACCAGATCCCCGCTGATCTCCTGATCCGCAATGGCCTGCGTGCCAGAAAACCGGAATTCCCGTCCGGGCTGAGCCAACGCCTCCGAAACGTTCAGCTTCATGTCCTCACCTCAAAAGACACCATTTGGTATTATAATTCCTTGAAAATCGTTTGTCAACACCCGTTTCCGGGGATTTCTGCCCCCGGAAACGGGTTCTTTGCTGTTTATCCTCTGACATGGCCGGTCGTGACCAGATCCAGCGTATCCCGGGCGATCATAATCTCCTCATTGGTGGGAATCACGCAGACGGTCACCTTGCTGTCATCGGCGGAAATGACGGCTTCCTGGCGGGTCCTGTTCTTTTCCGGATCAAGCTTCGCCCCGAGGAATTCCATCCCGTCAATCACCCGGGCCCGCAGATCGGCGTTGTTCTCCCCGATTCCGGCCGTGAAGCAGATGATGTCCACGCCGCCCATGGCCGCCGCGTAGGAACCGATGTATTTCTTGATCCCGTAAATCAGCATTTCCTGCGCCAGCAGAGCGTTCTCGTCTCCCTTGGAGGCCAGATCGTCGATATCCCGGCAGTCGCTGCTCTTGCCGCTGATCCCCAGCAGGCCGCTCTTCTTGTTCATCATCGTCAGCACTTCGTCCACGCTGATGGGATGACCGACGGGGGTCCCGTCGTCATTGAGCGGATTGTTGGCGATGAACTGAACCACCGCGGGATCGCAGCTGCCGCAGCGGGTGCCCATCAGCAGCCCTTCCAGAGGCGTCAGGCCGATGGAGGTATCCACACACTTCCCGTCCTTGACGGCGCTCAGGCTGGATCCGTTCCCAAGATGGGCAATGATGATCTTCTTCCCTTCCGGCTTCACGCCCAGAAAATCACAGACCCGGCGGCTCACATACCGGTGGCTGGTGCCGTGGAAGCCGTAGCGGCGCACATGCAGCTTTTCCTCATACATCTTCGGAACGCCATACATATAGGCCTTCGGCGGCATGGTCTGATGGAAAGCCGTATCGAACACGGCCACCTGCGGCGTGCCCTTCATCACCTTTTCGCAGGCTTCAATGCCCATCAGGTTGGCAGGGTTATGAAGCGGCCCCAGCGGGAAACAGTCCCGGATCGCCTGCTTGGCTTCCTCGTTGACGATGACGGAGGCGGTAAACGCGCTTCCGCCATGCAGAACCCGATGCCCCACCGCGCCGATCTCGTCGGTGCTGCGGATGACGCCGAATTCCGGATCCTGCAGAATTTTCAGCATCAGCTGAGCCGCCGCTTCGTGATCGGGAATGGCTTCCACGATCTCCGTCTTTTTATCCCCGGCGCTGTGCTTCAGCTTGCTTCCCTCAATGCCGATGCGCTCCACCAGACCCTTCGCCAGCTCCTTTTCGCCGTCCATATCGATCAGCTGATATTTCAGGGAAGAGGATCCCGCATTCACAACCAGAATTTTCATTTCGCCTTCCAGCTCCTTTTCTAAAGGTATATTGCTTTTCAATTATACACGCTTTCCCTTGAATTGCAAAGGTGGATTTTGTAAAATACGGAGGAGACCGGAGGAAGAAAAGGAGGGTTTGCCGTGGCGGTTCTGGGCATTGTGGCGGAATATGACCCCTTTCACGCGGGTCATGCCTTTCACCTGACGGAATCCCGCCGTCTGGTCCGGCCGGACGCGGTCTATGTGGCCCTTTCCCCCTGCTGGACCCAGCGCGGCCTCCCGGCCTTCCTTTCTCCTTATGACCGGGCCGCCTGCGCGCTGGCCTCGGGAGCGGACGCAGTGTTCGCTCTCCCGGTCCTGTGGACGGTTCGGGATGCGGAGCATTACGCGCTCGGCGCCGTTTCCCTTCTGGCCGGTCTCGGGGTCACCCATCTGGCTTTCGGGGCGGAGGTTCCCGACCGGTCTCTGCTGCAGGCCGTCGCGGATCTTCTGGAGGATCAGCCCGCGTCCTTTCAGCAGGCGCTGAAAGCGTCTCTGTCCCGGGGAACGGGTTTTCCGGCCGCCCAGGCGGAGGCCGCCGAATCCTGTATTCCAGGCGCGGGCCGGCTTCTTTCCGCTCCGAATAATACCCTGGCTGTCTGTTACCTCCGTGCGATCCGCAGACTGCGGCTTTCCCTGACCTCGGTCCTCATTCCCCGCCGGGGCAGTTATCACGCTTCCGGAATCCATCCGGATGCGCCTTCCGCCTCCGCCGTCCGGGAGGCCCTCCGCCGGGGCAATTACAGCCCCGCCTTTGCTTCGCTTCCCGCCGTCTCCGCTTCCCGGGTCCGGTCCGCTCTTCTGTCCGCCTCCTTGCCCGATCCTGCCGCCTATGACCTGCTTCTGCGAAACGCGCTCCAGGCCATGCCGGAGGAGGCATTTTCCCGCCTTCCGGACGCGGCTGAAGGCCTGGGGGACGCGCTGTCGGCCCTTCGCTTCTCCGCCTGTTCCCTTGCTGAAATCTCTGCCTCCCTGACCTCCCGGCGCTATTCGTCCGCCCGGGTTTCCCGTCTTTGCGCCCATGCGCTGCTCGGCGTTTCTGCGGAACGCCTTCGCTGCCTTCCGCTTCCGGCGGATACGCTGCTCCTGGGCCTTCGGCCGGATCATTCCATGACGGCAGGGTGGAAGGATTTGCCGGTCCGGATCCGGCCCAATGCCCCGGAATGGCGGAAGACTGCCGATCCGGAGGATCTTCTTGCCTGGCGCCTCTGGGCGCTTTGCTGTCACCGTCCCGCCACCCTTCCCTTCACGGAAAAGACGGTGACCGCCGGTCCCCTCTGATTTTTCCGTTTCTACTTTGCTGTTTTCTCTCCGTTCTACCGCTTTCCCGTTTCTCCTTCTCCGCATCCGCCGCAGACCGACGCTTTGCCATTTACTGGTTATTTGCGTGATTTTCCCGCTCCGTACGGGCTTGACAAGACCGGACGGAAAGGATATAATGCCTTTCGTTGAGTGCCCGTAGCTCAGCTGGATAGAGTGTCAGACTCCGACTCTGAAGGCCACAGGTTCGAATCCTGCCGGGCATACATCGCCGGAAGCCCTGTAAATCAAAGGCTTCCGGCTTTTTATTTCCTACGTTATATCTTTCGTTATCCGCAGACGATCGACATCAGTACCTCCGTCATTTTTTCCATGGACTGAACCGGGATCAGTTCCTGCCGGCCGTGGAAATTATATCCGCCGGTGGAAAGATTGGGACACGGCAGCCCCTCAAAGGACAGCCGGGCGCCGTCCGTGCCGCCGCGGATGGCCTTGATGACCGGTTCCACGCCGTTTTCCAGAAAGGCTTTCCGGGCCCGTTCGATGATTTCCGGATGCTTTTCCACCACTTCCTTCATATTGCGGTAGGAATCCCGGATCGTCAGATTGACGGTTCCCGCTCCGTATCGCCCGTTCAGATAGTCTCCGGCGGCCTGCATGAGCGCCTTCTTCTTTTCGAGTTTCTCCCCGTCGTGATCCCGCAGAATATAGCGCAGCTCCGCCGTTTCGGTGTTCCCGCTCATCTCCGTCAGATGATAAAATCCCTCGTATCCTTCCGTGTGCTCCGGCCGCTCCCAGGCAGGCAGCATTGCGTTGAATTCCATGGCGAGCTGCGCCGCGTTGACCATTTTGTCCTTCGCGCTCCCCGGATGAATGCTTTTCCCTTTGATCCGCACCGTGCAGGAGGAGGCGTTGAAGCATTCGTATTCGAGCTCGCCCAGCGCGCCGCCGTCGACGGTATAGGCAAAATTCGCGCCGAATTCCCGGATCCGGAACCGGTCCGCTCCCCGGCCGATCTCCTCATCCGGCGTAAAGCCGATGCAGATCTTCCCGTGTTCCGGCGCGTCGGGATGCATCAGCTTTTCGCACAGCGTCATGATTTCCGCGATTCCCGCCTTATCATCCGCCCCGAGCACGGAATCCCCGGAGGTCACAATCAGCTCCTTCCCCGTCAGCCCGGGCAGATCGTCAAACGGATCGATCACCATCCCGTTCAGCAGGGTGATCGGGCCTCCGTCATATGCCGGAATGATCTGCGGCTTTGTCGCGCCGGGCACAGCGTCCGATGTGTCCATATGGGCGATCAGGCCGATCACGGGCCGCTGCTTTTCCCCCTTCGCAGGGATACTGGCATATACATAGCCGTCCTCATCCTGCCGTGCGTCGTCAATCCCCATCTCCCGAAGTTCCCGAACCAGCATCCTGCCCAGCTCGAGCTGTCCTTCCGTGGAGGGGCAGCCTTCGTTTTCTTCATTGGATGTCGTTTCCACCTGCACATATCGCAGAAACCGTTCCTTTACGCTGCTCATTTTTTCCGCCCTCTTTCTTTTCCGATCCCGCTTCCCGGAATCACGGTGTCTGATCCTTCCGCCAGGCACAAAAACAGGCTCCTGAAACAGGAGCCTGTTTTCGTGCTCATCAGACTCAGGCCTGAGCCGGAGCGCCGACGGGGCAGGTATCCGCGCATGCGCCGCATTCGATGCAGGCATCGGGATCGATTTCGTACTTGTTTTCTCCCTCGGAGATCGCGGTCACAGGGCACTGCGCGGCGCAGGCGCCGCAGCTGATGCATTCATCAGAAATTTTGTAAGCCATAATCAATACCTCCATATAATCGTTTGAAAAGCTGCGTACTCTTCAGGCATCAATATATCACGCGCCCCGGAAAAAAGCAAGTCCCGCATCAATTTTTGTCAATACTGTTCAAGGCTTTTTCCAGATCGGCAGCCCACTGGCTGGATCGGTTTTTCCTGGAAGAAGGCTCTTTTGCAGGCTGCTGCGCCGCCGAATTTTCCGTCGTCCGTCCGGCGTTTTCGGCAGGAGCGGCCGGCGGATTGTTCCGGGCTCTCATCGGGTTTTCCCGGCGGACCGGCCTCCCCAGCTTCGAAGGCCGGGCAGGCTTTTCCTGCCGGTCTTCCGCGGCGGACTGAGCACGGTTGGTGTTGCCGGAGTTCCTGTCGTTACCGGGGTTATCAGCGTTATGGGGCGTATTGGAATGATTGTTCCTGGGCGGACGGGGTTTCCGTTCAGACCGCTCATTCCGTCCCTGCCGTTCGCCGTTTTTCGGTCTTCCCGTTCTGGGGCGTCTCTCCGCCTTCGGAGCTTCGGCGTTATTCTCCCCCTGTGCGTCCGGGGAAGCCTCCGCCGTTCCCGCCATCTCCGGTTCCGCCTGAGCTTCCGCCGGTTCCGCGCGGATTTCCGCCGGCTCGGCCTGAACCGCCTCCGTGCCTTCCTCCTTCGGCATGCCGTCCTCATGGATCGGCGCTTCCTGCTTCATTTCCGCGGGTCTGGCCAGATCGTCCAGGGCGTAAACCTTCGTCTCGGCGGAATCACCGTTCTGAAAGCGAACCGTGACCGTTTCCTTCAGAATATTCTGGTCAATTACCGTGCCGAATCCGTCCGGAGTGCGGATATCCCGGCCGATCTTCGGCATCCGTTTCCGGGTTTTTTCGTACTGCTCCTGCTCATATTTCAGGCAGCACATCAGTCTGCCGCATACGCCGCTGATCTTGGTCGGATTCAGAGAAAGGTTCTGCTCCTTGGCCATCTTGATGGATACGGGCTGGAAATCGTCCAGAAAGGTGCCGCAACAGATAGGCCGGCCGCATTGTCCGAGCCCTCCCAGCATGCGGGCCTCATCCCGCACGCCGATCTGCCGCAGCTCGATGCGGGTCTTAAATACCGAAGCCAGATCCTTGACCAGCGAACGGAAATCGATCCGGCCGTTCGCGGTAAAGAAGAACAGAATCTTGCTGTTGTCAAAATTATATTCAACGGAAACCAGCTTCATTTCCAGCTTGTGTTCCGCGATCTTCCGCTGGCATATGCCGAAGGCCTGCCGCTCCTTTTCCCGGTTTTCGATGCTGTGCTGAATATCCTCCTGGGTGGCGATCCGGATAATCCGCTTCAGCTGAGCCGGAGCCTTTTCGTCTTCCACTTCCCGGGCGCCGACGACCACTTCCCCCAGATCCGGGCCGTGGGATGTTTCCACGATCACATAATCTCCCACTCTGCCTTCCAGCTGATTGAGATCATAATAATATAATGCGCCGTTTTTCTGAAACTGTATGCCGACGATTACAACCATTGATTTCCTTCCCCCATAAAACTGAAAAGTATTTGTTCGAAAACCGCCTGAAAATTGGTCGAATACTGCAATTCCTTCCTGGCCTGAATAATCTGATCGTACAAGCGCGTAAAGGCTTCCGCCGGAGCCTCCCGGGTAAACCGGTTCCATTGTGCGGGAAGAACGGAAGACAGCCCGTTGTCCGGTGAGCCGAAACGCGCGTTCATCATGCGGTGCAGCATCGATTCCAGCACCGTAAAAAGGGCGTCCGCCTCACCTTTTCGGTTCTTCCATCGGTTGGAAGCGGGAAGGATGTCGCTGCGTCTTGTCATCCCGAAGAAGAGGTCGAGTACCTCCTTGCGGAATTCGGCCAGTCCTTCCTGCTGCGCCATTTGCATCGCCTTCCCGATAGATCCGTCGGCCAGCGGAACCAGGGTCGCGGCGTCCTGTTCGGAAACCCCTTCCCGGAGCAGCATCGAGCGGATCGTCTCGTCCGGCAGCGGATGAAGCCTCAGCAGCCGGCAGCGGCTGATAATCGTGTTCACAAGGCTTTCCGGATGCCCCGTAACAAGAAAAAAGAAAGTGTTCTCCGGCGGCTCTTCCAGCGTTTTCAGCAGGGCATTCTGCGCCTGGGGCGTCATGGTGTCCGCGTCAAAAATCAGCACGGAACGGTTCCCGCCTTCAAATGGAGCCATCCCGCAGATCCGGATCATCTCGCGGATATCTTCCACCGGAATGGTGGCCCGGCCTTCCTTCACGTCCGGCGAAAGCGGAATCCCCCGTCGAATCACCACCTGATCCGCGTGTTCCAGCCGCATCGCCCGTTTGCAGGCTGGGCATTCCAGACAGGGGCGGTTTCGCTCCGCCCCGCAGAAAAGCTGGGCGGAAAGCAGCGTCGCCAGCGTCTTCTTCCCAACCCCGTCAGGCCCCGTAATCAGCAGGGCATGGGAAAGCCGTCCGCTCCTCTGCTGCGCCAGCAGATGGCGGATCTCATCTCCCTGAACCAGAAAATCCTCCAGGGTAATCGTGCGATTCCTCATCCGTCAGATTTTCAGGAACTGATCCACGCTCAGCACAAACAGCGTTGCGCCGCCAACCGTAACCTCCACGGGATAGGCCGCGTAATCTCCGTGATTCATTCCGCCGATCGATGTGGAAGCCGCCGTAACCTGCTTCCGGCTCTTGCAGACGGATTCGATAATTTCGACCGCTTCGTGAATACGCTCCTCGTCCACGCCAAGCAGAAGCGTCGTATTCCCGGCCTTCAGAAAACCGCCGGTTGTCGCCAGTTTGGTAACCCCGAACCCTTGCTTCATCAGCCTTGACAAAAGCCTTGAGGAATCCTCATCCTGAATGACGGCGATAATCAGTTTCACAGGTCAGACCTCCTTCAGCAGTTCATCTTATAAGTATATCTTACCGCTCCGTGAAAATCAAGTTTTCCGTTTCCACTCCGATTATGCGCTGAAAGCGGCAGTTCCGGTTTTCAGAAAAAATTTGTGAAAAAGGGCTTGACAGGATCCGCAAAATGAATATAATAACACCTGTTCGCTTGAGCACCATTAGCTCAGTTGGTAGAGCACCTGACTCTTAATCAGGGTGTCTAGGGTTCGAGTCCCTAATGGTGTACGGCCCCTTGAGGATTGACCCTCAAGGGGTTTTCTTATTTCGTTTTTCATTGCTTGCAGGGAGGTGGATTCCGTGGCCCAGTCGGTTCGGCCCTGTTATGCCGCGGCGGCTTTCGGTCTCGAAGGCCTGGTGGCGGATGAGCTGAAGCGGATCGGCATGCAGGATGTCCGCGCGGAAAACGGCGGCGTACGTTTCTCCGCCGATCCGGCCGATATCTTCCGCTGCAATCTGCTTTCCCGCTTCAGCGACCGTATGTTCATGATCCTGGCGGAGGGTGACTGCCGGACCTTTGAGGATCTTTTCCAGCTTGTCTCCGGCGTTTCATGGGAAACCCTGGCCGACGGTACCGAGGCTTTTAATATCAGCGCCAAATGCGTCCGCAGTCAGCTCATGAGCCCGAGAGACTGCCAGGCCGTCACCAAAAAAGCGCTGCTGGAGCGCCTGAAGAAAAAAACGCGCCGGAATATCTTTCCGGAAAAAGGGGCTGATTTCCCCGTTCAGGTCTCCCTGCGGAATGATCATACCCTTGTGCTGCTGAACACCTCCGGCGCTTCTCTTTCCCGGCGCGGCTACCGAACCTGGAACGGAGAGGCGCCTCTGCGGGAAACGCTCGCCGCCGCGCTGGTGGCTCTCAGTCCATGGCGTCCCGGTCTTCCGCTTCATGACCCCTGCTGCGGTACCGGAACCATCCCGATCGAGGCGGCTCTGATGCAGCAGAACCGCGCACCGGGCCGCAGCCGGTCTTTTGCCATGGAATCCTTTGCTTTCAGCGCTTCCGCCGGGCTTGAGGCTGTCCGGCGTTCCTGTACGAAAGCCGAACGGGCGCCGCAGGAAGGCCTTCTTTCCGGCTCGGATCTGGATCCGGAGCCTCTGGAGCTGGCGCGGCGCCATCTGCGTCAGGCCGGCCTTTCCGGCGTCGTTTCCTTTGAATGTCTTCCTCTCCAGCAGCTTTCCCTTCCGCAGGAGCGCGGGGTCATGATCTGCAACCCGCCCTACGGTGAGCGGCTGGAAAATCAAAACTCCTGCCGTCAGCTGTATCGGGATCTGGGGCTCCTGAAAGCCCGTCATCCCGGCTGGTCCCTCTGTGCCATTACCTCCGATCCCGCCTTTGAACGCTTTTTCGGAAAGCGGGCGGATAAAAAACGGCGGCTCTATAACGGCCGCCTGGAATGCACCTACTATATTTATCGCTGACTGTTTCTTTTCCTCTCAGCCTTCCAGAATGATCACCCGGCTGCCGTACGGGATATGCGTCCACAGCCAGTATGCGTTAATTCCGGCGAGGCCGGAGGGCTCGGCCTGTACCCGGATGCATCCGTGGGAGGCCTTGGTTCCAAGCGCTTCCGCACCGGCTGAAAAATCCTTTAATCCGTTTTTCCACCAGTATGGAATCTGATGAATCATATTGCCTCCGTCATACTGAATCACATAATCAAATTTCTTTCCGTTGGAGGAAAAGCTTCCCCGATGAGTGCCCGTCAGATAGGCGCCGGCCGGGGTTTCGTAATCCGCGTGCTTTTTTTCCGCCTTTCCGGTGGAAACTCTCAGCGTGTCCAGTGCTTTCCCCTGATAATAGACGGTCAGGCTCTGCTCGGATTTTCGAAAAACCAGACCGTAGTCTGTTTCTGGATGAACCACTTTCAGCTTGTTCGACGGCACCCAGCCTTCAGTATATTCGCCGGTTTCATGATTCCATGCGCCGATCCGGGCCCATCCCGGAACGGACAAATCCAGCACCTTCAGCCCCTGTGTCTGTCCATGGACAGTTCCCAGAGATTCAGACCGGAGTTCGGGTTCTTTCAGAATTTTCTGATGCTGATGGAACCCGATATCGACCACAATGGAGGGCTTCATCATCCAGTTCCAGATCGTGCTTTCATCCGCGTCGGCCGGCGGCAGGATTTCTCCCGTCAGAAACAGCGGTTCATCCGGCTTTTCCTCATCCGTTACCCGGACCCTGAAGGATTTTCCATATTCCGGATTCCGCGGATCAAATACGTGCACCGAATAGAATCCGGTCCCGGGAAGGCGGCTTTTCATCAGGTCGCTCAGAAAAACCTGTTTCACCTTTCCGCCCTTTACGGCCAGAGCGGCCGTCAGCTTTTCCGCGCCGGACTCTTCGGGAATCCATTCCACGGTCAGTGTGCCGTCCATCACCGCTTTAAGCTCGATAAACCACTCCTTCGGGCGGTTCAGATACAGCGTGGCGGAGGAAGGAAGGGCAAAATTCACAGCCTGGTAGGTATAACCGACGGTATGGCTCAGCTGCGCACTGTAAAGGGTTCCGCTGCTTCCGCTGAACGCGGCGTCAATCGTATACCGCCGCTGATCCAGCCTTTCCTCGTTAAACCCGGCGCCGTCCCACAGCACGTCCTGCTTTCCGGCTTCCCGGATCTCGCCTTCCAGAACCCGGTAGACCGTGGTTTCGTCATGAATGGTGATCCGGTAGTTCCCCGCTTCCGGAACCTCCAGGGTAAAACAGTTTTCTGAATAACTCCGGATGGCCCGCGGAAGCAGGAACTGAAATCCGTCTTCCCCGGCCGCGGATCCGCTCCATAGAACCAGGAGCATGATCAGCAGCGCTGCCCGGCCCATCCGTCTGGTTCGGTTCTTTCCCATCTGTTTCTCTCTTCCGGCTTTTGATCATTCCGTTCATCTTTTTCACCGGATCCCTTCGATCCGCTTGACAAATGAAGATGAAAAGAATATAATAACCTCTGTTATGCGGCCGTGGCGGAATTGG
Source organism: Clostridia bacterium (assembly GCA_017652125.1). Taxonomy (GTDB): domain Bacteria; phylum Bacillota; class Clostridia; order Christensenellales; family Aristaeellaceae; genus Aristaeella. The sequence continues at coordinate 14,938 of JAGCBO010000186.1, read as the reverse complement.
CATACGCGCACGTTTGAGGGGCGTGTCCGGCAACGGGTACGGGTTCAAGTCCCGTCGGCCGCACTTTTATTATACCCTTGCGGTTTTATGCCTGCAAGGGTTTATTTCATGGAGGGAAACCATGCGCATTCTGCTGATCCGCCATGCCGAACCGGATTATACCCACGATTCGCTGACCGAAAAGGGCCGGCTGGAAGCGGAGCTTCTGAGCCGGCGAATGATTCAGTATGAGATCCGGGATTTTTATGTTTCCCCGCTGGGCCGGGCCCGGGAAACGGCGGATTATACGCTCTCCAAGCTCGGCCGGAAGGCGGAAGTGCTGCCCTGGATGGCCGAATTCCGCGGCCGCTGTCCCAGCCCGGTTCCGGGCCGTCCGGATATCTCCTGGGATTATCCGCCCCTGATCTGGACCTCTTTTCCCGACGCGATGGATCCGGTCAAATGGATCGATAATCCGATTTTTGACCGGGGCAACGTCCGGGAAATCTGGAAGGAAACGACAGATGGCGCCGATCAGCTGATGGCCCGCTACGGGTTCCGGAAAAGCGGCCCCATCTGGCTTTCTGAGCATAATACCACCGACACCATCGCCATCTTCTGTCATTTTGCGATCGGTATGGCGTTCCTCTCCTATCTGATGGATCTGTCTCCTCTGCTTTTGTGGCATCGGATTCTCTGTCTGCCCTCTTCCGTGACCGAAGTCGTCACGGAGGAACGAATCCAGGGGCAGGTTTCTTTCCGGGCTACGAAAATCGGTGATACCGCCCATCTGGAAAGCGCCGGAGAGCGGCGCTCCCCGGCGGGTCTTTTCCCGGAATGCTATACCGGGATTGATTCCACGGATCCCGCAGTGAACGGCGGGGATTTTTCACGCAATCCCTGACCGTTTTCCCTTCTCACAGAACAAACTGGAAGATGCAGAACCCGGCGTAAATGCACAGCAGCAGAATTCCCTGAAAGCGGGTCAGCTTTCCGCGGATCAGCGCGGGAATGGTCATCAGCGCCATCACCGCGAACATCACGGGAATATCCACCGCCAGAGAGGATGGGATTCCGCCGATCGTTTTTCCGCCCAGCGACTGCAGGGTAAAGGGCTTAATGGCAAAGCTGACGCCGGACACCAGCACCAGATTAAACAGATTGGCTCCCACAATATTTCCCAGGCTCAGCGCCCCGTGCCCCTTCACCAGGGCGGTGATGGCTGTCACCAGCTCCGGCAGACTGGTTCCCAGGGCCACAAAGGTGAGCGCGATTACGGTCTCCGGCACCCCCAGCGCCTCGGCGATCTTCGTTCCGTTCTCCACCAGCAGGTTTGCGCCGACGGCAATGGCTGCCGCGCCGACGACGAGCATGAGCGCCATCTTCCATCCAGGCATCTCTTCCCCGTCCGACGGCTCTTCCTCCTGCTCCTGCGCCTGCGGGCCGATCAGGCCCTTTCTTTTTCCGTTCCAGATGGTATAGGCAATATAGGCCGCAAAAATCAGCACCAGAATGATGCCTGTCAGCCGGGTAAAGGATCCGGTGATATAGGCGGTTCCCGCGTAAAACGCAGCGGTCACGAAGAAGAAAATGACGGGAACCTTGAAGCTTTCCCGGTCCACCGGACAGGGCCGGATCGCAATCGTCAGCGCGGCGATCAGCGCCGTATTGCAGATGATGCTGCCGATGGCGTTCCCGTAGGCGATTCCGCCGTGTCCGCTGGCGGCGCCCGTCGCGGATACCAGCAGCTCCGGCAGCGTCGTTCCGATGGCCACTACCGTTGCGCCGATGATCAGCTCCGGTACATGGAATTTGCGGGCGATCGCCGTGGATCCGTCCACAAACCAGTCTCCGCCCTTGATCAGCAGAACGAATCCCAACAGAAACAGCAAAACGGGAACCAGCATCTTGATCCTTCCTTTCGTGCGCGGGAATAAAAACAGTATATCATTCCGGACCCATCCGATCCAGTGATCCGCTGCCTGAATAGAGGGCGCTATTTCTCCGAATTCCGCAAAATAGGAAAACGTCCATAAAGCGGACTGTCTGCGCTTCATGGACGTTCATCCGGAGAGAGGCTTATTTCTTCGCGATCTCTACCAGTTTGGCAAAGCCGGCCGGATCACTGATGGCCAGATCGGCCAGCATCTTCCGGTTCACTTCGATATTCTGCTTCTTCAGTCCGGAGATAAACGTGGAATAGCTCATTCCGTTCAGCCGGGCTGCGGCGTTGATACGGGTGATCCACAGGCGGCGGAATTCCCGCTTGCGCAGTTTCCGGCCCACGTATGCATAGCGCAGGCTGCGGGCAACCTGTTCTTTGGCGGCGCGGTACTGCTTGGATTTCGCTCCCCAGTAGCCTTTCGCCAGCTTCATGACCTTGCGGCGACTTTTATGGGCGTTCACTGCCCTCTTAATGCGTGCCATGATTGTTTTCCTCCTTGCCGGTTATTCAGCTTATTTGTAAGGCAGCAGTTTATGGATCGTACGGGCTTCGGCGGCGTTATCCACGATACCGGGATTCCGCAGATGGCGGGTACGCTTGGTGGTCTTCAGACGGACCTGATGGTTGGCGTTCATCTGCTTATGCTTCACAATACCGGACTTGGTAAAGGAGAAGCGTTTGGCAGCGCCGCGATGGGATTTCTGTTTAGGCATAATTGAGTCCTCCTTCCAATGCGCTTTATTCCTGCGTCTCTTGCGAGGCAGCTTTCTCCCGCTTTGCCTTCTTTTCGGCAAAGGAAGCCTTCACGGCTTTGGGAGCCAGGATCATGATCATGTTGCGGCCATCCAGCACGGGGCGGCGTTCCACCATGCTGACTTCCTTGCACCGCTCCGCGAAATCCAGCATGACTTTCATGCCGATTTCACTGTGGGTGATCTGGCGGCCGCGGAAGCGAATGGATACCTTCACCTTGTCGCCATTCTCCAGAAAGCGCGTCGCCATCTTCGCCTTGGTGTTCACATCGTTTTCCTCGATGGTGGCGGACAGCTGCACTTCCTTGATATCGACAACCCGTTGATTCTTTCGGTTCTCCCGCTCACGCTTGGACTGTTCATACCGATACTTGTCATAGTCCAGCAGTTTGCAGACAGGCGGCACGGCTCCGGGCTGAATCTTCGCCAGATCAAGACCGCGCTCCTCCGCGAGTGCCAGGGCCTTCTGAGTAGGCATGACGCCAAGCTGTTCGCCGTTTTCATCAATCAGGCGAATCTCCCGGTCCCGGATTTCCTCGTTGATCAACAGTTCCGTTGCGATGTCCATGCACCTCCTTGGTGTATTGCGTAAGAAAAGCGACGGGCATAAACCCGTCGCTCATTCATCAGATCATTCCCTCTCGGGATGCTCATGAACCCGGCAGCCTCTGCTGCGCAAGGTGAGGGGCGGGTAGCCTCTGCTTTCGAACAGAGTTTATCATACCACCCCGGTCTTCCCCTGTCAAGCGTTATTTTTCTTCGTGTTTCTGGTAATCCGCTTGCCGGTGCTGGTGATCGCCCGCTGAGGGCAGACCAGGACGCACAGATGGCAGCCGACGCATCGCTTCCCGTTCAGCACCGGATGCCGGTTCTCGTCCATCCGGATCGCCTGATGCCCTCCGTCATCGCAGGAAATCCGGCACCGTCCGCAGCCGATGCACCGTTCCGGATGAAAGCTCGGAAACAGGATGCTGTCCCGTTCCAGCAGTTTCATTTCCCTGCTGATGGTATCCAGTCCCAGTCCCATCACCTGTTTCACATTCCGGAATCCCTTTTCCGCCAGATAGAGATTCAGTCCGGCCTTCAGGTCATCGATGATCCGGTAGCCGTATTGCATGACCGCGGTGGTGATCTGGACGGAATTCCCGCCCAGCATCAGGAATTCCAGCGCGTCCTGCCAGGTTTCCGCTCCGCCCATGGCGGAGATATGCCGTCCCTTCATTTCGGAAATCTGCCCCAGCTCCGTAATGAATCGCAGCGCGATGGGCTTCACGGCGTTCCCGCTGTATCCGCCGACCGCGCTCTGTCCGCGGACGGATGGCGCGGTGACATAGGTGTGAATATTGATTCCCACAACGGACTTAATCGTGTTGATGGCCGAAATCCCGTCCGCGCCTCCCCGGATCGCCGCTTCGGCGGCGGGAACCATGGATTCCACGTTGGGAGTCAGCTTCGCCAGCACCGGAATATGACAGCTCCTCTTCGCCGAAGCGGTAAAGCGTTCCACCTGCTCCGGAATCTGGCCGATGGCCTGGCCCAGATCATTCTCCACCATGTTCGGACAGGAGAAATTCAGCTCCACCGCGTCCGCGCCGTTCTCCTCGCACAGTCTGGCCAGCTCTCCCCATTCTGCTTCATTCTGCCCCATAATCGAAGCCAGAATCACCTTGTTCGGATACTTTTCTTTCAGGCTGCGGAAGATGTGCATATTCTCCGCTACGGTATGATCGGACAGCTGCTCGATGTTTTTAAAGCCGATGATGCTCCCGTCGTTTCCCTGAATGGCGGAATAGCGCGGAGATGCTTCGTGGATATCCAGGGAGCTTACAGTTTTAAAGCAGATTCCGGCCCATCCCGCCTCGAAGGCTCTTGCGCACATGTCATAGTTGCTGGCAACCACGGAGGATGAAAGCATAAAGGGGTTTTCCATCGGAATTCCGCAGAGATCACACTGCAGCCGGCTTTCATCTTCCGGAAGAGGCGTCTCGCATTCCGGTTTGACCTGATAATAGAGCCGGTTGATCAGTTCACGGATCGGCACCTCTCCGGGCCGGACACAGGCAGCTTCGCAGGGGGCCGTGCAGGAAAGGCAGGGATTGATTTCCGGTATGCGCTGAGCGGCGGTCTGTTCGTTCGTGAACCAGACGCTGCGCAGCAAACCGGCCGGCTTCACTTTTTCACAGGCTGTATCGCAGGGAGCCCGGTCGCACAGTGTGCATCGGATCACGTCGGCCCGTGGAATACGGGGTTGAACAGGAATCATTTCGCGTCCTCCTTCTGCTTCTGCGTGAATGCACTTTGTCTCTTGTTTTCGCTTGCTTTTATTTTACATGATTATCCCCGGATCTTCAAGAAAAATCTGTTCATTCTTCATATAAGCGAACCTTTCCTAAACATCCGATGAACCCATTCTGAATTTTAAGTGAAACTTGTTTTAGCCCTATTGACCGCGCCCGAAGCCCGCGTTATCCTTTCCCCGAAGGTTCAATGAGAAGGAGGTTCCAATTATGAGCGATCATCATAACCCGGACGCTGAACCGAAGAAAAAGATTAACTGGTTTATCATTCTGATCGTCCTGTTTCTCCTGACCTTCGGTCTGAATCTGATTAATATGCGCCAGGGCTCTTCCGCCTCTTTCCAGATCTCCTATGATCAGTTTCTGGATCTGGTGGAAGCCGGAGTCGTGGATCAGGTTTATATGAACGATGATCAGATCCGGATCGCGCTCAGGGAAGACGCGGATCTGAATAAGGTTTCGTCGATTCTCTCCCCCGCTTCCGGGTCAAACGCTTCCGGGTCAAATGCTTCCATCCGTGAAATAACGCTTCCCCGCACCGTGATTCTGTATACCGGCCGGGTGGATGATCCACAGCTGGTCTCCGCCCTGCGCAGCGGAAAAGTCCGGATCTATGAGGAAATTCCCGAGCAGACTTCCATTTTTTCCGTCATTGCCAGCTGGCTCGTGCCCATGGCGGTCATGTATCTCCTGTATTTCTTCATCTTCCGTATGCTGATGAAGCGGGCCGGCGGCGGCGAGGGCGGCGGTTTTCTGGGCGGCATTTCCGGCATCGGCAAATCCAAAGCCAAGGTATATAATGTCGAGAAGAATACCGGCATCACCTTCCGGGATGTAGCCGGCCAGGATGAAGCGAAGGAAAGCCTGGAAGAAATGGTGGATTATCTGAAAAACCCGAAGAAGTATCAGAATATCGGAGCCCGTCAGCCCAAGGGCGCGCTGCTGGTGGGCCCTCCGGGCACCGGCAAAACCCTGCTGGCCAAGGCGGTGGCCGGCGAAGCGGGCGTTCCCTTCTACCATCTGACCGGCTCGGAATTTGTTGAGATGTTCGTCGGCGTGGGCGCCAGCCGGGTCCGGGACCTGTTCCAGACGGCGAAAAAGAACACGCCCTGTATCATCTTCATTGATGAAATCGACGCGATCGGTAAAAAGCGGGATGTCCAGATGGCCACCAACGACGAGCGGGAGCAAACGCTCAATCAGCTGCTCGCCGAAATGGACGGTTTCGAAACCAACGGCGGCATCATCGTTCTGGCTGCAACCAACCGGCCGGAAGTGCTGGATCAGGCGCTGCTGCGTCCCGGCCGCTTCGACCGGCGGATTATCGTGGAAAAGCCGGATCTCTCCGGCCGGGAAAGCATTCTGGCCGTTCACAGCAAGAAAGTCACCCTTGCCCCGGATGTGGATCTTCATGAAATCGCCCTGTCCACCAGCGGCGCCAGCGGCGCCGATCTGGCTAACATCGTGAATGAAGGCGCCCTTCGGGCCGTCCGGATGAACCGCACCGCGGTTTCCCAGGCGGATCTGATGGAATCTGTGGAAACGGTCTTCGCCGGCAAGGAGAAGAAGGATCGGGTTCTGAGCGCCAAAGAGCGCCAGCTGGTCGCCTATCACGAAGTGGGCCATGCCCTGGTCTCCGCGCTGCAGAAAAACGCGCAGCCTGTTCAGAAAATCACCATCGTTCCCCGGACGATGGGTTCCCTGGGCTACACCATGAGCGTGCCGGAAGAAGAGCGCTATCTGCTGACGAAGGAAGAGCTGATGGCTCAGATCACGATGCTGCTGGGCGGCCGGGCTGCGGAAATCGTTCGCTTCGGCGCGGAAACCACCGGCGCGGCCAACGATATTGAGCGGGCCACGGATCTGGCCCGGAAGATGGTCACCCAGTACGGCATGAGCGATCAGTTCGGCTCCATGGGTCTGGCCAGCACCCAGAGTCAGTATCTGGATGGCCGGAATATCTCCACCTGCTCCGAGGCGACAAACGCCCAGGCGGATGAAGCAGTTCGTCAGATCCTGTCCCGGTGCCAGCGGGATGCCGAGGAGCTGCTCCGCAGCCACAGCGATTCCCTGGACGCCATCGCCAACACCCTCCTGGAGAAGGAAAACATCAGCGGCAAGGAATTCATGGAGCTGCTGAAGGCTTCCTGAGCGGTAAAATATACGCTCCCTTAGCGGTAAAATTTCCGCTTGACAAAGGCAACAGGAAAGCATATAATTCGCTTGTTGCCTGAAGGGGCATGGTGTAATGGTAACACGTGGGTCTCCAAAACCTTTGTTGAGGGTTCGAATCCTTCTGCCCCTGCCAGACAGAGAGCCTTGAAACCGTTGAGTTTCAAGGCTCTTCTCATGTTTTGGAATGAATCTGTGAATGAAAGCAAAACCGAACAACAGCCCGTTTCCCTTGATCGGCAGGGCTTCTCCGCGCATGGAATCCATGGCCGGAGTCATTCTGTATGATGGCCCGGGCGTTCCGACGGCGAATCCGGGGATCCGGATTGCAGTCGGAACGCCCGGGCCTGTACAGGTCATTCCGATGATAATATGAATATTCTTCCGATTCATTTACGGGAGATGAAACAGAACGCTCACAGAATACTCAGTGGAAGGTGGGCATCCAGCTGCCGTGGGCTTCGATCAGTTCATCGCACATAGCGACAATATCATCCATGGACAGTTCTGATCCTGCGTGCGGATCCAGCATGACCGCCTGATAAATATAATCCTTTTTCAGGGTCCGGGCCGCTTCCAGGGTCAGCAGCTGCACGTTGATGTTGGTCCGGTTGACCGCCGCGCACTGCTCCGGCAGATCTCCGACCCAGGTGGGCTGCACGCCGTTGCGGTCCACCAGGCAGGGGACCTCCACACAGGCGTTCGCGGGCAGATTGGTAATCAGGCCATGGTTGAGCACGTTTCCGCCGATGCGGGTCGGCACTCCGGTCTCCATGGCTTCCATGATATAACTGGCGTACTCGTGGGTGCGCTTGTGACTCAGCAGCGGATTCTGAGTCAGCTCATGTCCCCGCTTTTTCCAGTCCTCTATCTGGTGGATACAGCGGCGGGGATATTCATCCAGCGGAATGTTAAAGCGATCGATCAGCTCCGGATACCGCTCTTTGATAAACCATGGCGTATATTCCGCGTTGTGTTCGCTGGATTCAGTGATATAGTAGCCGAACCGGCGCATCATCTCCAGCCGGACCATATCCCCGTGCTTTCCGGTTTCCTGATAGAGTTTGTAATCCTTCTTCTTCTCTTCCATCCACCATTCCGGAAGCTCCTCGCCCTGGGAAAGGCCCTCGATCCATTCCTCAAAGGTACCGATATCCAGCTTCCCCTGGTTATACAGCAGCGCCCGGCGTTTGATTTCCGGATACAGATCCTTTCCGTCCTTCGTAATTTCCAGCAGCCAGGCCTGATGGTTGATGCCCGCAATCTTCCACTGCACAGTATCGTCATAAGGCATGCCGAGTTCCTTGAGCAGCGTGGAAGCGCAGACCTGTACGCTGTGGCAGAGCCCGACGGTTTTGACTCCGGTCATGGTCAGCATGGCGCCGGTCAGCATGGCCATGGGGTTGGTGTAGTTCAGAAGCCAGGCGTTCGGACAGACTTCTTCCATATCTTTCGCGAAATCCAGCATCACCGGAATCGTCCGCAGCGCGCGGAATACGCCGCCAACGCCCAGGGTATCGGCGATGGTCTGTTTCAGCCCGTATTTCTTCGGGATTTCAAAATCCGTGATGGTGCAGGGATCGTATCCGCCCACCTGGATGGCATTGACCACATAATTTGCCCCGCGAAGCGCCTCCCGTCGGTTTTCCGGACCGAGGTATTTCTCAATCCGTGCTTTGGAACCGTTATTGCGGTTAATGGCCTCCAGCATCATGGCGGACTCGTTCAGCCGCACCGCGTCGATATCGTAGAGGGCGATGGTACTCTCCTCCAGCGCGGGCGTCATCATGCTGTCCCCCAGCACATTTTTAGCAAACACCGTGCTTCCGGCTCCCATGAAAGTAATCTTCGGCATAACGCGACCTCCTTCAGCGAATGATTTATATTCCGGCATCTCTGCCGTTATTCCTTTTCCTGATGCTGTTTGCGGTAATCCATCGGTCTTACGCCCACGATCCGCCGGAACAGCTGCTGAAACTGCTGGGTACTGCTGAATCCAACCTCATCGGCGATTTCCTGGATGCTCTTTCTGGTTCCGCTCAGCAGTTCCCGGGCATGCCGGATCCGGATCCGCTGCAGATGTTCCTTCATGGTTCGGCTGGTATATTCCCGGAACAGCCGGTGCAGGTAGGACGGATGGATATGCAGCCGCTCCGCCACGTCGGAAGCGGTCAGAGGCTCTGCATAGCTGCTGTTCAGAATATCCAGTGCGTCGGTGATGTAGCGGTTTGCCGTTATTTCGGCGGGCTGATTCAGGCTCCTCAGGCGGGCCATTTCCAGCATCACCTGGGTGCAGAGCAGGGAGCACAGATGCCGGGACTGCTCATTGGTGCTGTCCGCCATGGGAATAATGCTCTTCATCAGCTGAAAGATCACCTGATTGCGGTCCGTCAGTGTCAGCACCCTCGGCTGCTGCTCAAACAGCGCTCCCAGGGCGCGGTCTTCCCGCACCAGCCTTCCCAGCTCCGGCGCCAGAGCCTCCCCTGCCTCGTACTGATACTCGATGTTCATCATGCTGCACAGGCCGTTGTTGAACCGCAGATCCCAGTGGCGAACCCCCGCGTCGATCCAGATAAACTGCCCGGTGCCGACCCGGTGGACTCCTTCTTCGGTCTCAATGCTCATAGCGCCTTCGTTCACATACATAATTTCGCACAGCGGATGGCTGTGGTTAATGATCTCCGGGGTAGATTCCATCATATTCGCCCGGTCGTAGTACCCGTATACCATCGGCACAAAACCCTGCTGCAGGTTTTCCGCGGCATAGATGCTCGTCATGGCAGCGCCTCCTTTTCTTCCGTCTCCTCCCCGGGAGTCGGCGGCGGATAGACAGAGGGGTCATACTGGCAGGTCAGCGCGTAGGATTTCCGGTATTCCTGAGGCGACATCCCCGTTTCTTTCCGAAAAAGGCGGCAGAAATACTGCTGGGAGCTGATTCCTGTGCGCCGGGCAATGGAAGCGCTGGAAATATCCGTATGCATCAGTAATGTTTTCGCCTTTTCGATCCGCAGCTTTGTCAGATATTCCCCGATGGTCATGCCGGTCTCCTCCGGAAAAATCCGGTGAAGATGACCCACATGCACACCGGCTGCCCCGGCAATATCCTCTGTGGAAATGGCAATCATATAATTGGCTTCGATATAGTCCAGAGCCTTGCGGACATGGGGGTTGTACCCCCGGCGCCGGCTGCTCTGCGCATACAGCGCCGCGGAGATGGCGCCGAGTACCGAACAGAGGGTCAGAGCCGTCTGCAGGCTTCGCGCCTCCGGCGGAAAAGCGGAGAAGCTTTGCAGATTGCGCAGGGCGGAAAGGACTACGGCGCCGGAATCCTCAAACTCAAAGCAGGCTCCGTGGGATTCCGTCAGTTCCCGTACCTGTGGAAAAACCCTGGCCATCTGTGCCAGGCTGTATCCGCATACGCTGCCGCAGCTGATGGAGAAATCCAGCCTGCTGACAGCCAGCTCCGGGGAGGCGTCCTTCATCTGATAGCGCAGGTTTCCGGACAGCAGCGCCATTCTCGAGCCGATCAGACGAACGCATTGATCCCCGGCGGTCAGATTGCAGCTGCCGGCCACGGCGCACAGCAGGCTGAACATGCCGGAGGGGCACTCATAGCTGAAATCCGATGCCATCGCGATGGTAGACAGGGTAACCAGGGACGGGATCCGCTGCTGCTTGATTCGGGTGACGTCTTCCAAGGTGTTTCCTCCTTCCCCGGAACCCTCACGGCCGATCCTGTGCTCCTCTTTGGTTCTGGTATATATGGTCATTATAACCGATGGCATACGTTAAACAAGGATGGAAACGAACTATAATATTGCACTATTCTCGCATTGAATCGCTTGTATCATTATATTCCTTTGTTTTTCGGTTATTTTGGCCATATATATACCGATTTTCACATTTATAATGGATTTAGTGCGAGAATAATGCAATTGTTTGGTAGAAAACATACTGTTTCTTTCCATGCCGGCATGCTATCGTAAGGGCAACAAAATACACTCATAAGGAGGTAGCCCCTGATGCGTAAACTGTTTGCCGTTCTCTTAATTCTCTGCATGGTGTTCTCCTTCGTCTCCTTTGCTAGCGCCGAGGACGTCACCATCACCTTCGCCTTCTGGGATAACAACCAGGAGCCCGGCATGAAAGCCATCGCCGAAGCCTATGAAGCAGCCCATCCCGGTGTAAAGATCGAAGTTCAGGTCACCCCCTGGGGCGAGTACTGGACCAAGCTGGAAGCGGCGGCCATGGGCGGATCCATGCCCGATGTTTTCTGGATGCATTCCAACCAGTTCTTCAAGTTTGTGAATGCCGGCACCCTGCTGCCCCTCGATTTCGAGTATGACTACACCCCCTATCCGGCCGGCGTGACCGCCCTCTACACCTTCAACGACGTGCACTATGCCGTTCCGAAGGACTACGACACCATCGCCCTGGTGTACAACAAGGAAATCTTCGACAATGCCCAGATCGCCTATCCGGATGACACCTGGACCTGGGACATCCTGCTGGAGACCGCGAAGAAGCTGACCGACACCGAAAAGGGCATCTACGGCTTCGGCGCTCCCAACGACCGTCAGTCCGGTTACCTGAACCTGATCTATCAGAACGAAGGCTTTGCTTTCGAAGACGGCAAGTCCGGTTATGACCAGGCCGCCACGCAGGAAGCCATCCAGTGGTGGGTGGATCTGCAGAAGGTTCATCAGGTATCCCCCAGCCAGGAATCCTTCGTGGACATGGGCGTGGATGATCAGATGCAGGCCGGCAAGCTGGCGATGTGCTTCACCGGCAGCTGGATGATGAGCTCCTACACCAACAACGAACTGTTTAAGGACAAGTTCGACCTGGCCGTTCTGCCCCAGGGCAAAAAGCGGGCCAGCATCTATAACGGCCTGGGCTACGCCGGCGCCGCCAACACCAAGTACCCCGAAGTAGTCAAGGACTTCATCCAGTTCTGCGGCACCGAGGAAGCCAACAAGCTGCAGGCTGAAAAGAAGGCTGCCATTCCCGCCTACGCCGGAACTGAACACTACTTCACCGACAACTTCACTTCCATCAACATCGCCTGCTATCCGGAAATGATCGCCTACGGTGTACAGTATCCCTTCTCCCCCAACAAGAGCCTGTGGGAGAGCCAGGAAGAAGAGCTGATGAATGAAGTCTATGCCGGCAACAAGACCGTGCAGGATGCCTGCACCGAGCTGCATGCTATCATCGTCGATATCGAAGGAACCTGATCCGGCTGAAACGGAACCGGGTCTCCGGTTCCCGATAAAAAACGGACACCCCTGCCGCGGCATCCCCTGCCGCGGCTTGCGGTGTGTTTATGAGAAAGGAGGTCCGGTCATCCGTGACCGCATCTGCCAAAACCGCTGCGCCGCGCCTCGGCCGTCGGGAACGCTATGATCCCAGGGTCGTGACAGCCGCTTTTATCCTGATTGCACCGACTATCATCGGCCTGTGTGTGCTGAATATTTATCCCTTCTTCGACACGATCCGCCGCAGCCTGTATAAATCCCAGGGCCTTGGTCCGGAGGTTTACGTCGGACTGAAAAACTTTGAAAAGCTTTTTTCAGATGATATCATCGGACGTGCCACGATCAACACCCTGGTATACATGGTGCTCACGGTTCCCGTGGGCGTGCTGCTGTCCCTGATCTTCGCTTCCCTGCTGAACAGCCGGATTCGGGGCCGGAATATATACCGCGGCATTTATTTCCTGCCCATGGTAGTCGCCCCGGCGGCCGTGGCCATGGTCTGGCGTTGGATTTTCAACGCGGAAAACGGCATTCTGAATCTGGTGCTGAAGGCTGTCAGTATCCAGGGCCCCAGCTGGCTGGCGGATCCGAATACAGCGCTTCTTTCCTGTGCCATTATCGGAGTCTGGTCGGCTATCGGCTATGACCTGGTGCTGATCCTGGCCGGTCTGCAGAGTATTTCCAGAAGCTACTACGAGGCGGCGGAAATTGACGGAGCCGGCAGAATACAGACCTTCTTTCATATCACGATTCCCATGGTATCACCAACCCTGTTTTTCGTGGTGCTCATGCGTGCCATGAGTTCCCTGAAACAGTTTGATACCATCTACCTGCTGATCAATACCCGGAACCCGGCTTACAAATCCGCCACCGTACTGATGACCCTTTTCTACCGGGAAGCCTTTGAAAAGTTCAACAAGGGATATGGCTCCGCCATCGTGCTGTATACCTTTGTGATCATCGCGATCTTCACGGCGATCCAGTTCATCACCGAGAAGAAACTCGTTCACTATGACTGAGGAGGAAACAGAAATGACAACGACCGTCCGACCCGCGGCGAGAAAGAAATCCGGTCATCGTTCGCGCGGCAATCTGATCATTCATGTCGTTCTGATCATCGGCTCGTTTATCATGATCTTCCCCTTTGTCTGGATGATCCTGACGAGCTTCAAAAGCAACGGCGAATCTCTGCTGATTCCGCCGACGATTCTGCCCCGGGAATGGCTCACCGAAAACTACACAGAGGTGACCCGGACCCTGCCCTTCGGAGCGCTGTATCTGAACACCCTGCTGCTGATCCTCCTGCGGATCGTCTGCGCGCTGGTGTTCTCCAGCATGGCCGGTTTTGCCTTTGCCAAGCTCCGGTTTCCGCTCAAGCGGTTCTTTTTCTTCCTGGTGCTGACCCAGATGATGCTTCCAAACCAGATTTTCATCATTCCGCAGTACCAGATGCTCGCCAACATGGGACAGCTGAACACCATTTTTGCCCTGTTGTTCCCGGGCCTGGTCAGCGCTTTCGGAACCTTCTTCCTGCGGCAGTTCTACATGAGCCTGCCGGATGTTCTTTCCGAAGCGGCGGTTCTGGACGGATGCAACACATTCCAGATCTTCTTCCGGATCATGCTTCCCCTGACAAAAACCGCCATGATGGCTCTGGCTGTCTTCACCGCGATCTTCGCCTACGGTGACATGATGTGGCCGCTGATCGTGAATAACAATATCAATATGATGACCCTGTCCGCTGGAATTTCCTCCATGCAGGGGCAGTATACCACCCGGTATCCGATTCTGATGGCCGGTTCAACGCTGGCCATGATTCCGATGCTGGTTCTGTATCTGATTTTCCAGCGTCAGTTCATCGAGGGTATTGCCCTGACCGGAACAAAGGGCTGACAACCAAAGAGGCGTTCTCTTTCCTTCGTGCATGGCTGTCTGAAACAGAGGCATAATAAACTCCCCCGGGCTTTCAAAGTCCGGGGGAGCTGCATTTTCTCTGAAGAGTTCGGAGATCAGATTCCGTAGCCCGCCAGCTGCGGCAGCCAGAGGCTGATCTGGGGAATAAAGGTAATCAATGCCGGCACGATCGAAAAACTGCCATTGCCAGCATGATCGAAAAACTTGTCTGGATTGCCATAATCATGTATAATACCAATGAATTGAGCGGTTACAGACGGGAGAAAATTTTATGATTCATGTTTGGATTGATGAATTGACACCTTGCTTGAAGGATACTGTCACAGGAGATCTGATTCCAACAGAGGTCACCCAGGTCGTCAGGAAATCCTTCCTAATGAAATTCAGACAAGACAATGGTTGGTATGTTGACTGGGCATCGCTTCTGGATGAGGGGTGTGAAGTATATGCTTTGGTTTTAAAGGGCACAGTTGATATTCAAGGGATGATCGCCGTCAAGCGTGATGATACAGCTAAGGCTCTATACATGGCCTGGGCTGTAGCAGCACCGCTCAACAATCCACAATTAACAGAGGATGTAACCTGAAATCCGTAAAATGGTCACTGAATACCTCTAAGACT
>JAGCBO010000185.1 GCA_017652125.1 Clostridia bacterium | reverse complement strand
GCAAACAGGATATACAGCTCGCCGCCGATGAGGTGGAATTCCGGCGCCCAGAAGGTCTGCTCAAAGCCGCGCTCCGGGCTGAAGGGAAGGATCAGATGCTCCGTCACGCCCTCCGCGAAAAGCGCCTCCACCGTGTCGCCCTCCCGGACATAGAGGCCGATATCGTCCAGGTTGTCGTTGGTGGAGATATAATACCATTTTCCTTCCCAGGGGAAGAGGACGGGATCCCCGTATCCTTCGGCCAGAGGGAAACGGAAGGACCGCTGGGAAACCGTGCCGCGCGCGGCGCAGCGGCCGGGCCGGTCGAAACGGACGGATTCCGGATCCCAGGCAATCTTCTTTTTCCGGACCGATCCGTCGCTGTAGCGGATCAGGGCGGGAACCGCGTCCAGCTCCCGCGCGCTGTCTGCGCGGATTGCCTCCGGAACACAGGTTCCGGTATACTCGATCGGGCTCCAGTAACGCAGGGCGGTCTCAGCCATCGCCCGGCTGACCTCCAGGGAGGATCCGCGATCCGCGGGGAGCGACTCCGCGTCCGTCAGTCCGGCGCATTCAAAGTGAATCAGATCCCGGGTCTTCCACAGGAGCAGCTTTCCGGCGGCCGCTTCATCCGCCCGGCCGTCCTCGTGGATCCGCTCGGCGCAGATACAGAGGGCGCCGTCCGCCGCCCGGAAAATTCCGGGATGCCGGACGCCCAGCGGGACGATGGTGTTGTCTTCGGCGATGCGCCCTTCCGCGAAGAGAATGCCGTAATTTTTGTGGAAGGGAATCCGGCCCGTCCCCTCAGCCTCGAAGGCCAGGTGGACGCTGTTGGCCAGGCCGGCCGGATAATCTTCCGCGCAGACCGGCCGGGTATACACATGAAGAACCGCCGGATCATCGCGCCAGGCTTCCCCGGCCAGCCCCTCGAGTATGGAGCCGCAGGCCCAGGGCATCAGCGCGAACCAGGTGGACGCCGGGGAGCCGTCGGGCCAGGTCTCCGTGAGCAGGCCTTCGCTGTGGCAGAAGCGCTCGGACATCCAGCCGGTTTTTCCGTATCCGTATTCCCCGTCCCGGGTGTTATGACACTGGCAGCTCCACAGGAGCGTATCTTCCAGGCGGCCGCGGATATAGGGATCGTCCCGGAAACGCAGGAAATACGCCATCTCATCCAGGACGGAGGAGGACATCGGGTGGATATGCGGGTTGGTGACGGAGGTGATGCTGCCGCCGCAGCTGGACCAGCCGGCCGTGCTCAGAGGCGGCACCTGAACCGGGGAATTATAGCAGAATTTGAACGTGAACTCATAGTACAGCGCGTCCCGGAGATGGTCCAGCAGCGCCTCCCGACGGACCCGCTCTGCCGGATTCTCCGGATTCAGAACCTCGTGCAGGTTCCGGACGGCGCGGATATAGCTCAGCACGCCTTCGGAATCGATGTTCTTATCAATATCCAGCGGTCCGCCGTAGCACGCCTCGCGGCGGATATACGCTTCATGATACCAGGCTTCGCTCTCCAGCAGGGCGGGCAGGTTCTCCCGCTCCCCGGTCAGGCGGGCGTAAAGGGCCGCGGCCGCCAGGCACCATGCGCCGGAAAAGGAGTCATATTCCAGGCCGGCGCCGGTCTGCTCGGAGAAGATATAGGGATACTCGCCGTCGGCGTTCCGTCCCCGCTCCGTGCGTTCAATCACCCGCCGCGCAAAGCCGAGCCAGTCCTCCTGGTCCGTGCCGCAGGCTTTTTCGCATTCATAGGCCTTCAGGATCAGATACACGCTCTGACCGACCAGGTAGGCGGCGTGGCCGGGAACCGGTTGTTTGTCGTACCACCAGCCGCGGTTGCTCCAGACGCCGTCCTCCTCCGCCAGGAAGGGCAGGCCGCTGCGGGGATTGAGGCTGCAACCGACAATATGGCGGATGCAGTCCAGCGCCTGGGCGCGCATCGTCTCATCCCCAAGCCGCCGGGCGGACAGGAGCATCGGCACCGCCGCCGCGAGCCCGTTGGTCCAGGCGATGGAGGGAAGCAGCCGGCTTTCAAAATGCGTTCCCCGATCGAACACAAAACCGGCATAGCAGTGGGCGTCCGGAATCCAGGCGTCCCGGGCGATGGCGCCGGCGATCTCCCGCACGGTCTCACAGACGGAGCGCAGCCTGCGGGGCGGCTCATGCCAGAGGGCGTAAACCTGCTTCAGCACGCTGTGAATCTCCCGCTCATCCTCCGCCGGACGGTCGAAGCAGTGAAGCGATACGGTGACCGTCTCGCCCCGGCGGAGGCGGAAGCTGTTTTCATCCACCGGCTTCCGGGGCAGAATGTGATGGGAATCCACAAACAGCCACGGCGCGTTTTCATACCCCAGGGTGTACCAGAGTTCGCCCTCCGCCAGAGAGCACCCGAACCCCGCGTACTGGTCGAAATCCCCCTGGAGCCCCGGCTGCCAGCCCCGGCGCTCTCCGCCGGAGACCAGCCAGTACGGTGAGGCGGACAGGCCCAGAAGCCTGCCCTGCCGGAACATCATTGCGCAGGGGTGGGACAGTCGGTCGCCGCGCACCATCCACCAGGGGGAGGCCGGGCAGCCGCCCTCCATCCGCAGGCGCGGAGTTTTGCTGTCCGTCACCAGGGGCGCGTCGCCGCGGTTCGTGCCGTACATGAACCCGGGCAGGAAGAAAAGGGCGGAAGGATCCGGTTCCTCCGCGCACAGGGCGATCCGGATCACGCCGGCGAAATCGGCATCCGCCGTGATGCGGATCCGCGCCTCGCCTGTCTCCCCCTTTTCGGGGAGGACGATCTCCCCGCGGAGGGAATACCGTTCGATGGGTTCGTAGTTTTCAGTCCCGCCCCGGGCGCGGGCCGTCAGCCGGATGATCAGAGGGTGCATGGTCATAACTCCTCCCTGGAATAATGCTGTGTTTTCGTGCCGGAGAAATCCGGGCAGCGCCGAAAGGGATTCCAGGATGATTGTACCGCATCGGAACGAACTCTGTAAACAGAAACCATACACCGGCAGCGCTTCCGTCAGGCGGACGGTTCGGGAATGCTTGCGGACTGGCGGAATCTGCTGTAAAATATTGACAGCATGATTCCTTTTCGTGCAGATCAATCCGGACGGAGAACTGAAAATGAACATCCTGCATCTGAAATATGTGGCCAGTATCGCGGAAAACGGTTCCATCAATAAGGCGGCGGAAGAATTGCACGTGGCCCAGCCGAATTTAAGCCGAATCGTCAGGGAAATGGAGGCGGATCTGGGCATCCAGTTTTTCCGACGGTCCTCCAGGGGCATGATGCTGACGCCGGACGGCGAAATGTTTATGCGTCAGGCACAGAAAATCCTGGAACAGGTAGACGAAATCGAAAGGCAGTACAAAGAGAAGAAAACCGCCAAACAGCGTTTTTCCATTTCTGTCCCCAGAGCCAGCTATATTTCAGATGCTTTTGCCGCTTTTTCCCGAACGCTGGGAAAGGATGAAGCAGAATTTTTCTATCAGGAAACCAATGCGCTGCAGGCGGTGAAAAACATTCTGGAGGTTGGGTACAATCTGGGCATTATCCGCTACGCGGCCGGATATGACCGATACTTCAGGCAGATGCTGGAGGATAAGGGACTGGCGGGTGAAATCGTGGCGGAATTCAAATACGTTCTGGTCATGCGGGAGGACTGCCCCCTGGCCGCCCTGGACGCGGTTCATTTTTCGGATCTTCACGACTATATCCAGATCGCCCATGCGGACCCGTATGTACCGTCCCTGCCCCTTTCCGCTGTGAAAAACGAGGAATTGCCGCAAATGCCCCGGCGCATCTTTGTCTTTGAGCGGGGGAGTCAGTTTGATCTGCTGACCGAAAACCCGGAGACGTTTATGTGGGTATCCCCCCTGCCGGAACAGCTGCTGCGCCGGATGCATCTGGTTCAGCGGCAATGCGAGGAGAACCGGCGGGTCTATCGGGATGTGCTGATCCGGCGCAGGGATTATCCGCTGACCGAACTGGACAAACGCTTTATCACGGAACTGACCCGGTCCAAACGCGCCTGTCTGACGGAGAAAAAATGAAGATGGATTATCGATATTGATATATCGACTATACGGTTTTGGTAATTCGCAGGGAACAGGTTCTTCAGTATAATAGATCCCGAAAGGAAGGGGAGGAGCAGTCATGGAAAGCAAAGCATTTGACACGGTGGACAGTGTGGCCGCGCTGGAGGCAGCGATCGCCCGGGTGCGCGCGGCGCAGCGGATCTTTGCCGCCTATACCCAGGAGCAGGTGGACAGAATCTTCCTGGCCGCGGCGACGGCCGCCAATCAGGCCCGGATTCCGCTGGCCAGGCTGGCCGTGGAGGAAACCGGCATGGGCGTGGTGGAGGATAAGGTAATCAAGAATCACTACGCCAGCGAATATATTTACAACGCCTATCGGGACACCAGAACCTGCGGCGTGATTGAGGAAGACAAGGCCTACGGAATAAAGAAGATTGCCGAGCCCATCGGCGTGGTGGCGGCGGTCATTCCCACGACCAATCCCACCTCTACCGCCATTTTCAAGGCGCTGATCTGCCTGAAAACCCGCAACGGCATTATTTTCAGCCCCCATCCCCGGGCGAAGAAGGCGACGATTGCCGCCGCGAAGGTCGTTCTGGACGCGGCGGTGAAAGCCGGCGCGCCGGAAGGCATTATCAGCTGGATCGACGTGCCCTCGCTGGAAATGACCAATACCCTGATGCGGGAAGCGGATATCATCCTGGCGACCGGCGGCCCCGGCATGGTGAAGGCGGCCTATTCCAGCGGAAAGCCGGCCCTGGGCGTGGGCGCCGGCAATGTGCCCGCGGTGATCGACGACAGCGCCAGCCTGATCCTGGCGGTCAATTCCATCATTCATTCCAAGACCTTCGATAACGGGATGATCTGCGCTTCCGAACAGAGCGTGATCGTGCTGGACAGCATTTATGAGATGGTCCGGACCGAATTCGCGAACCGGGGCTGCTGGTTCCTGAAGGGCGCGGATCTGGATAAGGTGCGCCGTACGATCCTGATCAACGGCGCGCTGAACGCGAAAATCGTGGGCCAGAGCGCCTGTAAAATCGCGGCGCTGGCCGGTGTCACCGTACCGGAAGGAACCAAGGTCCTGATCGGGGAAGTGGACTCCGTGGAGCTGAGCGAGGAATTCGCCCATGAGAAGCTGAGCCCCGTGCTGGCCATGTACCGGGCGAAGGATCTGGAGGATGCCTTCAGCAAGGCGGAACGGCTGATTGCCGACGGCGGTTACGGCCATACCGCTTCCCTCTATGCCGATACGCAGAAGAAGCCCGAGGTGCTGGACGCCTTTGCGGCCCGGATGAAAACCTGCCGCATTGTGGTGAACACTCCCTCCTCCCAGGGCGGCATCGGCGACCTGTATAACTTCAAAATGGCCCCGTCCCTGACCCTCGGCTGCGGCAGCTGGGGCGGAAACTCCGTATCGGAGAACGTGGGCGTCAAGCACCTGCTGAATATCAAGACCGTGGCCGAGAGGAGAGAGAACATGCTGTGGTTCCGTGCGCCGGAGAAGGTATATATCAAAAAGGGCTGCCTGCCGGTAGCGCTGGATGAGCTGAAGCACGTGATGGGCAAAAAGAAGGCCTTCATCGTCACCGACACCTTCCTTTATCAGAACGGGAACACCCGGCCCATTACGGAGAAGCTGGACGAAATGGGCATTCAGCACGCCACCTTCTTCGATGTGGCTCCAGATCCCACCCTGGCGTGCGCCAGAGCCGGCGCGGAGCAGATGCGTCTGTTCCAGCCGGACGTGATTATCGCGCTGGGCGGCGGCAGCGCCATGGACGCGGCCAAAATCATGTGGGTGCTGTACGAGCATCCCGAGGTGGATTTCCAGGATATGGCCATGCGCTTTATGGATATCCGCAAGCGGGTGTATACCTTCCCGAAGATGGGAGAAAAGGCGTATTTCATCGCGATTCCCACTTCCGCCGGCACCGGCAGCGAGGTAACCCCCTTCGCCGTGATCACCGATGAAAAGAGCGGCGTCAAGTATCCGCTGGCCGATTATGAGCTGCTGCCCAACATGGCGGTCATCGACACCGATTTCCATATGACGGCGCCGAAAGGCCTCACCGCCGCCAGCGGCATCGACGCGGTGACCCACGCGCTGGAAGCCTATGCCACCATGATGGCGACCGACTATACCGACAGTCTGGCCATCAGGGCGCTGCAGACGATTTTCGAATATCTCCCGCGGGCCTATGACAACGGCCTGACCGACGTGGAAGCGAGAGAAAAGATGGCCAACGCGGCGACCATGGCGGGAATGGCCTTCGCCAACGCCTTCCTGGGCGTGTGCCACTCCATGGCGCATAAGCTGGGCGCCTTCCATCATATCGCGCATGGCGTGGCCAACGCCCTGATGATTGAGGAAGTGCTGCGTTTCAACGCCGCCGAAGCCCCCGCCAAGATGGGTACCTTCCCGCAGTACGATCATCCCCATACTCTGCGCCGCTACGCGGAGGTGGCGGAAGCGCTGGGCGTGAAGGGAGACAATGATACGGAGAAGCTGGAAGGGCTGATCAGAATGATCAACGACCTGAAGGCGTATGTGGGCATCAAACCGACGATCCGGGATTATGTGCCGGATGAAAAGGACTTCCTGGACCGGTTGGACGCCATGGTGGAGCAGGCCTTTGATGACCAGTGCACCGGCGCCAATCCCCGCTATCCCCTGATGAGCGAAATCAGACAGATGTATCTGAACGCGTACTACGGAGAAAAGCATTTTACCGAAATGCCCAGGCCCACCGCGGATGATATTGCCTCTCTGGAAGACGATGCCGTGAAAAAGGCCTACCGTCCCGGCCGGAAGCACTGAGAAGGAGGAAAAGAAGATGAATCTGGATCGTGTTATTGCTCAGCGCAGCGCCAAGACCATCTATCGGGACGGCGACCGGTGCGTCAAAGTATTCAATGAAAACTATTCCAAGGCGGATATTCTCAATGAGGCGCTGAATCAGGCGCGGATCGAGGAAACGGGGCTGCATATTCCCAGAATTCTGGGCGTGACCATGATCGACGGCAAATGGGCGATTCTCTCTGAATTCATCGAGGGAAAGACGCTGTCCCAGCTGATGAAGGAGGATCCGGATCATAAATCGGATTATCTGAAGCGGTTTGTGGACCTGCAGATGGAGGTGCAGAGCAAAACCTGCCCCATGCTCAACCGGCTCAAGGATAAAATGACCCGGAAGATCAGCCAGGCGGATCTGGACGCCACCACGCGCTATGATCTGCTGGCCCGTCTGGAAGGCATGCCCACCCATAACAAGGTCTGCCACGGTGATTTCTGGCCTTCGAACATCCTGATCAGCGAGGACGGCACCCCCTATATCATCGACTGGAGCCATGTGACCCAGGGGAACGCTTCCGCGGATGTGGCCCGGACCTACCTGCTCTTCTGGCTGAACGGAGATATCGACGGGGCGGAGGAGTACCTGAGCCTGTTCTGCGAAAAGAGCGGCACGCCCCTGCAGTACGTCCAGAAATGGATGCCCATCGTGGCGGCCAGCCAGTCCGTCAAGGGCAACGAAAAGGAGCGGGAATTCCTGATGTCCTGGATCGGCGTGGTGGAATATCATTAATTAATCAAGAAATGAAGAGGGAACGAGTGGGGAGGACCCATTCGTTCCCTCTTTTTGCTTCATTCGCGTGACAGAATCGCCCTGCCGGCGGACACGGTTGCCGTCTGCTTTATTCCGCCGACCAGATGTTCTTCACAACCTGATAAGCCAGCTTGGGCCGCCGGTATTCGTCGACCACGCCTTTGTTGTTATAGGTACGGGGACGGCTCCTGGCCCATTCCCCGGAAACGCGCACATCGGCAAACTGCCAC
This sequence comes from Clostridia bacterium, assembly GCA_017652125.1. Classification (GTDB taxonomy): domain Bacteria; phylum Bacillota; class Clostridia; order Christensenellales; family Aristaeellaceae; genus Aristaeella. The sequence continues at coordinate 14,850 of JAGCBO010000185.1, read as the reverse complement.
AGGAAAAGGCCTGTCACATCGGGGTGGGACAGAACGGCGGTGATCTGCTCCTTCAGGATGGCGCATTGTCTCTCTTCGGACCATTTGGCTTCCCCGAAGGGGTCGTGACAGCCATAAATCGCTCCCGCTCCGATCTCGCTGACGATCACCGGCTTGTTTTCGCCGCCACCCTGGGCAGCTTCCAGGAGCTTCCGGTTCAGGGCGTCCTGCACCGGGGTGTCATGGTACCATTGGGGATAGATATTGATGCTGACCACGTCCATGTCGCCATAGACCTTTCCGCCGGGGCGTTCCAGCAAAGCGGCGGTGACAGGGCGGCCCGGATCCGCTTTCCGCAGCAGGGCAAAGATTTCCCGGTAGCAGGCCGCGCCGAATTCCGTATCGTCGGCGCATTCATTGAGGCTGCCCCAAATGAAAACAGCGGGATGATTATAGTGCTGCTCCACCATCTCCGCGGTGCATTGCCGCAGCTGCTCCATGAAACGGGGATGGCGCATCTGCTCTTCCCCGAAGCCCCGCACATGGGATTCTTCCCATACAAGGAGTCCCGTTTCGTCGCAGAGATCCAGGAACAGGGGATCGTTGGGATAATGGCAGGTTCGCACGCAGTTGGCGCCCAGATCCCGCATCAGATGAATATCCTGCATCATGGCTTCCAGCGGGGCGGACAGGCCGAAGGAGCCGTATTCCTCATGCCGGTTGAAGCCCCGAAGCTGTAGCGGCTGACCGTTCAGCAGAATTTTCTTTCCATCCGTGCGGATAGTCCGGAAGCCGATCCGGTCGATGAGATCATCGACGGCCTCGCCGTTTACCAGGAGCGTCGCCGTCACCGCATACAGCGCCGGGTTTTCCGGCGACCAGGGTGTCACGGCGCCGCAATCCAGGGAAAGCCCGTACAGGGTAGTCTCATGAGCGGGGATTTCGATTTCTTCCGTTGCTTCTTTCCCGGCCAGGCTCAGCCGTAAAGCTCCGTGAAAGGGCTGATCACCCAGATTGCGCACGGATACCGCGGCGTCCGCGGTCCATCCGTCTGAGGTGCAGCGCGGGGTCACATGCAGCCGGGTGATGTAGGCCTGTCCCACTTCCTCCACGATCACGGGACGGTTTATGCCGCCGTAGGCATAATAATCGTTGGGCACGTGCAGCGCGGAATCGGCGTCGAAGCGGATGTCTGCTTCGATCCGCAGGGTCTGTTCTCCGTCGGGGATCTGCTGCGCCAGCGCTTCAAAGCCGGTATAGGATCCGTAATGCTCTGCCAACAGTGCGTCATCCAGATACACCCTGGCCCGGAAGCTGACGCCGCCCAGCCACAGGCGCAGATTGCCGCCCGCGCGGATCCTCTGTTCATACACGCCCCGGCCCCGGTATTTCCGCAGCCTGGGATGGGATTCCCATACGCTGGGCACGACAACTTTCCCGGGCTTCGTTAATCCGCCCGCGTCCGGGGTGGTCAGCGTCCATACCGGAGCACATTCCCGGCTTTTACGGATGATATGGGTGGCAAACACTCTTTCCATAGAATTCTCCTGTTACGAATCAGATGTCATCGGGGCAGTAATCTTTTCTTATTTTCGTCAGTCAGGATGCTGAGGATTTCCCTGGAAATCTTCATGAGTTCATCATCCTTTCTGCGTTCAATCCGGGCCGGCCCCGCTTTTTTGATACGCAAATTGTACAGCGGTGGAGGGGAAAAAACAATACCCGGAAACATTCCGCTGCCGCCCTTTCGTTCAGGGATCACGCGTTAATTCGTCTGCCGGTCCGTGGATCGCTTTTCGGTGTTTGTGTATTCCCACAGGAGCATTTTTTTCAGCATCACCAGCTCCTCTTCCGGATCGTCGCCCTGCTCCTCGATATAGACCAGGCCCACCGCATATCGTGTAACCGCCGCGAGCATGATATGGAAGGTGCCGGAAAACATCGCTTTCTCGGATATTTTCCCGTTCAGCGTGCCGTCCCGCATCCCCCGGGTATACCATTCATGAAACAATTCCCCCATGCCGCGAATCACCGCCATATAGGGTTCCATCTGCTCAGAATGGATCTTTTCCTTCCTCAGAAAGCTGTTCAGGTCATAGTTAAAGCGAAGCATCGCCTTGCGATTCCGGTACAGGTCCAGGAAGGAATCCAGATATCGCTCCAGGCACTGCGCACCGGTCATCCGCGCCTTGTCTTCCGGGGAGATCGCCCCGTCATAGGCTTTGATGTATTCCTCCCACTTTTTCGTCGCCAGTTCAATCACCAGGGACACCTTGTTCGAAAAATGCCGGTAGAGCGTGGCAACCCCGTATCCGCTCTTTTTCGCAACAGATTCCAGGGACACCGCCTCAATTCCTCTCTCCGTAAACAGCTCAAAGGCGGCATCCAGGAAAGCCTGCCGCTTCACGGCCATCTGAACCGCGTCCTTTTCTTTATTCCGAATCGTTATTCTCTCCCTTCACATGTCCGCCACTTCATAGGACGGAGACAGGCTGTCCGCGCCGCTCATCCTGAAATACACGCGGAAGATCCTTTCCATGGCAACCCGGACCCCTTCCTCGTCTGTTCCGAGCAGAATGACAAGGATCTGCTGCCGGCTGTACCGGGTGAGAACATCCACATTGCGGATATTCTGGCGCACAGCCTGCTCCATGCAGTACATGGAGCTTTCAACTTTCTCCAGAACAGGTTCTTCCCCTTCGGGAGCTTCCAGAGTGATCATCACCAGGCGATAGGTCTGATGGAAGCGTTCCTCCAGATTCAGAATGAATTCATACAGCCTCGTGAACTGCCGGTATTCCACATCCATGGCGCCGTTGTAGCTGCCGCTGTTCCGGATGCCTGCAACCAGCTTGTGCAGATCCGCCTTTTCATGCCGGAAGGTATCCTCTTCGTCCCGGTAGAAACTGTAGCTGTTTTTTCCGTTCTGCTTGACGTGATAGAGCGCTTTGTCCGCCTTGTTGAAGGTCACGGTATAGGAGTCTGCCGGGGAGCTCATGACCAGGCCGGCAGAAAGAGAGGCAGGCGCCAGGGCAGGATCCTCCGACTTCTTTTCCTCAAAGCTTCGGATCAGTCCGCGCACGGACGCTTCGGCTTCCGTTTCCGATGCGTTTTTCAGGAACATCAGAAACTCGTCCCCACCCAGTCTGCAGCAGATCTTGTCCCCCGAAGCTTCCTTCAGTACATCTCCCATGATCCGGAGGATTTTGTCTCCGGCCTGATGTCCGCCGGTATCGTTGATTTTCTTCAGATTGTCCATATCGAAGAACACAAGACAGCCGGCCGTTTCCTTCATGCTGCCGGCAATCGCCGTCTCGCCGGAGGTCCTGTCGGGAATGCCGGTGATGATGTCCAGGCTGTCTGCGGGATTTGCGGAGCGATAGGAGTCGATCACTTCCCGCAGCAGGGAAGAAGCATCCCCGGTATTCTGGACGGTTTCCGGCTCTCCCTCCCGGATGATTTCATCCAGGCGTCCTTGCTGCCACAGCCCGATGAAAACGTCCGCAAAGCGGGGATCAAACTGCTTTCCCTTCCCGTCGGTCAGTTCCCGCAGAATATGCTCGGGATTGCAGGCGCTTCGGTACACCCGGTTGGAATTCATGGCGTCAAAAGCGTCCGCGATGGCGACAATCCGGGACTCCTCGGAGATTTCCTCTCCCTTCAGGCCCCGGGGATATCCCCGGCCGTCATACCGTTCATGGTGGGAAAGGGCCACGTCTTCCGCGATCCGGATAATGATCCTGTCCCGGAGAATTTCCCCTCCCATCGTGGTATGGGACTTGATCATATCGTATTCCAGATCGGTCAGCCGGCGCGGTTTGTTCAGGATGGAATCCGGCACGCCGATTTTACCGATATCGTGCAAAAGCGCGGCACAGCGCAAATTCTCCACCCGGTCCCTGTTCCAGCCCAGGGATTCCGCGATCATGACGGAATACTGGCTGACGCGGGTGGAATGTCCCCGGGTATAGGGATCCTTTGCGTCGATGGCATTCGCCAGGGTCTGGATTGTCTGGATGGAGAGCTGTTCAATCCGCCTGCTTCTTTCCTCCGCCACCGCGGTCTGCTTCCGGACCTCCTCATTCAGCCGGTCTGTATAATCCATTTCAAGAAGCGCGATCCGGTGATACTGGATCATCGCCACGGCGGTGAACAGGGACAGGAAAAGAAACATAATCGGAAAACGCACCATGAAGGAATCCGTATAATACAGGCCGAGATTGCGGCCCAGAGGGGTATAGAAAACGACCATATACAAAACGGAATAATAGACAGAAAGAATGATCCCGTACTGCACGCCGACAAAATAACTCATGCCGATGGGAAGCAGAAGGGACCAGAGGATGCCCGTGCCCTCCGCATATCCGGTCAGCGCGTAAAATGTAAAAACAACGCAGCAGAACAGCGTGGGGATCAGGATGGCGGCCTGCCGGTTCTTCCGCCAGTGCGAAAGCCAGGCGCAGCCGAGCCCCGCGAGCAGGGTCACCACAGACATGACGAGCCGTGAAGGGTTCACGGAACCGGAACCCGGTAAAAGATTCACGATCACCAGCAGCGCGCCCAGCATCGCCGTAACGATACTGACCATGGTAAGCGCCGCCAGATTCGCCCTCAGCCGGTCCCCCGTATAGATGGAACGGCCCAGAAGCGTCCACCACTCCTTCAGCGAGCGTGGATTACGGTTGAACGATGGCTGCATGGGATGATCCTCCTGTCAGAACGCAGTCTCTTCCGTCACGGTTATACAGGCTATTAATTATGGTAGCCATTCTATCATATTGGCCAGGCACGCGCAACCCTTGCAATGGGCTGAATTCGAAAAAAGTCGACCATGACGGTCGACGAAAAGGATATCAGTATTCAATCGTAGCGCTGATTGTGCGACTACCTGTTCCGATTCCGGATAAAAGCAATCAGCACAGAAACAAAGGAAACCGCTTCATTGATTGATCCGCCGATGGATCCGATGAGGATATCATAAACAAACGCAAAGGGTGCGGCGATCATCATCAGAAGCCGAAGCATGTTGGGCTTCCGGACAGACATGGATACCGTAACGAGCACCATGGAAATGATGAACAGAACAGACAGCCAGGAATTCCATGTCAGAATACCAATGGCGATCACCGCGGCAGAAAAGAAACCGGCGATCAGAGCTGTTCCGGTCGGAGTTCTTTTCTTTTCCGTGAATAACAGCAAGCCGTTGCGGAACAGGCTCAGACCGTTCAGCACCCCGGCGGTCAGTGCATCCGTCCGGCCGGAAACGTAAAGCAGGATAAAGTGAACCGTGAAGAAAACCGAGCTGAGGATCTGGACAATGACAATCTGCCGGTATTGTCTGAAATGGAAGGAGAGAACATTCGCCGCCAGGGCCAGAATACCAAAGACCTGTGCTATGATTTCCCATGTATTCATTCGTTTCTTTCCTTGTTCATATTCTTTCGTTTCCTTATCGGGATCATCCTGAGTTGGCCAGGAAGATTATCGCTGGAGGCGGTCTGTGAGCAGATGCTGCCATGTGGGCTTCTGGTCAGGAAAGGCTCAGCGTTTTAGCATATTTAAATTGAATGATGTCGTGAGGTGCCGTTTCAGTGTAGGCATCTTCTCGATGCATCGCATCGACAATCTCATTCTTTATTGTTCTGCCAAAACGCTGAATGATCGTATCAAGGATTCCCATATCCTCCGATGTCAGATGAGGGTACTCCTTGTTTTCCGAGGGCTGGAACCTGAATCCGGTTCCGTCACCCATCTCGATTTCTTCACAATGGATGATGCTCAAATCAACGATTGATTCATAAGCCACTGGAGCTGCCCCCATGGGCAAAGCACGATAAACCAATCCGGAGATCGCGTGTCCGTAACGCTTATAGGAAAGCGCATCAGCATACCAGAGCATCTTCAGAAGCTTTACCAGATACAAGCTCGTAACCTTCTGCGAGTTGGCATAGTAGCGGATCATATCGGAGACAACATCCAGTGACAGCACCTTGCACCCGGTCGCTTCGGGATTCTGAAGGAACCGGGCATATCTGGACATGATGGCGCTCTTCAGATACAGATCATGATTCTGTTCAAAAAGCGCAGTCCCAGCTTCCGTGTATTTTGCATAGGAAGCTGGGGAAAGGGCATCCTTCTCAGCCTGAAGCAGTTGCAGGAACCATTCAGGATCGGAGTCCAGCTTTCGCAGGATGGTATCATGCGCGATATCCTGAACCTGATGGCTCTCATAGCGTGTGATGGTTTTTCCGCCCCATCCCAGAAGAAGGCACAGATCGCTCTGGCTGATGCCGTACTTGGAGCGGATTGCCGCGATCTGCTGGGACGTGAGCAGACCTGTCTTGCTGCGGTAGGCATTCTTCATCGCGATGTCGTTCTGAGCGATTTGCGCTTCCTCTGCGTAGGTTTCATCCGCTCGATCGCAATAGAAGTACTCGGCATCATATTCGACAGGCACACCCTTGAACACATTGCTTTCCCGAACAACAACTGTTTGTACCTCATGCTCTTCCATGCAGCAGGGGCACAGCTTTTTTTCTGTCATCACGCTCGTCATGAGTTCGTATCTCCTTGCTATTTTCTGTAGGGGAACATCTCAGGGGAAAACGGGGTTTCAGCATAATGGTAGGACATCACGAAGGTCGTATGGTTCCCATATTCGGATAGAAGTTCCACCCGAATCTTAATGTAAACGTCGCCCTTACCATCATAAACTCTGCCGAATTCCCGCATCTCGCTCTTTTTCGGAAAACGCAGGTCTTTGACCGTCTGGATGTACTCCTCAATGGTCAGCTGCTTAAGCTCCCTTTTTATGGCTTCTACGGGATTTTCATCCGGAAACAGATCCGCGACAGTAAACTTGTTTGTGTACCGCTGATCCCTGTTCTGATCAACCAACCGTTCAGCTTGAAAAGTGATTTTCGCGTTATGCTCCAGCGCATACCGAAGATCCTGCAGGTAAGCCCATACCTCCGTTTCACTCTCGATCCTTGTCCTTAATTCATCCACAGGTGGTTACCTCCACTGTCGTATGGTATCAACTGATACCAGTATAGTCTCAAAAACCAAAGCTGTCAAGAAAAAACCGTGGTTAATTACATGGGTTTGCAGTTATAAGCTGAATTGAAACTCAGATGTTTCAGTGCAGGCATCCCAATGCGTCGCGTTGTCGTCGGGGGAGTGAGGCTCTCCGGTGTGCAACAATTCAAAAACCGGAACCGCCGTTAAGGCGATCCCGGTTTTTGATGTGGAGCAAAACGAGCCAAATCCGGACCATTATCTCAGTCCCAATTTTTTTAGCCGACTCTGGATCGCACCTCTTGTACGTTTATGAATCTCTGACAATTCCTTTGGTGTTTTTCCGCTTTCATATTCACTGATCAATTTCCGGTCTTCTTCCTTCGTCCATGCCTGATAGGCTTCTGTATGGCCGGCTTCGATCACCTGATCCTTATATGCTGCAAAACTGCCGGCTTTTGCGGGAACACTGCTGTCTGCTTTTTTCTTTTCTTTCTTTTTTTTCGGAACCGCCGGGCTGAAAAGGCGAATTACCTGCAAAATCTGATCGCCGTACCGGTTCGCCTTGAAGATGCCCATGCCGTCCACGGCAGCGAGCTGTTTTTTGTTCTTCGGAAGGATCCTGCACAGATCTCGCAATGTACTGTCGGAAAAGAGCGCGGACGCCGCGACATATTCACGGGCAGAAATCTCATACCGCAGTTTCTGAAGCGCCTGAAAGAGATCTTCTCCCGTAAGATCCCCGCGGCTTTTCAGCCCTCTCCTCATGGCCACACGTTGTTTCCTGAACAGAATCTTTTCAGATTGTCCGTTCAGCTTCAATATGCCGCTATCGTCCTTCTCCAAATATCCCTGATCCAGTAAAGCCCGGATGATTTCGCAGATATTCCCTTCATCGTAATCATTCATCAGGCCGAAAGTGGTCAGTTCAGCCGGGGAAACCTCTTCCGGAGGAGGATAAGGCAGCACGCCGAGCATCAGCTGAACAACCACATCGTCTGAGCAGCGTTGGTTTGTTCTGGCAACGCAGGACAGGATCATCTGCGCTTCTGTTGTGATATCCACATGTTCACAGTCCGGAACACAGTTGGAACAATTATTACATGAATCCGGCGCCTGTTCTCCGAAATAGCGCAACAGATCATGACGCAGGCATTTTCTGGACTTTGCATAGAAGGTCATCCATTTGAGACGTTCCTCATCCTTTTCTCGTACCTGCGCCTGTTCCTCCGGCGTCAGATCCGGGTTGGGTTCGGAATGATCAATCAGCCAGCGCGCAGTGATTACGTCCTGCGGCGCATACAGCAGAATGCAATCCGCGTCGCAGCCATCCCGTCCGGCCCGTCCGGCTTCCTGGTAATATGCTTCCAGGCTCTTTGGCATATTATAATGAATTACATAGGACACATTGGATTTATCAATTCCCATGCCGAACGCGTTTGTTGCCACCATAATCCGTTTCCTGTCAAAAAGGAAATCTTCCTGATTCTGACGGCGTTCATCCGGTCCCAGTCCCGCGTGATACCTGGTTACCGAAAATCCTTCCTGGTCCAACTGGCTGTAAACTGCTTCCACATTTTTGCGGGTAGCGCAATAAATGATGCCGGACTGGCGGTACCTGTCCCTCAGCAGATCAGAAAGGGCCTTGTCCCGATCCTTTGGACTGTATACAGAAAAGGAGAGATTCGGGCGGTCAAAACCCGTGGTTACAATAACCGGCGCATTCAGTTTCAGGTTTTCCAGGATATCTTTCCGGACCTTTGGCGTTGCTGTGGCCGTGAATGCTCCAAGTATGGGACGCCTGGGCAAAAAAGCTGTAAATTCCGGAATTTTCAGATAACTCGGACGAAAATCCTGCCCCCACTGTGATATACAGTGGGCTTCATCCACCGCCACAAGCGGAATATCCATATGCTGGCACATTTCCCTAAATCCCGGGGCATGAAGCCTTTCCGGGGCAACATAAAGGATTTTGTACGCGCCGGCGGCAGCCTGATAAGCCGTATCGCGATATTCAGCTTCTTCCATGGAACTGTTCAGAAAAGCAGCCGGTATTCCCCGAAGCTTCAGCGATGTCACCTGGTCCTTCATCAATGAGATCAGCGGAGAAATAACCAGTGTTGTTCCGGAAAAAAGCAATGCCGGAATCTGGTAACACAGGGATTTGCCGGAACCGGTCGGCATCACACCAAGTACATCCTTATTGTCCAGCAGTCCTTCCACAAGTTCCTGCTGTCCCGGCCGAAACTGATGATGGCCGTACACCTTCGCTAAGATATCCCGTGCTTTATTTTTCATATCAGTCCTCTCGGGCAGGAGACCCGACAGCTATGTATCCGGATCATCCGTTCATTCAGACAGCCATTCCAGCAGCACCGCCGCCACTTCCGCCAGCATCTCTTCCGGCATGGCAGAGACGGAAGCGCTGTGAGGCTGGGTAGGATGGAAATAGATTTTCACGTTCGGGTTATCGCATTCCGTGATTCCTTCGGAGGTCCACGGATCGGTGGCGCCGAAGATCATCAGATGTTTTGCGTCGGTCGTCTTCATGGCCTCCAGCATGGCCTGGCGGTACGATCCATCGTAGACAAAGGCGGCCTTCTGCTCTTCCGTGAAGACGATGTTCCACATCAGACCCTCCTCCATCTCCTCCGTCACCGAGAGGACGTCCTTCACACCGGCTTCCTCCAGCGCCCGGCGTATGGCGGAGAAATCGTACCGGAACTGACCGTAGGTGGTGGCGGCGTTGACGTAATAGGGCCAGGCCCAGGTGGTGGCGGAATAATCGGAGGGGCTCTGGATCTGAAGCATCAGCCCCATGGCCTCATCCAGCTTCGCCTGAAGTTCTTCCGGGGTGGTCTCCGGCATATCCAGTGCCTGCTGCACCTTCTCGAAGGGCAGGCGCTGATACTGCCAGAACTGGGCGCCGAATTCCAGCACGTTGATATCATAGAGCACAGCCGGATCCACCTGCGGGCGGAAAACGCAGCCCATCTGCTGCACTTTGGCCTCGTATTTGGGCAGAATCTCCGCCTTATGCTTCAGCATCATCACCTGGAAGGAGAGCAGCAGAGCACGCAGCTCCGCAGCTTTTTCTTCCCCGAAGGCAGCATTGCCGATCTCTTCGTACACGAAGTGATAGAATCGGGCGTCATCCCGGACCATACTGCTGGGGGCAACGTAGGGCATATAGACATCCATATCCTCCGGGAAGAAGTATCCATAGGTATTGGTCATATCTCCGCCGCGGCTGGCACCGGTGGCAAGCCACTTCCCGGACAGCAGGGGAGCCAGGGCTGTATAGATCCGGTGATAGTCGTTGGCCGCGTTCTCCGCGGTGTGATATTCCCAGCCGGTGACTTCGTCATTGCTCAGGGCTTCCGGCCGGGATTTGCCGAAAAAGCGGTGCTCGACCTGGATGAAGTTGCCCTTCAGGAGCTCGGCCGGCTCGGCCACGTTCCCCGGGCTCTTCAGATACTCCTCCGGATTGGACTCCTGGTTTCCCATGATGAAGTCCGTCAGAGCATAGCCTTCCGTGCTGATTACGTTCACCGTGGCACCCGCCCGCAGACCGATCACCACCCGCTGGGGAAAGGTGCCCGCCTCCGGGTTCTTCCAGTCCAGCGGCTGTTCAAAGACAACGAGGTATTCTTCATCGAAGAGGCGCCCCTCCTCGTCCAGGGGGATTTCCTTCACGCTGAGAACGCCGTCAATCCCGGAGAGGGTTTCCTGCCAGCCCGCCTGCTGCACTTCGGCGGGCTCCGCGAAGACAGAGCAGATCATTGCCAGGATCAGCAACACGGAAAGGCTGATAGAAATCAGTTTTTTCATGAGATTTTCTCCTGTTGTTCAAGATGAATTTGTTATGGGTTCCCTGCTTCCCACAGGAGGGATTATAACGCACAGGATTCCGCTGCGCAAGAGGATGAGAGCTCCGGCGCTGCTTAACATGGTTGCTCCCGCGTATTCCGATTTGTCTTAGCCGACAATTTCAGAGACAGCTTCACGAAGCAGTTTTCCGGTTCGGTGATTTATCAGAAGGTCTTTCATGATGGTTTCCGCATGTGACGGATTACGGACAGTGGAATTCAGGATGATCAAATACAGATTACCGTATAGTATACCAGCTCACGCTGCTCCGTAGGGAGAAATCCTTCTCCCGCATGATTGCACAGGCCAAGCACGGTAAACTGCAGGAAGACATAGGAGCCGAAGAGCGCCGCCAGGGCCAGACTGCCGTTCATTACACCCGAAAATGAATGAAGAAGGTCCTGCAATCCTGTGAGCTGCCGCAGTCTTCTCTCCTCACTGAGTGTCCTCTGGATCATAGCCATTGCCCATTCCTTTCCGACTTTCCGGTATGCTGCTCCGCCTCCCGGGCACTGTATGGAATTTATGCTGAGTAAATGACGCCCTTATACCGATCCAGTTCGGTGGCTACAAAGGACACCTGCGCGTCTGTAAGGCGTTTTTTGAGCTCCCTGAAAATCAGATCATCCTTTGTTCCGTCAACGATCAGCAGATTGATGACCCGATTGGTTGTAACAGCATTCATCGCCATGATGGCCTGTCTGCCTGGCACCTTAAAGCCGGACAGATTAATGTAGACATCGTCCAGCTCCCGCAGGATATCATCCGAAAAACCCGTACGGGTCAGGTGGGTATAAGTAACAGCGGCCACCGGAGCGGTCAGTCCATACTTTTTTACGATCGCAGCCCCGGCGGCGGCAAGAGACTCCTTGTTGTTACCGATCTGCTGTTCCATCTGCGCATATCTGAAGCAGTTGTGCAGCACCTCATCCCGATTAAAGCCAAGATCCAACCGGGATCGAAACATGCTGCACTGGAACTCATCGGAACGCGTCAGATCCTTCTGAGTGAAGAAAATCGGCACGGCCATGACACAGTTGTGCGTTGTGCAGCTGTCCAGAACGCCCCGCATGTCAGTGATGATATTCATCATCACTGCATTGTCAGACCCCGGCAGAACAGAGCAGACCGCCTGCGCGACATATGTTGCGACGACAGCAAACTGGGATACTCCATATTCTGCGCACTTTTTCCGGATGTCCTCAAGGCTGATCGCCAGATTGTGATGGACGCAGTCCTCCGGATGGTCCGCCAGCATTTCTTCCGGGAAGACTGTCGGCTGAAGCCCGCCGGGCTGATAACGGCTGGGGATATTCTCCCCGCCGTTCTTTCTGACCGGACATTCCGTATCTTTTTCCAAAAACTCCGGCGTGACCTGCTCCAGTGTGACAGCCTTTCCCGGATCACATGCAGCGCCCATCTCCCGAAGGTAATAGTACAGAACCGTTCTCATAAATATGGTAGCGCCCATTCCATCCGTGATTCCGTGATGACCTGTATAGATAATTTCTCTGCCGCAAAACCCCACAACCCAGGGGTAATTGTGATGGAACGTATTGCCGTAACGGTACTCTGTGTCCGGACTCAGCTGCGGAACGACCGGTTTTTCAGGGTTCGTTTCCAGATATGGGCCTTTTTCATCCTCCGCCAATCTGCATCCAAAGAGCGGATGACACTGTATGGCATAGCCAACAGCCGTTTCGAGCTCGTTTTTGTTTACTTCGTTTTTCGTCCGATAGACATATAGCGGAAAACGGGTTGATACTCCTTCCTGATCGTAAAATGTGATCTTTTCCAGCATTTCCAGTTCGTATCTCAATCTCTGTTCCTCCGTCTTCTGCCCATCCTTCCCGGAAATGACCCTGCTCAGGCGCCGATTCAGTTGAAACAATTCATTTTTTCAGATCCTGCACGGCAGGATAACCGTAAGCGCCGTCCGCGCCGGTTACCGCCCGTGTGATCGCCTCACTGACCACTTCCGCAGCCAGCGTCCCAACCAGATCCTGATCGGCTGCGATCTCACCGATTGATACTGCATAAATGCTGTCACCGTCAGCGGAGGTATGAACCGGGTTGATGGAACGGGCATATCCGTCATGAGCCATCCCGGCGATCTTGCAAAGCTGCGCCTTATCGAAACGGGCGTTTGTGAAAACGACGCAGACCGTCGTATTGCCTGTGAACTTGTTCTCTATGACCGCATAGCTGCCGCGCATGTAGTCTGAGGTCGAGCGCAGGCCGGTTTTGTCCTCGTTCAGCATCCCGGCAATCTGCGTTCCGGTCCGCCAGTCATAGATATCCCCAAGAGCGTTGACAACCACAACCGCGCCGATTTTCAGCTCGCCGATCTGAATGGCAAAGCTGCCGATGCCGGACTTCATGCAGTAATCCATCCCGGCGAATTTGCCCACTGTAGCCCCGCACCCGGCGCCGTAATTTCCGTCCTTATAATTGGGAGCCTCCATCGCCAGGCGGGCCGCCTCGTAGCCCATGGCCGCGTCCGGCCGGACAGAGGCATCCCCCACGGAGAGATCATAGATATCAGACTGGGCCACCAGGGGCACCAGGGCATAGCCTGTATCATAGCCGATCCCGTGTTCCTCCAGGTACTGCATGACGCCGTTCGCCGCGCCTAAGCCGTAGGCGCTGCCGCCGGCCAGCACGATGGCATGAATCTGCTGGGCCGCCATCAGGGGATTGAGCAGCTGGCTTTCCCGGCTGGCAGGGCCGCCTCCGCGAACATCCAGCCCGGCTCGCATGCCATCCGGCGCGATGAACACGGTACAGCCGGTGGCGGCTTCAGCGTTCTCGGTCTGGCCGATCCGGACTGGACCAACATCGGATACAGGAATTTCACGCATGTCATGACCCTCCTCCGCCAATGAAGTGACCGGCAGCAGGAGCGCTGCCAAAAAGATACAGAGCAGGCTTCTCACAGCCGTTTTTTTTCTTCGCCGGAAGCTGATTTCCTCTCCGCATGATGGCATCCCCTCCCATATTCTGATTGCATCAAGCTATAATTCGATACAGATTCACCTGAATCCTCTGTGTACAGAAGAGCCCGCCTGTATGACCGGCGCTGCGGCTTTTCCTTCCGATTTGCCGCGGGAAGACAGGGAAGCGGCGGAGAAATTGCCTATCTGAACAATAGGAGATTGACCGGGATTCCGTGTTATGGCATAATAGCACCGTTTGAAAAGGCGGCCGCGGAATAACGAAAGGCCGCCGGGGCAGGGAAGAGAAGCCCGCGGAATAAGAAGGAGGATATGACAATGCTGAAAGAGATCACTACGCAGAACGCGCCGGCCGCGATCGGCCCCTATTCCCAGGCGATTCTCGCCGGGGATCTGCTTTTCACCTCCGGCCAGCTGGGGCTGGATCCCGCGACGGGCACGCTGCCGGAAGGGATTGAGGCTCAGGCGGAACAGTCCCTGAAAAACATCGCCGCCATCCTGGAAGCGGCGGGATACGCGAAAACGGACGTCGTGAAAACGGTGGTCTATCTCCGGAATATGGATGATTTCGCCGCTGTCAACACGCTTTACGCGAACTTCTTCGGGGAGCATAAGCCGGCCCGGTCCTGTGTGGAAGTCTCCCGGCTGCCGAAAGGCGGACTGGTCGAGATTGAAGTGGTCGCCCGGAAAGGGGAAACCCGCTGATGCCGGCCGCGCGCTTCCGGGTGGATCACCTGATGTATGCGGCGGGCGATTCGCTGCGGAACACGATCCGCACCGGGATCACGCTGACGGAACCGGTTGATTCGGATATCCTCCGGGAAGCCGTGAACCGGCTGCCCGAGCGCTTTCCCTATTTCGCTGTCCGGTTGGTCCGGGAGAACGACAGCCTGTTTTACGAGCCGAACAGCGCGCCGTATGTGATCGCGGAGGACGGCAGGACGCTTCCCCTGGGCGGGAAGGAGAGCAACGGGCATCTGGTGGCCTTCACCTGCCGGGGCAACACGCTCTTTGTCGATTCCTCCCATTT
>JAGCBO010000184.1 GCA_017652125.1 Clostridia bacterium | reverse complement strand
TATTTATACGGAATTTCGATTCCATTGGCCTCCAGCGCCTTCTTCACCCGGGTATTAATATCGGATTTGAAAACTTCCGTGGGCGTCCCCGGCATATAATAGGCGGTCGTGCCCATAACGAGGCTGTATTCCTCAAAGGACAGGAAATAAACGTCCGCGTATTCCCCGTTTCCGTCCTTTCCGGTTTTGCCGGGAACGGAAATCGGGCTGTCCATCACCGCCTGCCGGATCACCGCTTTGGCATGATCGGGATCCGCGTCATAGGATACCTGAAATTTGAAATCAACCGACCGCGTTTCCGTATGCCAGCTGAGATTCTTGATCTGCTGGCTGTTCATTTTGCTGTTTGGAATGACATACATCTGGGTATCCACGCTCTGCAGCACCACATGCCGAAGAGTCAGATCCTTCACGATTCCGGAGACCTTGTTATCCACCAGCTCGATCCGGTCTCCGATTTCAAAGGGCTTGGTCGTGCTGATCATCAGACCGCTGAGGATATCGGACAGAATATTCTGAGCGGCGAAACCGGCGATGGCGGCCAGGACGGCGGTGCCCTGGAACAGCGTCTGGCCGAAGTTCCTCGTCAGATCGGAGCTCATCATAACGAACTGGACGGCAACAAAGATAACAACAAAACGAAAACCGTTATCAATCAGACGGATATTCAGGTTCTCTTTTCCGTTCCGCAGAGAATGCACCTTCCGGATCAGCCGGCGATGCACACGGAAAATGATGATCACAATGATGGTCGCCACAATAATGGTGAACAGCAGCTGGATCACTTTATTGACTTCGGGATTATCCTGCAGAAACTGATTGACGGGATCCATTCTCAGGTCTCCTTCCGGGAGATCCTCTCCCGGGGATCTCCTTTTTTTGGTATTTTCCTGATTCAGTATATTCTGCCTTTTTGAGCGTTTTCCTTCTCTGACCCGCTTTTCCCCGCCCGGAAGGATCTCTTTCTTCTTGTGTATATCGCCGTTCGCGTGTAAAATAATACAGGTTAATCACAAAATACGGAGGCATGGTCATGAAGTCCGTTCCATCAGGGGATCATCTGATTGCAAAAATGTTTTTCCGTTTGCTTCCCTTTCAGATTCTGATGCTGATCATCAATGCGGGAAACTGTATTGTGGACAGCCTGTTCGCCAGCAACGTGATCGGGCAGACAGCCATGAGCGCTATCGGTATATATTCGCCTCTGGATCATTTTCTGTATGCCCTCAGTATGATGCTGATGAGCGGATCCCAGCTGCTGATGGGCAAACGGATGGGCCGGAATGATCTGCAGTCCGTCCATGGCATTTTTTCCACGGATCTGATCGTTTCGGCGGTCGTGTCCGTCATCACCTCCCTGCTGCTGATCCTGGCGGTTACCCTGCGTCTGACCGATTCCCTGGTTCCCGGAGAAGAGGAGCGGACCGCTGTCGCTCAGTATATGCTCAGCATGTCCTTCGGCATTCCCGCCCTTGTGGTCGGTCAGCAGCTGTTTGCCTTTCTATCCATGGAGAATCAGACAAGGCGGACCACCGTTGCCAGCATCACCTGTCTGATTTCCAATACTTTCCTGGACTATCTCCTGCTGTCTGTCCTGAAGATGGGGGTCTTCGGTCTCGGGTTAGGCTCCGCGATCTCATACTGGATCTTTTTCGGGGTGATGGCCGCGCATTATTTCTCCCCCAAAGCGGAATTCCGGTTCTCCCCGCGTTTCTTTGACCGGCACGAAATCAAAAAAATCATCGTTCAGGGGTATTCCGGAGCGCTCTCCCGTTTTGTGGAAATGTTCCGCTGCATCATCGTCAATATGCTGATTATCCGCTATATCGGAAGCATCGGCCTGTCTGCTTTTGCCGCCGTCAATTCCGTTATGGCCGTTTTCTGGCCTCTCCCGTTCGGAATCGTATCCGTTTGCAGAATGCTGCTGGGCGTCAGCATCGGCGAAGAGGACCGCACATCGATCACGGGGATTATGCGGGTAGCCATCTTCCAGGGCGGGCTCCTGCAATGCTGTATTTCCGCGCTGCTGGTTCTGCTGGCGGTCCCGATCGCATCCCTGTTTTATCATAATCCGGCGGATCCTGTCTTCGGCATGACCGCCATGGGTTTCAGAATGATGCCCCTGTGTATGCCGCTTGCCGTATTCAGTCTGGTCTTTGGCTGCTATGCCCAGTCCGCCGGAAAGAAAGTTCTGTCCACGGTTCTGCCCATTACGGACGGCATGGTCAACGTGGTCGTATTGTCCTTCTTCCTGATTCCCGCCATGGGGATAACCGGTCTTTACCTCGCAAACATCCTGAACGGATTTATCTGTGTCGCGCTGATTATCCTGTTTGCATGGCATAAGCGGAAAGCGGCTCCGCGGAATCTGGAGGATCTGCTGACGATTCCGGATGATTTCGGCGTCGGCGGCGATCAGCGGATCGATATTGAAGTGAGGGAAATGTCTGAGGTGATTAACGTTTCCGGCCGGGTCATCGCTTTCTGCCGTCAGCGGGGCATTGATTCCCGCCGGGCTTCTTTTGCCGGGCTCGCCCTGGAGGAAATGGCCGGCAATGTGGTGGCTCACGGTTTCGGGGCGGATCGCAGGAAGCATGAGATTGACATCCGGGTCATCCACCGGGATCAGGACATTATTCTTCGCCTTCGGGATAACTGTATTGCCTTTAATCCTTCGGAAAGAGTCAGCATGGTGAATTCGGAGGATCCATCCCGGAATGTCGGCATCCGGCTGGTTTACCGGCTGGCCAAGGATGTGAAATACCAGAACCTGCTGGGCGTGAACGTACTGACGATCGTCATCTGAACGAAGAAACGGTCGTTCATCCCCGCAAAAACGCCTCCGGCTCAGGCCGGAGGCGTTTTTGCAGGTGAAAGGGATTATCCCTTATAGCCGATTTCATCCGCCAGTTTCTTCTCGATCACCACCCAGGCATCGCGGTGCATCCGCATGAAGGTGCAGGGGCAGTGTGGATCGATCCGGTCTTCCATCAGCAGTTTGGTCGCGGCTTCCTGCTTGTTCCCGCTGATAATCATCAGCAGGCGTTTCGCCCGCATGATATTGCCCATTCCCATGGTCACCGCATGGGTGGGAACGTCTTCCTTAGAGGCAAAGAAACGCTTATTGGCTTCAATGGTGGAATCGTCCAGCGTTTCCTCATGGGCTCCGTCATACAGGGTATCCCCGGGCTCATTGAATCCCAGATGACCGTCCGGGCCGACGCCCAGAACCTGAATCTCGATCTCCGTCCGGTCCAGAACCTCATTGAACTCCTTCAGGTTCGCCTTCACGTCGCCCGTGCCTTTGGCTACATAGGTATTGGCCTTGTCGATATTGATATGATTGAACAGGTTATCGTTCATGAAATAGCGGTAGCTCTGGTCATGCGTGCCTTCCAGACCGACATATTCATCCAGATTCACGCTGTGCACCCGGCTGAAGTCCAGTCCTTCCTCCCGGCAGCGGCGGGCCAGCTCCCGGTACATGCCCACCGGACTGGAGCCTGTGGCCAGTCCCAGGGTGCAGTCCGGCTTTTCCCGGACGATTTTCTCGATAATGTCCGCCGCCTTTCTGGCGCCGTCTTCATAGTTTTCCGCCACGATAACCTTCATTTTCGCTTTCCCTCTCTTCTTTTTTTCAGATGCTTCGGTTTAGTCCTTGGGAACGACGGTTCCGTTATCCTTCCAGATGCTGTTGGCCGGAATGGTGCCCCGGACGCAGGAAGTCGGATAAACGTTGGAATCCCGACCGATGACGGTACCGGGATTCAGCACGCTGTTGCAGCCCACTTCAACCCGGTCCCCCAGCATGGCGCCGATTTTCTTCAGTCCGGTTTCGATTTTCTCATCGCCGCATTTGACCACTACCAGCTTCTTATCACTCTTCACGTTGGAGGTGATACTGCCGGCGCCCATGTGGCTCTTATAGCCCAGGATACTGTCCCCCACATAGTTATAATGCGGTACCTGAACATTGTCAAACAGAATTACGTTTTTCAGTTCGGTGCTGTTTCCCACCACGCAGTGATCGCCTACCAGGGCGCTGCCGCGGATAAAGGCGCCGGGACGGACTTCCGTCTCATGCCCGATGATGCAGGGTGCGCCGATGTAATTATTCGGATAGATCTTCGCGTCTTTCGCGATCCATACGTTCTCGCTGACCTGATCATATTCCTCCGCCGGAAGCTCTTTGCCGATCTCCAGAATCAGATCCTTGATCCTGGCCAGGGCCTGCCAGGGATACTCGCAGCTTTCCAGCAGTTCCGCCGCCTTCGTATGCGTCAGGTCATACAGATCCTTCGTCTTCAGCATTATTTTCTCACCTCAATCAGATGGCCGCTCTTCTGCATGGCCTCGATAATCGCGTCCACATTTTTCTCGCATTCTTCCCTGGAGCCGGCTTCCGCCATGACCCGCAGCAGCGGTTCCGTTCCGCTCTTGCGGAGCAGCACCCGTCCGCTGTCGCCCAGCGCGTCCGTGCAGGCGCTGACCGTATCCATCACGGCCTGCTCCGCCAGGGTGACATCCTTGTCGTCCACCACAACGTTTTTCAGAACCTGAGGATACATCCGGCAGCCCTCCGCCAGCACGCTCAGGGGCAGCTGGGTATCAATCATCACGCCCATCAGCATGATCGCGGTGATCAGGCCGTCCCCGGTCCGGGCATGCTTCCGGAAGATGATATGACCGCTCTGCTCTCCGCCGATCAGATGAGAGTAGGCTTTCATGTTTTCATAGACGTACCGGTCGCCCACAGCGGTCTTTTCATAATTGATTCCCGCCGCGTCCAGCGCCTTGTACAGGCCGAAATTGCTCATGATCGTGGTGACGACCGTATTGCTGGGCAGCTGTCCCTTGCTCTTCAGATACTTGGCGCAGATATACATGATCTTGTCGCCGTTGACTTCCTGCCCCTTTTCATCCACCGCCAGGCAGCGGTCCGCATCTCCGTCGAAAGCGAAGCCCACATCCAGCTTGTTTTCCCGCACATAATCGCACAGGCCCTGGATATGCGTGCTGCCGCAGTTCAGATTGATGTTCACGCCGTCGGGCTGGTTATTGATCACATAGGTCTTGGCGCCCAGTGCGTTGAATACCGCGGGTCCGATCATCCAGCTGGATCCGTTGGAGCAGTCCAGCGCGACCCGGTGATCGTCGAAGGGCTTGGTCGCCAGATTGGTCAGATAACCGATATAGCGGTTCCGGCCCGTATAGAAGTCGACCGTACAGCCGATCCCGTCGCCGCTGGCATACGGCAGATCCGGGATTTCCCCGTCGATATACTTTTCGATATCGTTCTGGATTTCATCCTCCATCTTTTCGCCCTTGCCGTTCAGCAGCTTGATTCCGTTATCGCCGAAGGGATTATGGCTGGCGCTGATCATGACGCCGCAGTCAAACCCTTCCGTACGGGTGATGTAGCTGACGCAGGGCGTCGTCGTCACATGGAGCAGATAGGCGTCCGCGCCGGATGAAGTGATCCCGGCAGCCAGAGCGGATTCGTACATATAGGAAGACCGGCGGGTATCCTTCCCGATCACGATCTTCGCCTTATCCGTCGGATGGAGCCTGCTGTAATACCATCCCAGATACCGGCCGGTTTTGAATGCGTGTTCTGCGGTCAGATCCACACCGGCCTTGCCGCGAAATCCGTCCGTACCAAAGTATTTACCCATGGCATATCCTCCTGTATCAACTGTTGTAATCCGGAGCTGCTGAAGCAGTCAGCAGTTGTATTATAACGTCTTATCAGCCCCTTGTCAACAGGCTGTTTTCCCGCTCTTGTCAGAAGCCGAAAACAGATGTAAACTAATCTCTGCAGACGTTGGCTGCCATCTTCCCCGTAAGGAGATCACCGATATGTCAGAAGAAAACAAAAAGCCGGTTCTGATCAACCTCATGGCCATCGCCCGGTACGACCGGATGCCGGATTATCCGATTCAGTTCATGACCCGGGGGATGCTGCATTACCGGGATCCGAAAACAGCGGTCCTGACCTATACCGAAACGCAGCCGGATGACGACGGCAGCGGGATGATTGAGTCGGATATCGTGCTGAACATGGAAAACCATCGGGTCACCATGGAGCGCAGGGGGGATTTTAACAATACCATGGTTTTTATCCCCGGCCATCGCTATGAAGGCGTCTACCGGACGCCCTTCGGCGAGATGGGGATGGCCGTATCCGCCCGCGCTGTGGAGTGCCGGATCGGAGAGGACAAGGGAGCCGTTCATTTAAAATATCAGCTGGATGTCCAGGGCAGCTATACCTCCTTCAATGAGCTTCATCTGGAATACATGGCGGAAAAAGGAGAGAATCCGGAATGAGCACCGTCGCAATTCTCGGGGCCGGCACCTGGGGTACCGCTCTGGCCCATTGTCTGGCCGGAGCCGGACATGAAGTCCGGATCTGGAGCGCCCTGCGCCAGGAGATCCTGGATCTTCGGCAAACCCGCCGGAATCCGCATCTGCCGGATATGCTTCTTCCGGAGACGGTAGACTTTACGGACAGTCTGCCGGAGGCGCTGAACGGAGCAAAGGTGGTTCTGATGGTCGTTCCCTCCCCCTTTGTGCGTTCTGCCACGGCCGCGGCAGCCCCGTTTCTGACCCGGGAAATGATTCTGGCCTGCGCCTCCAAGGGGCTGGAAGCCTCCACGGACCTGCTGCTGACAGAGGTCATCGAGGATGAACTTCGCAGGCAGGGGGCTTCCGTCCGGGGAATTGCCGCCCTCAGCGGCCCGACCCACGCGGAAGAAGTGGCCCGGGATCTGCCCACCCTGATTGTTTCCGCCAGCGAGCGGGAGGAGATCGCCGCGGAGGTTCAGGCCCTGTTTAACGGAACCTGTATCCGCCCGTATACCAACGGGGATCTGCGGGGGGTGGAAATCTGCGGCGCGCTGAAAAATGTGGAGGCGCTGGCCGTCGGCATCGCCCGCGGCCTGGGATACGGCGACAACACCGCCGCCGCGCTGATGACCCGGGGAATGGAGGAAATCCGCCGCCTGGGTCTGGCCATGGGCTGTCAGGAGCGGACCTTCTTCGGGCTGGCGGGCATCGGCGATCTGATCGTCACGGCCACCAGCATGCATTCCCGGAACAACCGGGCCGGGATGCTGATCGGCCGGGGAAAGACCGCGGAGGAAGCAGTGCGCGAAATCGGCATGGTGGTGGAAGGGATCAACGCCCTGCCGGCCGCCATCCATCTTTGCCGGCGTTTCGGAATGGAAATGCCCATTATCGAATCCGTTCATGAGATCGTGGAAAACGGCGCGAAGCCCGCGGAGATCGTCCGCGAGCTGATGAACCGGAAACTGAAGGAAGAATAAAAAGAAGAAAAGAAGCGGAGAGAGGACAGACGATGCGTCAGTTACTGAACGATGGTTGGGAATTTGCCAGGCTTCCTTCCGGAAGCACCGCGGAGGACGCTGCCTGCGCCGGCTGGCGCGCGGTGGATCTGCCCCATGACTGGCTGATCTGGCAGCAGGATCTTTATGAAAGCGCGGACGCCTGGTACCGGCGCGTCCTGCGGGCGAAGCCCAAGCCGGGCGAATGCTGGCAGCTGTCTTTTGACGGCGTCTATATGGATTGCGAAGTGCTCGTCAACGGAGCGCCGGCCGCCTCCCATGCCTACGGTTATACGGCTTTCCGCGTGCCGCTGAACGGTCTGCTCCGTCCGGGGGATAACCTGATCCAGGTGCATATCCGCCACCGGAGTCCGAACAGCCGCTGGTATTCCGGCAGCGGAATCTACCGGGATGTGTATCTGGAGGTTCTGCCGGAACAGCATATCGTTCCGGACAGCTGGATCGTGGAAGACAGGGATGAGGACGGAGGCCGGAGAGTCACGCTGCAGGCGGAAACCGCCGGCGCGGACGGGGTCCTGCTGGAGGCTTCCCTCTGCGCTCCGGACGGCGCGCAGGCCGCCGCCGGAAGCGGCCGCTCCCGGGATCATCGGGTATCCGTTACGCTGCTGGTTCCGGACGTGGAAAAATGGGATCCGGACCATCCCTTCCTGTATCGTCTGGACTGGCGCTACGGAGAGGATCAGGGCGAAAAAAGGCTCGGATTCCGGGATCTCCGCTTCGATCCGGATCAGGGTTTTTTCATTAACGGTAGGCATCTGAAGCTTCACGGCGTCTGTCTTCATCATGATCTGGGCGCCCTGGGCGCCGCCTTTCATGAAAAAGCGGCACGGCGTCAGCTGGAGCTGATGCAGCGGATGGGCGTCAACGCACTGCGCACCTCCCATAATCCGCCGGCTGAAAAGCTGCTGGATCTGTGCGACCGGATGGGGATTCTGGTGATTGATGAATTCCTGGATATGTGGGAGCGCAGCAAAACCACCTATGACTACGCCCGTTTTTTCGACCGGGACGAGGAGGCGGACGTGGCCGCCTGGGTGCGCCGGGACCGCTGTCATGCTTCCGTGATCCTGTGGTCCATCGGAAATGAAATCTATGATATGCACGCGGATCTGCGCGGCACGGAAGTGACCCGTATGCTGACCGAGCAGGTCCGGGCTCAGGATCCCGCCCGCCACGCGGAGGTGACCTTCGGCTGCAATTATATGCCCTGGGAGGGCGGGCAGCGCTGTGCGGACGTGGTCAAAATTCCGGGATACAATTACGGCGAAAAGTATTACGAAGAGCATCATCGCCTTCATCCGGACTGGGTGATCTACGGCAGCGAGACCGCCAGCGTGCTGTCCAGCCGGGGAATCTATCACTTCCCCATTCATTGCTCCATCATGAGCGAAGCCGACCTGCAGTGCAGCGCGCTGGGCAACAGCAATACCAGCTGGGGCGCCGCCGACCTGCGGAAAATGATCATTCAGGACGAGCAGACGCCCTTCAGCATGGGCCAGTTTATCTGGAGCGGAATCGACTATATCGGGGAGCCTACCCCTTATCATACCCGAAGCTGCTATTTCGGCCAGGCGGATACCGCCTGTTTCCCCAAGGACAGCTTCTATCTGTTTCAGAGCCTGTGGACAAAGGAGCCCATGATTCATATCGGCGTCACCTGGGACTGGAATCCCGGACAGTGGATCGATGTGCCGGTGATGACCAACTGCGCTGAAGCGGAGCTTTTCCTGAACGGAAAAAGCCTGGGCCGCCGTGCGGTGAATCCGGACAGCGTGGAGGAATGCCGCCCGCTCTGGCGGCTTGCCTTCGAGCCCGGCGAGCTGACCGCCCGGGGCTACGATGCGCAGGGCCGCCTGCTTGCGGAAGACCGGCAGGCCACTCCCGGAAACACTTCCCGCCTGGTTCTCCGCTCTGAAAACACCTGTCTGAAAAGCGACGGCTGGGATCTGGCTTTTGTGGAAATTAGCGCGGAGGATGAAGCCGGACGCCCGGTGCATAATGCCCGGGATCAGGTCCGGGTCACCGTGGAAGGCGGCGGCCGGCTGGTCGGTCTGGATAACGGGGATTCCACGGATCCGGATCCGTATAAAACGGACACGCGCCGTCTTTTCGGCGGAAGGCTGCTGGCCATTGTCGCCTCCAACGGCCGGAAATGCGATACCGTCCTTCGGGTGGAAAGCCTCAGCTGTGCCGGCGCTTCCCTGACCCTTCCCTGCGAGGAAGCGGATCTTCTGCCCGGCTGTTCCTGCCGGGATCAGGTTCCCGCCGACAGCAGACCGCTGACCGTCCGCGCGCTGAGAAAGCTGACGCTGATTCCGCTGGAGGATCGGGTGCTGACACCGGAACACCGCAGCTGCCGGATTCGCTTTGAAGCCATGCCGGCGGACATCGCTCCGGATGCGATTACCTGGCAGGTAACCAATCCGCTGGGGATTCTCACCCCCTATGCTTCGGTCTCCGCGGAGGACGGCTGCGTCCTCGTCCGGGCGGAGGGCGACGGAGATTACTATCTGCGGGCGCTGTGCGGAAACGCGGAGGATCATCCGGAAATCATCAGCCAGATCGAAATCACCGCCCGGGGGCTCGGCAGTCCGGCGATCGATCCCTATGAACCGGTCAGCGCCGGTCTGTTTGATCTGCAGGATGGCGAAATCGCCACCGGCAATGAAAAGGGAATCTCCTTCGCCCGGGACGGAGAAAGCATGGCAGGCTTCAGCCGGGTGGACTTCGGTCCCACCGGATCGGATGAACTGGTGCTGCCCATATTCGCGCTGAACGGTGACCGCTACGAAATCGAGCTGTTTGACGGGGATCCCCGCTGCGGCGGCCGCCTGATCGATACCCTGATCTATCAGAAGCCCAGCATCTGGAACACCTATCAGGAGGAAACCTATCATCTGCCGGAAATTCTGCGCGGGCTGCACACCCTCTGCTTCCGCATGCGGGAAAAGGTGCATCTGAAAGGCTTCCGCTTCATCCGGATGCTTCGCGGCGATCAGTGGCTCGCGGCCGGAGAAGCGGATGAGGTCTACGGGGATGAGTTCACCCGGAGCGGCTCCTCCGTTGTGGGTATCGGCAACAATGTGACGCTGGTTTTCCGGGATATGGATTTCGGAACCTGTCAGGACCGCCTGCTGACGATCGCGGGACAGACTCCCCTGGAAAAGACCACCATCTCCGTCCGTCTGACGGATGCGCAGGGAGAAACCCGCTCCGAGCTGGCGGAATTCCGGGGCACGGAAAAGGGAAAACAGTCCTTCGCCATGAGCGTTCCTTCCGGTCTCTGCCAGGTATCCTTTGTCTTTCTGCCCGGCAGCCGGTTTGATTTCGACGGTTTCCGTTTCGATCCGCGCGGCTGACGCAGGGAGGACAAGCGCCTATGGTGGTGGAAGCATTCGCGAAAATCAACTGGATTCTGAATATTACCGGCCGGCGCGGGGACGGCTATCATCTGCTGGACATGCTGATGCAGCCTGTTTCCCTGGCGGACCGGATCACCCTGCTCCCCTCGGAGGAGCTGAGCCTGACGGTCGCCGGCGGCGGAAACATTCCGGCTGACGACCGGAATCTGGCGCTGCGCGCCGCAAAGCTTCTGCGGAAGGAAACCGGTGTTTCCGCGGGGGCCGCCATCCGGCTGGAAAAGCATATTCCCTCTCAGGCGGGCATGGGCGGAGGAAGCTCCGATGCCGCTGCCGTGCTGACGGCGCTGAACCGGCTCTGGTCCACCGGCCTTTCCGGAGAAGAGCTGGAGGCGCTGGGCGTGCGGCTGGGAGCGGACGTTCCCTTTCTGATCCGCGGAGGGCTGGCCCGTACCCGGGGAATCGGGGAGCAGCTGGAATCCATTCCCTCCGGCCGGGCTTATTCCCTTCTCGTTCTGCAGCCGGAAGGCGGGCTCAGCACCGCGGAAATCTTCAGAGCCTGGCATGATATGCCCGCCGGACGCTCCGCCGACCCGGAAGCGGCGCTTTCCGCTATCCTGTCCGGTTCGGTCGCCGGCCATGCCTCCGCCTTTGCCAATGTGCTGGAGCCGGTTTCCCGGCGGTTCTGCCCGGAGATCGGAACGCTGATCCGGGCGCTTTATGACTGCGGAGCGGACCTGGCCCAGATGACCGGCAGCGGCAGCGCGGTCTTCGGCGTGTTTTCCGGCGCGGACGTCCGGAACCGAGCGGCCGCGGTTCTTTCTCCGCGCTGTCCGAAATGCTGGTGCTGTGAAACGCAGGAAGAAAGCATCCGCTTTCAGGAGGACGCCTGAAGAAAAAGGTGTACGAACTTTTTTCTTTTCATTCCGTGCTTCCTGTGGTATACTGTTTTGGTTAGAAGCGCTTTATCGTTTCGCATAAGCCGGAGTTTCGTATCACCGATTGTTTTCTATCGAGGAGTTTGAAGGCCGTGAGCAAGAAAAGAGACAACAACAGCAATAAAAAGTCCGGTACTGCCGGGTTTGTCATTACCCTTCTGTTGCTCTCCGCGTTGACCGGTTTTTCCTTCACCGGGATTCTGGCCGGCGTCTTCGTGGGGCTGGGGATCGGCAAGATCACCAGCATCATGGGCAGCGGCCTGGATACGACCACGCATAACAAGCGGGACGAGGAACGCCGTCAGCAGGAAGAGGCGGCCCGCAGGGCTGAAGAGGAGCGTCTGGCGAAAGCCCGCGCGATCGAAGAGGAGAAAAAGCGCCGGGAGCAGGCTTCCCGGATTCCGCTGACCGGGGACGCGGCGGCCGACGCGGTCATCACCAAGGGGCAGGAGATGCTGGCCACCATCCGGAAGGACAATGCCGCCATCACGGATGAGACGCTGTCCGACCAGATGGATACCCTTTGCCTGAAATGCGAGCAGATCTTCCGTACCGTTTCGGAAACGCCGGCCAAGGCCCCTCAGGTCCGCAAGTTTATGAATTATTATCTGCCCACCACCCTGAAGATGCTGGCCAATTACCGCACCATGCAGGAGCGGGGCGTTTCCTGGCAGGATATGCAGGAAGCCAGAAATACCACCATCCGCGGGATGAACATGATTCTGACTGCCTGCCAGAAGCAGATCGATAATCTGCATAAGGAAAACATGCTCGATATTTCCACGGATATCGACGTGCTCGAACAGATGCTCAAGAGAGACGGCTATACGGAGAACGAGATCACCGGCAACAAGGGGCTGACCTATACCGCGCGGACAGCGGCGGAAGCGCAGCGGCGCACTTCCTCGGCTCCGGTGATGCAGTTCCCGGAGGAAGACGGGCAGCAGGAGTCCTCTTCGTCCTCGCAGTACAGTCATTACGGTTCCTGAGGGCTTTCCCGATCCGGGGATCCCTTGATACGACGCCATAAAGGAGGATTCTTCCATGTCAGAGCCCAACATGATGCCCCAGCTTTCCCTTTCTCCCTCAGCTCCCGAACCCGCGCCCGCGCCCGAACCGGTATCCAGCATCCAGCAGACGCCGGAAAAGCCCGCGGAGGAAACGGTTCCCGCCCCCGGCCTGGATGAGAGCCAGCTGACCGACGCGGAGAAGAAGGCGATAGATGACTTTATTGCCAAGGTGGATGTAACCAATCCGGATCATGTGCTGCTCTTCGGCGCCGATGCGCAGAAAAAGATTTCCGATTTCTCCCAGACCGCGCTGGACGCCGTCAAAACCCAGGATACCGGAGAGGTCGGCAACATGCTGGTGAATCTGGTGGCGGAGCTGAAGGGCTTCGAGCGGGACACGGAGGAACCCCGGGGCCTGGCGAAGCTGTTCGCCAAGGCGGAGGATAAAGTGGAGCGGATGAAAGCCCGTTACGCGAAGGTTTCCGTCAATGTGGACAATATTGCCGGTTCCCTGGAAGGCTATCAGGCCCAGCTGCTGAAGGATGTGGCCATGTTCGACCGGCTCTATGATCAGAATAACGATTATTTCCATCAGCTGACCCTGTATATCATCGCCGGGGAAAAGAAACTCCGGACGGTGCGGGAAACCGAGCTGAAAGAGCTGCAGGAGAAAGCGGCCGCCAGCGGCGACGCGATGGATGCCCAGAAAGCCAACGACCTTGCCGCCCAGTGCGACCGGTTCGAAAAAAAGCTGTATGACCTGAAGCTGACCCGGCAGGTCGCCCTGCAGATGGCGCCTCAGATCCGCCTCCTGCAGAATAACGACAGCCTGCTGGTGGAGCGCATTCAGTCCACCCTGGCCAATACGCTTCCCCTGTGGAAGAGCCAGATGGTGCTGGCCCTGGGGCTCCATCATTCCCAGGAGGCCCTGAAGGCGCAGACCGCCGTCACGGATATGACCAATGAACTGCTCCGCAAGAACGCGGAGGCCCTGAAGATCGGCACCATTCAGACCGCGAAGGAAGCCGAACGCGGCATTATCGATATCGAAACGCTGGTGCAGACGAACCAGGATCTGATCGATACCATCAACGAAGTGATGAGCATCCAGTCCGACGGGCACCAGAAGCGCATGGAAGCGGAACAGAAGCTGTATTCCATGGAATCCGAGCTTAAGAAAAAGCTGCTGACCACCCATCTCTGATCCGTTTCGGTTCCCGTTACGGGAAGGGGTTCATCCGCCCGGCAGGAATGATCTTCCGCCGGGCGGCTTTCAAATCATCGGAAAGGAGGCCGGAAGATGAGAGTTATCGGATTGACGGGCAGTATCGCCTGCGGAAAGACCACCGTCAGTCAGGCCCTGATCTCCCGGGGATACCCGGTGATTGACGGCGACGCGGTTTCTCACCGGCTGACGGCGGAAGACGGCCCCGCGCTGCCGGCGATCCGGCAAACCTTCGGGCCTTCCTTCTTTCTGCCGGACGGCCGTCTGGACCGGAAAAAACTGGGCGCTCTCGTTTTCCGGAATGATCAGGCCCGCGCCGCCCTGGATGATCTGATGGCTCCGCTGCTCCGGAACGCCATTCAGAATGCCCTGCAGGAAACGCGGGACCGCGGCGCGGCGCTCTGCTTTATGGATCTTCCTCTTTTGTTTGAAAAAGGATATGACGCGCTCTGCGATTCCGTCTGGTGCGTCACGCTTCCCCTTTCCCTGCAGCTGGAGCGGCTGATGCGCAGGGATCGCTGTACGGAGGAGGAGGCCATGAACCGGATTCGTTCCGTTCTGTCCTCGGAGGAAAAGGCGGAGCGCTCCGACTTTGTCATTGACAATTCCGGTTCGGTGGAGGAAACCCTGGCGCAGATGGATCGCGGACTCGAACGGGAGCTGGCAGCCGCCCGTCCCCGGCCGGCGCGTTCCCGCCGCATGGATCGTTACGCGGATGATCCCGCTCCCGATCCCGGATTTTCTCCGGCTCCCGCTTCCGAACCGGCGCCGGAACCCGCGCGGCTTTCCTCCCCGCCTCCGCCCGATCCGGAACTTGGCCGGAATGCTGACCGGCTTCCCTCCCCGCCTCCGCCCGGCAGCGGAATCGAGCGCTCGGCGGAAATGACCCGCCGTCCTGCCCGCCGCAAAGCCGCGTGGAAAATGCCGGTCTGGCTGCGCTCCGTCCTGATCGTCCTTTCCTTCGCTCTCCTGATCGCCTTTACCGCTCAGTGCCTCATGCGGGGATATCTGGCCCGTCAGGCGGCTCTGCATGAAACCGAGCAGAAGAATATCGACGCCAATTATCCTGTGCTGTATCAGGATCTGATTGAACGGCAGGCGGCTGTCTATAATCTGAATCCGGCCTATGTGACCGCCCTGATCCGGAACGAAAGTTCTTTCCGTCCCCAGGCGGAATCCTCCGTCGGCGCCCGCGGACTGATGCAGCTGATGCCGGATACGGCGGAATGGATCGCCGGAAAGCTGAAGACCGAAGGCTACGCCTTTGAACGGATGTACGATCCGGAGTCCAATATCACCTTCGGCTGCTGGTATCTGAATTATCTCAGCCGTCTCTTCGGCGGAGATGTGGTCTGCGTGACCTGTGCCTATCACGCCGGTCAGGGAACCGTCACCTCCTGGCTCTCCGATTCCCGCTACAGTCCCGACGGCGTTCACCTCTCCCTGGAGCTGCTGCCGGAAGGTCCCACCAGATTATATGCGGAAAGGGTTACAAGAGATTATGGCATTTATCAGAAAAAGGTGTATTCTCCTGCTGACAGTTCTGATGACGGCGGCCGTCCTGCTGTGTCCTGACCTGAGTCTGGCTTCCTCCCAGCTGACCGGGCTGGTTCTGGGCATTCAGAGCACCAAAACGCTGACCATTCGTCCCTTCGAGCCGCTGGAAAGGGATATGCTGTCCATTTATAACATGGTGTATGAAAGCATGATCGTGCTGGACGACAATTATCTGCCCCAGGGCTGTCTGGCGGAAAGCTGGGAAGAATCCGGCGGCGGGAAAACCTGGACCTTTCATATCCGTTCCAACCTTACCTTCTCCGACGGAACGCCGCTGACCGCCCACGATATTGTCGCCTCCGCCGAATATATTCTGGCCAAAGCTTCGGATGAAAACATCACCGATCACGGCTTCTATGCCAATCTGAATTACTATGTTTCCTCCATCTCCGCAAAGGATGATTATACGGTCGTCATCCGGGCAAAGCGGAAATGCTACACCCTGCTGTATCAGATGACCTTCCCGGTGGTTCCCGCTTCCCAGGTGAACGCGGATCAGCCTCTGGGCAGCGGTCCCTACCGGATTGAGGAATTCCATGCGGGGGATTATCTGTGGCTGCAGGCCAATACCAACTGGTGGAAAGCCCAGCCGGCCGTGAGGGAGATCATGGTGGAGTTTCATGAAACGGCTCCCGCCGTGATCGAAAGCTATGAATATGCCCGGGTGGATACCATTTTCACCCGCTCCATCGCGGGCGCTCAGTACAAAACCGGTACCGCTTCGATTACCATGTCCTATCGGACCAATCAGCTGGAGTGCCTGTACATGAACAACGGATCGGAGGAACTGACCCCGGAGGTGCGGAAAGCCATCCGGTATGTCGTGGACCGAAGCAAGATTGTCTCAAACGTTTATTCCGGCCTGGCTGAACCGACCAATTTTCCCTTCTATCCGGGCACCTGGATGTATAACAGCGATCTGGATTCCTCCTTTACCCGGAACCCGGATGAAGCCCGGCGCCTGCTGGCGGAAGCCGGCTGGGCGGACTCGGACAGCAACGGCATTCTGGACCGGATTGACAGCGAGGGCAAGCTGCACAATCTGCACCTCAGCTTTTATGTTTATGAGGAGCCGGATAATGATGTCCGGACGGAGGCGGCCAATCAGATCGCGTCCCAGCTGGCCGAAGTCGGAATCTCCTGCAAGGTGGAACCGCTGACCATGGCCAATCTGAGGGAGCGCCTCTCCTCCGGCCGCTTTAATCTCGCCCTGGTTTCCTTCGCCATGGACGTCAGTCCGGATCCCGGCTTCATGCTGATGCGGGGCAACACAGGCAACTACTGCCGGTATAAAAGCACGAAAATGAACGAACTCTTTGAATCGCTCCGCACGAAAGTCACCCAGGAGGAATACCGCTCCAAGCTGATGGAAATCCAGCAGCTGTTCTATGAGGACTGTCCCTTCATCTGCCTGTACTACCGGACGGGCAATGTCATTACCCGCCATATGTATACCACCTGCCGGGATGTCCGGGAATACGAGCTGCTCCGCGGAATTGAAAGCTACAAGGAATAGCCGGTCATCCGACCGCGAATGATAAGTCTGCAGGAGGCATAACCATGGAATGGATCGAACTGATCGTACATACCACCACGGCCGGCAGCGATGAAGTCTCTTCCCTGCTGATGGACGGAGGCGCTTCGGGGACCATGATTGAGGACCGGGCGGATATTCCCGACCCTTCCAAACCCCACGGAATCTGGGAAATCATTGATCCGAAGCTGCTGGATCAGATGCCGGAGGATGTGCTGGTGCACGCCTGGTTCCAGCCGGATCCCGGTCTGCCCGCCCTGATGGATCGTTTCCGGCTGGAGCTGGAAGCGCTTCGGGCCGCCCATGAGGACTACGGCGCCCTGTCCCTGGAGGACCGGTCCGTGGATGACGGAAGCTGGAAGGAAGTCTGGAAAAAGTATTATAAGCCCTTCTATGCCTGCGACCACCTGGTCGTTAAGCCCACATGGGAAGAATTCACGCCCGCGGAGGGGGACCGGATCATCGAGCTGGATCCGGGAATGGCCTTCGGCAGCGGAACCCATGAAACAACGGGAATGTGCCTGACGCTTCTCCAGGAATGCATTCAGGGCGGAGAATCGGTGATCGATGTCGGCACCGGCAGCGGAATCCTGGCCATCGGAGCGGCGCTGCTCGGCGCGGGAAGCGTTCTCGCCATCGATATTGATCCGGATGCCGTCCGCGTCGCCCGGGAGAACGTGGCGCACAACGGGGTGGACCGGACCGTCACCGTTCAGCAGGGCGATCTGCTCCGTCAGGTTTCCGCTTCCTGCGAAATCTGCGTGGCCAATATTATCTCGGATATCATTATCTCCTTCGCCCGGCCGCTGAGAGATCATATCCGGGAAAACGGGCTCTTCATCTGTTCCGGGATCGTCCGGGACCGGGGGCCGGAGGTGCGCGCGGCCCTGCTGGAAGCCGGCTTCACCGTATTGAAGGAAGAGCATCGGGGAGAATGGGTCGCCTTCCTGAACCGGAGGTAATCGGCATGCATCGTTTTTTTGCTGATCCGGAGAAAGAGGCCGGAGGTCTCTGCTTTCTTTCCCCGGAAGATGCCCGTCATGCCGGAACCGTTCTCCGGCTGGCCGTGGGGGACACGGTGGAATTGCTGCTCCCTGACGGCCGGTTTCTGGCCGAAATCAGGCAAATGGCCGGGAATCAGGTTGCCGCCGAAAAGCTTCAGCCGCTGCCGGATCCCGAGCCCCGTCTGAATGTCTCCCTTTTCCAGGGGCTTCCCAAAGCGGATAAAATGGACTGGATCGTCCAGAAAGCCTCGGAGCTGGGCGTTTCCCGGATTGTTCCCCTGTCCCTGGCCCGCTCCGTCGTCCGCCTGAATCCCCGGGATGCCGGGCGCAAACAGGAACGCTGGCAGAAAATTGCCCGGGAAGCCTGCAAGCAGTCGGGGCGTTACCGTATTCCGGAGGTCACGCTGCCCCTTTCCCCGAAGGAAGCGCTCCCCCTGATCCGGGAAATGGCGCTGACGGTGATTCCCTGGGAGGAAACAGAAACCGGCGGGCCCCTGTCCGTCCGGAAAGCCTTTCCGGATCCCGCTTCCCTGGGGATCATCATCGGTCCGGAAGGAGGAATCGAGCCCGCGGAGGTTGATTTCTTCCGTCAGTCCGGAGCGCTTCCCATCACCCTCGGCCGGCGGATTCTGCGTACGGAAACAGCCGGGCTGGCCGCTCTCTCCGCTTTCATGACGCTTTACGGAGAAATGGAGGAGTGAGAATGCCGACCATTGCCTGTCACACGCTGGGCTGCAAGGTCAACCAGTATGATACCCAGGCTATGCTGGAGCTCTTTCTGCAGCGGGGCTATACCGCCGTTTCCATGGAAGAGGAGGCGGATGTCTATCTGCTGAATACCTGCACCGTGACCGGTACGGGAGATAAAAAATCTCTCCAGACGGCCCGGCGGCTGAAAAGACTGCATCCCGGATCCCGGCTGATTCTCTGCGGCTGTCTGGCTCAGAAAAGAGGGGCCTCCCTCCTGGCCGAAACCGGCGCGGATCTGATTCTGGGAACGCAGCGAAGAGCCGAAGTTGTGGATCTGCTGGAACAGGTGCTGTCCGGCGGCCGCCCCCTCTGCGCGGTGGAACCGCTGGGCAGGGATGTCCCTTTCGAATCCCTTCAGATCAGCTATCAGGAGGAGCATACCCGGGCTTCGCTGAAGATTCAGGAGGGCTGCGATAATCACTGTACCTATTGCATCATTCCTTCCGTCCGCGGACCCATCCGCTCCAGAACGCCGGAGTCCGTCGGGGAGGAAGCCCGCCGCCTGAGCGCCCATGGCGTGCAGGAAATCGTCCTCACCGGAATTCATCTTTCCTCCTACGGGCGGGATCTGTCCCCCCGCGCTTCCCTGCTGGATGCGATTGCACAGGTTCAGCAGACGGAAGGGATCACCCGGATCCGCCTGGGGTCTCTGGAACCCATGATCGCGACCCCCGCTTTTGCGGCCGCCCTCCGGGAAATGGATAAAATCTGCCCCCAGTTCCATCTGGCGCTTCAGTCGGGCAGCGACAGCGTGCTGCGGCGGATGAAACGACAGTACAATACATCCCAGTACCTTGCCGCGGCGGAAAACCTGCGGCAGGCATTTCCCCGGGCGGCGCTGACCACCGATATTCTGACCGGCTTTCCGGGTGAAACGGAGGAGGAGTTTCAGGAAACCGCCCGAATGATTGAACAGGTCGGATTCGCGCGGATTCATGTGTTCCCCTATTCCGCCCGCCCGGATACGCCGGCCGCCGTCATGCCGGATCCGGTTCCCCGGGCCGTGCGGGAAGAGCGCGTCCGGAAGCTGATCCGCGTAGGAAACCGCTGTGCCGAAAAATATCTGCAGGACTGGATCGGGGCTGAAGCGCAGATCATTCCGGAGGAAATCGTCGATGGCTGCTGGGAGGGCTATACTCCTGAGTACATTCGCGTCCGCCTGTGCCCCGGCGCATCCTGTACCGGCGGCCGGCCGGTTCAGGTCCGGCTCGCTTCGGTCCGCTCAGGCCTGATGCTCGGCGAGCCCGTTTCGCCGCATGACAACCTGTAAATCCAATCAAATAAAAAAAGGAGGTCTTTCTTATGGAAAACTGTCTGTTCTGCAAAATTCTGAAGGGGGAAATCCCCTCCGACAAGGTGTATGAGGATGAAAATGTCCTGGCTTTCCGGGATATCGCGCCTCAGATGCCGACCCACATTCTGGTTATTCCGAAGCAGCATGTCTCTTCGCTGGCGGAAGCCGATCAGCTGACGGATGCCCAGCTGGCCGCCTGTCTCCGGGCCATCCGGGAAATCGCCCGGAAGGAAAACCTGGCGGAAGGCTACCGGGTGATCACCAACTGCGGGCCTCACGCCTGCCAGTCCGTTCCTCATCTGCATTTCCACCTGCTTGGAGGCTCCCAGATGGCGGAGCGCATGGGATGAGCCGAATGTGATATTTTTGTGAATTATCTTGACGGAAGGCGGATTAGCCTGTATAATAAACCCATGTTTTTCGGAGCTGTTCTCTGCAGTCGGTTCCGGAAAGCGTGTTATGAGCGAGGGGAGGGATAACAGTGTCCGAGGTTCGTATCCGCGAAAATGAGTCCCTGGAAAGTGCGCTCAAACGGTTTAAGCGGCAGTGCGCCCGCAGCGGGGTTCTCCAGGAAGTTCGTAAGCGCGAGCATTACGAGAAGCCGAGCGTGAAGCGCAAGAAGAAGGCTGAGGCCGCCCGTAAGCGCAAGTGGTAAAGATTGTGAAAATTCCCTTCCTGTTCTTCGGGAAGGGTTTTCTATTTGATCATTTCCGTTGAGTTTTTCCATGAAGCTTTTTAATAGTGTTTTTCGGTGAAGTCTTTTCTTTGGGAAGCTTCTCTTTTTCGGTTTTCTTCGCCCCGATCCCTTGAAAAACAAGAATTGATCTGATATAATAACTGTAGTTTTCTCAGGAAAAGAGGATGGGATGGTTTTTTCATTCGAGCTGATCAGGCACCCGAATATTCGTTACCGGCAATCGCTTAGCCGTCTGGCTTGCTGCGAGCTTCAGTGCATGCTGGAAGCCCTGGGGATCATCTGTGAAGTGGAGCCGGAGTCTCTGGGGAATGCATCCTTCCTGACCTTTTCCTGCCGGGAACTGACGGAATCGGAATTGCAGTATCTTTCCGGTCACAGTGCGCTTTCGCTGCTGGCGGAGCGGCCGGAACGCGGGCTGCTTCGTCCGCTGCCGGCGGCCTTCCGCGGCACGCTGGAGGAGGATCTTGCGGAAGTCCTGAAATACAAAGGGAAAACCGGCGTAACCTTTACGAAAATGATGCTGAATATGGCCAGGGCATTGCTGACGGATCACCCGCCGGGCAGCGGTCTTCCCCTGCTGGTGGCGGATCCGCTCTGCGGAAAGGGGACGACCCTGTACTGTGCCCTGGAATACGGGGACGATGCGCTGGGGCTGGACGCGGACCGGAAGGCGATCCGGGAGGCGCAGACGTATTTTAAAAAATACCTGGAATACCACCGGCTGAAGCATACGGTCGTCCAGCGCTCTGAAACCTTCGGAAAGGTTTCCGTTCCCGTATGGGAATGCGTCTTTACCCCAGCGAACGGCCGGCAGCATCCCTCTTCTGCCCGGAAACTGCTTCTGGCCCCGGGAGATACAACGCTGCTCCCCGGCCTGACCCGCCGCCGCGCCGCGGATCTGCTGGCCGGCGATCTTCCCTACGGCGTGCAGCACGCCCCGCAGTCCGGTTCCCGGCCGGAACCTTTCCGGGAGATGATTGCCCGGGCGCTCCCCGCCTGGTATGCAGCCCTTCGTCCCGGCGGTGTGCTGGCTCTCAGCTTTAATACGCTGACCCTGAAGCGCTCCGTTCTGGCGGACGCGCTCCGTGAATCCGGTTTTTCCGTAACAGACCGCGCTCCCTTCTGTTCTCTCGAACATGAGGTGGAACAGGCGGTCGTCCGCGATGTGATATTTGCCCTGAAATCAAAGGAGGTTTCTTCTCAATGACTGAAAATGAACTGAAAGCCATGACCGTGGTCCAGTTAAAGCATCTTGCCCGTGAGCAGAAAGTGACTCTGGGCGCGGGAATTGATAAGGCGGGCATCGTGCAGAAGCTGCTCGCGGCCCACGAGGCGGCCCTGACCCCGGAAGAGGCGGAGGCGGAAAGGCTGGCGGAGGAAGTCAGCGCGGATATGGAGCAGCCTGCGGAGCCGAAATTCCAGGCCGCCTGGCATAACAGCGACAGCCCGATGCACGCGGCCCGTCCGGTGCATCCCCAGCCTGCCACCTATGGCGGTCGCCCCGCCTGGCAGACGACTTCTCCTTCCGGGCGGCATCTGACCGTGGAGCAGCAGCATATCCAGCCCCGGCGGCCGGGAGCTGCCGTTCCGCGTTTCGGTCCCGCTTCCGCCCATCCTGCGGCCCCCGCCGCGGAGGAGCCCGCGGCTCCCGCCGCTCCCTCCTTTTCTCCGGCGCCCTCCTTCGGCCCGGTTTCTCCCCTGCCGGAGAAGCGTTTCTCCCGTTCCGGGGATTCCGGCTTCGGCCCCCGTTCCTCCGGTCCGGTGGTCATGTCCTCCTATTCCGCAGGGCCTGCCCCTTCCCGGTCCTACGAGCCCTTCTCCCCGATTCAGCCGCAGGAAACCGGCATCACCGCTCCTTCGCTGGAAGATCTTCTGGCTTCCGGTGAATACGAGGAAGGCAGCGGGGTTCTGGAGCTGCATCCGGATGGTTACGGTTTCCTGCGGGCCGCATCCTTCCTTCCCTCTTCCAAGGATGTCTATGTCTCCATGGCCCAGATCCGCCGCTTTGGTCTGCGGACCGGCGACCTGGTGGAAGGAAAAATCCGTCCCCAGCGGGAAGGCGATAAATACGCGGCTCTCCTCTATATCACCACGGTCAACGGCGTGCCGGAGGAAAGCTCCTTTACCCGTCCTGTTTTCGACGAAATGACCCCGGTTTATCCGACCAAGCGGATTTCGCTGGAATCGGCGGACGGTCATTCGCAGGTGGATATGCGGCTGGTGGATCTGATCGCTCCGCTCGGATTTGGTCAGAGAGCGCTGATTCTCGCCCCGCCGGAAACCGGAAAAACCGATATCATGTGCGGTTTCGCCCGGGTGATCTGTCAGAACTATCCGGATGTTCAGGTGCTCATGCTCCTGATCGATGTCACGCCGGAAGACGCGACCCTGATCCGGGATTCCGTTCCCTGCCAGGTGCTCTCCTCCACCTTTGACCAGGCTCCCGAAGCGCATCTGCGCCTTTCGGAAATCGTCCTGGAGCGGGCCATGCGCCTGGTGGAGCAGAAAAAAGACGTGGTCCTGCTGGTGGACAGCCTGACCCGTCTGGCGAAAATCTATACCACCGCCGCCGCCCAGCAGGGGCGCAGCCTGCCCGGCATGGTCAATCCCGCCAGTCTTTTCCGCGCGAAGCGTCTGTTCGGCGCCGCCCGGTCCTGCAAGGAAGGCGGCAGTCTGACGGTCATCGCGGCCATGGATATCCAGACGGGCTCCAAGGTGGACGATTCCGTTGTGGAAGAGTTCAAGGGTACCGCCAATATGGAGCTGACCCTGGATCAGACCGTCGCCCGCGCCGGTGTCCGGCCCGCGATTAATCTGCAGCACAGCTTTACCAAAAACGCGGATATTCTGCTCAGTGACAGCCAGAAGGAAGGGCTTTCCATGATTCGCACCATGCTGAGCACAGCGACCTCCGCCGTCGCGATTCCGCAGCTGATCTCCATGATGGATAAAGCGGATACCAACGCCGATCTGCTGATCAAAATCAAGGACTGGATGGCTTTGATGAATCGTTGACAGGAGAATGGAAAACAGCTATGGATTCAATCTACGTTTTGGGTCACAGAAATCCGGATACGGATTCCATCGTCTCCGCCATGGCCTATGCGGCGCTGAATAATGCGCTGGGTGAAAACAATTATATTGCCGGGCGGATCGGGCATCTGAACACCGAAACCTCCTTCCTGCTGGACCGCTTCGGTTTCAAGCCGCCCCTGTATATCCGCTCCGTCCGCACCCAGGTTTCCGATATTGATTACGATACGCCCCCTGCGCTGGGGGAAGGCGTCCCGGTTTCGCATGCCTGGAAGGTGCTGCAGGACCAGGGCACCAGGCTTTCCGCCCTTCCCATCACCCATGAGGACGGGACCTTATCCGGCCTGATCACCACGGGCAATATCGCGGAAAAGGATATGGAATCGCTCAGCAATCCCACCGTGCAGTCCGTGCCGGTCTTCAACCTGCTGGGTGCCCTGGAAGGCCATATTCTGAACGCGCCTCAGGACGAATTCGATGAGATCACCGGCGAAGTCGTTCTGGCTCTTTCCGGTTCCCGCCAGTCCTTCCATAAAGACAATATCGTCCTCTGCGGCAACGACAGCCAGACCGCCGAAAAGGCCATCGCCGCCGGCGCTTCCTGTATCATTTTTTGCCAGAGTGATGCGGCGGAAAACTACCGGAACCTTTCCTGCGGCACCTGCCTGATCGTTACGCCCTTTGACGCCTACCGGGCGGTGCGGCTGCTGTTCCAGTCGGTGCCGGTCGGGAGAATCGCCTCCAAGGAGGATCTGGTCTACTTCCACCTCAGCGACTATCTGGACGACGTCCGGGACACGGTGCTGAAAAGCCGTTTCCGCTCCTATCCGGTTCTGAATGAAGAAGAAAAAGTGGTCGGCACGCTTTCACGCTATCATCTGCTGAAACCCCGCCGGAAAAAGATTGTGCTGGTGGATCATAATGAACTGGCCCAGGCTGTTCCCGGTCTGGATCAGGCGGAAATCGTCGGGATCATCGACCATCACCGGCTGGCGGATGTGCAGACCGGAAAGCCGGTCTTTTTCCGGAATGAACCCATCGGCTCCACAACTTCGATCGTGGCCAGCATGTATCAGGAGCACGGCCTGCTTCCCTCCCCCAATCTGGCGGGGCTCATGGCCGCCGCGATTATCTCGGATACGGTTCTCTTTAAGAGTCCGACCTGCACGCAGCAGGACCGGATTCTCGCCGAACGTCTGGCCCGTCACGCGGAAGTGGATCTGGAGGATCTCGGAAAGGCCATCTTCACAAGGGGCGTTTCCTTTGATAAGCCGGCGGCTGAGCTGATCCGCGGCGATATGAAGGAATTCCATCTGGGCAGCCACGCCCTGGCGATTTCCCAGATTACCTGCGTGGAGACGGCGCCTCTGATCAAGCGCCTGCAGGAAATTGTCGACGCGCTGGAATACTGCCGGATCGAGAATCACTATGAAATTATGATGCTGATGATCACCAACGTCCTGAAGGAAGGGACGGAGCTGGTCTTTGCCGGGGATCCCGAGATCATCCGCAGCGCCTTCGGCGTGGACAAAATCCGTCATCACCATGTTTTCCTGCCGCATGTGCTTTCGCGAAAGAAGCAGATCGTTCCGGCGCTCTCCCAGATCTGGGGATAAAAGGGAGGAAAGACCGAAAGACTTTGTTACAGGAGGAAAAGCCATGCAGTATAAACGTTTCGGAGATACCTACGCGGTACGGATCGATATCGGTGAGGAGATCATGCAGGAGCTGAATGCGCTCTGCGCGAAGGAGGGCATTCTGTTTGCAGAAGTCAGCGCCATCGGAGCCGTCAGTCACGCGGTTATCGGCGTTTATGATCTGGAAGCCCGGGAATACTGCAAGGAGGAGCTGGATGCCTTCATGGAAATCACCTCCCTGAACGGCAGTGTGACCACGATGGCCGAAAAGCCCTATGTTCATCTTCATGCCACGCTGGCTGGCCAGGATCATGTTCTGCACGGAGGGCACGCGCTTTCTCTGCAGGTCGGCGCCACCTGCGAAATGTTTGTCCGGGTGATGGACGGAAAAATGGACAGAGAACGGAACGAGGCCCTGGGCATCAATGTGTGGCATTTCTGATCAGATCTGCATGTTCACCCATTTCCCCTGGCGGAAGCGCCGGCTCATCAGAATAAACCGGGAGGCCTGATCGCTCAGCACGCCAAGCCAGACGCCCGCCAGTCCCAGATGAAACACGCTGACCAGCAGTATGGATACGGCTGTCCGGATAAAGGTCACGCTGATCAGCGCGGCTTTCAGCGTATACCGCACATCTCCCGCCGCCCGCAGGCATCCGGTATAGATCACCTGGGAAATCTGCAGCAGCACAATCACCATGGTAAAGCGGGAGATCATCACGCCCATATCCAGAATATGCTCTTCCTGAAAATACAGCGAATAGAACCATCGTCCTCCCAGCAGAAGCAGCAGGGCAAGCAGGACAGAGATCGTAAAGCCGATTCGCTGGCAGATATGCCCGTATTCTCTGGCCCGGTCTTTTTCGCCTGCTCCCAGCGCTTCGCCGGCCAGCGCGATGGCGGCTACCTGCATGCCGTCGGCAAAGGAAAAACCCAGTCCGAGAATATTCATCCCGATATTATGGGCCGCGAATTCATCCGTCCCCAGCCGGGCCGCCACCACGGCCGTAGCCAGGAATCCGACGCGCATCGCGATGTTTTCCAGAGAGGTGTTATAGGCCAGCCGCCAGATGCTCATGGCGCTGATTCTGGTCATCCGCAGCTTCAGGGCCCGCATCAGCGGAATCCGGATATAGCTTGAACGGCGGAACAGGGAAAACAGCGCCATTCCGGCGGATACGACGGTTCCCAGAACCGTGGCGACCGCGGCGCCCCGGATCCCCCAGGCGGGAAAACCCAGATGCCCCTCGATCAGCAGATAATTGAACAGGATATTCACCGCGCTGCTGACCAGATTGGTTGTCATGGACAGCCGCGTGTTTCCGCTTCCGCGCTGCGCGGCGTTGATCACCATGGTAATGACATTGAAAATCATGCCCCCGATGATGATCTGAAAATATTCCACGGCCGCCTCATGCGTATCCGCGTTGCTTCCCGCCAGCTCCATGATCTGCGGCGTCAGCGCCAGAAACAGAACCGTAACCGCCGCGCAGAGCACCAGCGTCAGAATCAGCGCGGTCAGACAGATTTCATTCGCGTTTTCCTGCCGCTGTTCTCCCTTCCGGCGGGCAATCAGGGCTGAAACGGCCACATTGATACCGAAAAACAGCGTCAGGCTGATAAACTTGGGCTGATTGGTCAGCCCAACCGCCGCCACGGCATAACTGCCCATGGCGGAAACCATCATCGTGTCGATCATTCCCGCCAGGGCGACAAAAAAGTTTTCGATCATGGCCGGCCAGGCAACGTTCAGGGCCTTCCGGAGCATTCCCCGCCGGCTGATACTTTCTGTATAACTCATCTGCTTCCTGCTTTAATTTACTCCTTCCGGATCAGATCGCCGGAGTACTCCAGCACAGCCGTCTTCTTCTGGCCGTCGCCGGTTACGTAATGCAGTTCAATAACATCCGGTTTCAGCTCGATGGAGCGGATGGTTCCCTCCAGCTCCAGGGCGGACTGCCACAGAACCCGTCCGTCCTCGGAAATCGCCACAGGCGACGGGCCCTCCGATCCGGCGATATACAGAACTCCGTCCTCCGAAAGAGCCGTCGCCGCCCCGTCTCCGAGATTGCAGACAGCAATCGGCAGAATCCAGGTTTCCCGCCCGCTCAGCAGATCGATCATGAACAGGCCGTATTCGGAGTCATAGATCATCACCTGCGGCTCATCGATATTGCCGCCCATGAAAGCGCGCAGCTTGGTCTGTTCCTTGCTGCTGTCCACCGTTTCAACATAGCCCCAGGCCGGAGTATCGTCGATAAAGCAGCCGACCTTCAGCACTTCCTTGATCTGCTTGTTTTCTGTTATATACTGATGGGAAGCCAGAATGGAAACATTGAATTCCTTCCAGTTCAGCGTCTCCTTCGCGTCCTTCAGGATTTCCTCCCGGGTCATCAGCCGCGATTCTCCCGTGGTTTCCGCCGGTTCATATTCCGGGGCGGGTTCCAGGTACTGCAGCATGATGTACCCTTCCTCCCCCTGGTATTCGCATTTCACAAACCCTTTCTTTTCATACCGGCAGTT
This sequence comes from Clostridia bacterium, assembly GCA_017652125.1. Taxonomy (GTDB): domain Bacteria; phylum Bacillota; class Clostridia; order Christensenellales; family Aristaeellaceae; genus Aristaeella. The sequence goes on along the minus strand of JAGCBO010000184.1, from coordinate 2,201 downwards.
CATCACAATCGCCCCGAGCGGCACTTTCATGATCCGGTCGAAGGTTTTCCGGGGCCCCGTCCGCATGGAAACCCATTCCTTGCATCGCACAACCCGCATGGCGCCATAATACTTGGAATCCTTCTCCTTCGCCGTCCGCTCTGCCGCGAACGCGGCGGAACTCATCAGGGCGGATACGCACAGACACAGCAAAAGGATAAAACAGACAGCTCGTTTCATGGTCGTCATCTCCTCATCGATCTGTTTTTATTCTACTTCATTTAGCTCCATTTCACAAGCAAAACATGAAAAATACCGTCTCTTTCTTGTTTCAGTCTCTATGCTTCAGTATAATAAACCTGTTTCGGAATCTGTGAGAGGGGTGGAACAGAATATGAATGTGGAACTTGTCATCTTTATTGTCTATCTGATTGCCATGCTGGGCATCGGTGTGTATTTCTTCCTGAAATCGCGCGGCAGCGGTGAAAAGGAGTATTTCCTGGGCGGGCGGAAGATGGGGCCCTGGGTCTCCGCGCTTTCGGCCGGCGCCTCCGATATGAGCGCCTGGGTGCTGATGGGTCTGCCGGCCTCCATTTACGCGGCGGGCATCGGTCAGGCCTGGATCGCCATCGGCCTGGCCATCGGCTACGCGCTGAGCTGGATCTTTGAAGCGCCCCGCCTGCGGCGCTTCTCCATCCTTGCGGACGATTCGATTACGATCCCCCAGTATCTGACCAACCGTTTTAAATCCGCCAATCGTTCGCTCCAGGTGATCTGCTCCGTGATTTTCCTGCTGGCATATACGATCTATGCCGCTTCCAGCGTCAAGGCCTGCGGTACGCTGTTCAATACCGTCATTGGAATTGACGCCAATCTGGCCATGTATCTGGCTGCCGCGATCATCGTCGGCTATACCTTCCTCGGCGGCTTCAGCGCTGTCTGCTGGACCGATTTCTTCCAGGGGCTGCTGATGCTCGGTGCGCTGCTGATCGCCCCGATCTTCGCGCTGTCGCTGATCAATGCCGGCAAGGCCGTCTCCTCCGGCGATACGCTTCCGCCGGACTTCTGGAATCTCTTTGCCGACTGGAAATCCATCGTCTCCGGTCTCGGCTGGGGTCTTGGCTACTTCGGCATGCCCCATATCATCATCCGGTTCATGTCGGTCCGCAGCGATAAGGATCTGAGAAAGAGCGCCCGGATCGGCATCAGCTGGAACGTGCTGATCATCCTGTTCTCCGTGGCCGCCGGCTGCGTCGGTCGCCTGTTCATGGGCGAGCTGAGCGACAGCTCCACGGTTTTCATCCAGATGGTCCGTACCATCTTCCCGCCTGTCATTTCCGGCATTCTGCTCTCCGCCATTCTGGCGGCTTCCATGTCCACCGCCGATTCCCAGCTGCTGTCCGCCTCCTCCGCCTTTGCTTCCGATTTCTATAAGCCGGTGATCCGCAAAGGTCAGTCCTCGGATAAGGAAATGTTCTGGGCCGGCCGGATCGTGGTGCTCTTCATCGCTCTTCTGGCGGTCATCATTGCCGCCAATCCGAACAGCGGCAGCATTATGGGCCTGGTTGAAAATGCCTGGGGCATCTTCGGCGCCGCCTTTGGTCCGGCCATCCTGCTCAGCATTTTCTGGCGTCGGTTCACCATCAAGGGCGCCATTGCCGGTATTGTCTGCGGCGCAGCCGCCGACCTGATCTGGCTTTATGGCATCGGCCTGGGAATCTATGAGATTATTCCCGGTTTCCTCGTCGGCCTGCTGGCGGCTGTGGTGGCCACCCTGCTGGATCATCAGCCGGAGAAAGAGGTTCTGGATCTCTTCGACAAAGCCACCGATCCCTCCGTCGAAATCTGACCGGAAGACCGGTCCGGTCATCCGGATCTTCGAATTGGAAACACAGGCGGGCTCCGTTTCCCGGAATCGGGAAAACGGAGCCCGCTTATTGATGAGCAGATCTTAGGATCTGTCTCGAAACTAAGGATCTGTCTCGAAATAAACTGAGCAGAGGCGTAAAGCTTCCGGTAAGGCTGTTAATCCGGTAAAAAAGAACGAGAACGTAACCAGTACGTTCTCGATTCATCACGCGATGTTAAAGCGCTTTTTGAAGCGGTCAACCCGTCCGCCGGTATCAACCAACTTTTGCTTACCGGTGTAGAAAGGATGACACTTGGAGCAGATATCCACCTTCATTTCCTTGCGGGTAGAGCCGGTCTCAAACGTTTCACCG
>JAGCBO010000183.1 GCA_017652125.1 Clostridia bacterium | reverse complement strand
CGGATGCCGGCTCCTCCGCCTGCGAGGATACCATGCAGTCTGCGTAGGGAGCCAGGGCCGCGCCCACCTCGACGGAGCTCATCAGGCAGGCGTCGAACCCGATCCAGGCCAGCCGGTTCCCTTCCCCGCCGAAGCCCGCGTCCCTCAGCGCGGCAGTTAGCTCCTCCAGCGACAGATGATCCGCGTTATACTGCTCGTCCCAGCAAAGCCCGTCCAGCGGACCTCCGCCGTGATCCCACAGAATCAGCGCATACTGATCCGCGGGACAGCGTTCCCGGCCGTACCGGAGCAGATCCGCCAGCGTGTCCCCGGATCCCATGTTTTTCTTTTCTTCTTCCCGGACCCGGCGTACTCCCCGGCTGCCGATCTCCATGGTCACGGTCTTCTCCGCGTCCACGGCGATCTTCCAGTCGGAGCTGCCGCCCATCATCACCAGGACGGAAACATCCGCTTCCACGCCGGCCTCCGTCATTTCCAGATAGTCCGCGGAAGCGGAGCCGTACTGGGATTCCAGGTTGCTGCCGCACATGTAAATCATCAGCGTCAGACGGCGACGCATGCTCTCCGCCCTTCCGGATCCCCGGAAGAGCGGCAGAAGCAGGATCAGCGCCGTCAGAGTCAGAAGACCGGATTTCATTTTTCGCAGAACGGAATGATTCATCTTGTTCTTCCCCTGTCCCGTCCGGATTCATGCCGGAGGCTCAGTTGATATTGATGACTTCCTCACCGAAAATACTGTCATCCACGTACAGCCGGAAAACATACTGTCCGGCGGGGATGCCGCCCTTGCTGCTGACCAGCCAGTCCCATACATTCTTGAAGTCATAGGACTCCCAGTACACTGCGGAGGAATTCACCGCCTGATCCCCCACATGGAACAGATAGGGTTCCCCGCTGGGCAGGAACAGCGCCATGCGGGAGGTGAAATAGAAGGTCGTCTTCAGCCGGCCCAGGGTCATCTTGATCGTCGCCCCGTACAGGCTGCTGACATACTGCCGCTCGATCTCATTGGCGGAGAAGCTGCCGACGGTGGAGGAACGGTTGTTGACCTTCTTCCGGAGGGACATGGTCATGTGCGTTCCGGAAAGCGCGGTGAACGCCTTGCGGGAGGGATTGAAATCGTACCAGCATTCCAGCTTGTTCGCGTCCTGAATCACGATCCAGTACCGCTCCCCGGGCACGAAATCGTTCCGGGTGGAAAAGCTCTGGCTGATCAGGTTGCTTCCCGCCCGCCAGACCTGAACGTCCGCGCCGCTGTTATGGTTGGAGTTGGCATACCACATATAATACACGGTATAAGGGGATTTGCCGCCGCTCCAGGCCAGGCTGACGGAACCGTCGGAATTCATCACGGCCCGGGTCACCGCCATATCGTTGGCCGGGGTGGAAGGCGCGGAAATGTTCCCGCCGGTGCTGGTGCTCCCGCTCCCGCCCGGCTTTTTCGTGCCGCAGTTGGAGCAGAAATTGCTGTCGTTTTTCTGCCCGCACTCCGGGCAGTACCAGGTATCCGCCAGGGCGGACACGCATCCCATCACCATGACCAGTGTCAGCAGAATGGCGATCCATTTTTTCATAGAGTCTTCCCCCTTCAGTTGTTCCCTTTTTATTGAAACGCTTTCCTGACTGTTCCATCCTATCATGTTTTTCATTGAAAAGCAACTTTATTCCTTTCCGGATTCCGCCTTTACTCCTTCCCGGATTCCGGCTGAGCGGAGGCCTGCGTCTCCTGTTTTTCCGCCTCCCCGGCCGCCTCCGTCCCGGAGGTCTCCGCCGGTTCGGGAGCCACCTCCACGCGGGTGACCCGGAAGCCGTCCATTTCGGCCACCGTAAACCGCTGTCCGTTCAGCGAGAAGGAATCGCCCGTTTCCGGCACCTTCTCCAGCATCTCCGCCGCCCAGCCGCCGACCGTGTCCGCGCTGTAGCTGTTGGGAATATCGTATTTCTCCAGGAGCTCCGGCAGCTGCATGCTGCCGTCCACCACCAGGCTGCCGTCCTCCTTCTCCACGACCTCCTCGTTCACCTCGTCGTGCTCGTCATAGATCTCTCCCACCAGCTCCTCGAGCACATCCTCCAGGGTCACGATGCCTTCCGTGCCGCCGTATTCATCCAGCAGCACCATCATATGCGTCTTCGCCTGCTGGAACTTGCGCAGCAGATTGCCCACGGACAGGCTGGCCGGCGCAAAATAGGCCTCTTTCATAATCTGGCGGATGTCCGTGCAGCCCTCATGGGTCATCTTATAGAAATCCTTCTCATGCAGAATGCCCACGATATGATCCAGATCCTCATGATAGACCGGAATCCGGGAATACCAGGTCTTCCGGAACAGCTCGGCCGCTTCCTCGATTCCGGCGGTATCCTCCAGCGCGGTCACATCCACCCGGGGGGTCATGATATCCGCGGCGTTCTGCTCGTGAAAACCGATCGCGGAGCGGATCAGCTCCCCTTCCTCTTCCTCGATGTCGCCCTCGGTCTGCGCCTCGTCGATCATCGTGATCAGTTCATCCTCAATCTGATTCTCCTCCGGATCCGGCCGGACCAGCCTGGACAGCATCTTCCGCCACACGCCGAAGAGCAGGTCCAGCGGGCGCAGCAGCACCATCAGCACCCGGATCACCGGGCTGACGCTCATGGCAAACTTCTCCGGCTGCTGCTTGGCCAGCGTTTTCGGACCGACCTCGCCGAAAAAGAGAACCGCCAGGGTCATCACCACGGACGCGACGGTGGCGCCCAGCTCCTCCTGCCCGGCCATAATCCGGGTCGTAAAAAGAACCGTGGCGATCGCCGTACCGGCGATATTCACGATATTATTTCCGATCAGAACGGTTGTCAGCAGAGAATCAAACTGCTCCAGCAGCTTCAGCGCGAGCTGCGCCCGATCCTTTCGGGGGCCTTCAACCGTTTTCAGCTTTACCCGGTTGGAGGCGGAAAACGCGGTCTCCGTCGCCGAGAAAAAGGCGGACAGCGCGATACACAGGATCAGGGCAAGCCATAAACCCATGAAAACATTCAATCCTTTCAGTCTGTCCCCGCCGAACGGGCGGGATCGTTCCCTCACGGGATCGGAACAGGGGGATTATAGCACGCCGTCCCTTGCTTTGCAACTGTTCCGGGATTTCCCGCCCGTTCCGCCGCCGTGAATGCGGCGGCGCGCCGCTGCGCGGAACGAGCCGCAGATTCCCCGCTTGTGAAAACCCACGGACTGTGATAGAATGCCCTTGTTCACATCCAATCGGATCGTTTTTCCCGTAGTTCAGGCTGGAAGGAGGAACGAAAATGGCTTTTGTACCGCGGACCGACGCGGCGCTTCATTATGCCTGCGCCGTTCTTCAGGATTGCCGGATCAGCCGGCTGCCGGTGGATCCGCTGGAGGTTGCCGTCTCCTCCGGGATTTCGGTTTATCCGCTCTCCCAGGTGACGCAGAATCCGGCCTGGCAACCCTGGAATCTGCCTGCCGCCCTGGGGATGACGGACGCGATCACCATTGCCTATCCGGCCTTCTGTATTATTTACCGCGATGAGGCCCGGGATCCGGGCCGGCTTCGCTGGGCCGTCGCTCATGAGCTGGGGCATCTGTTCCTGAACCATTTCCGGGATTTTCCCGATCAGATGAATCCGGGGCTCAGTGCGGACAGCACCCTGGAGGAAGAGGCGGACGTCTTTGCCCGCAACCTGCTGGCTCCGGTTCCGCTGGTGGACGTGATCCGCTTCAACCGCCCCCGCCAGGCCAAAGCGCCTCTGTTCGGCCTGAGCCGCACCGCCTGGATGAAGCGGTTGGACACGCTGGGGGAAGACCGTTCCCTGATCTCCGAAGAGATGGCGGACGCGGTGCTCTATCCCTTCCGCAGTTTTCTGCTGAACCGCCGCTGCCCGAAGTGCGGCCGGCTTTTTGAAGACAGGCGGGACACCGGCCGCTGCCCGCAGTGCGGCTGCGAAGAGCTGGAATGGGTGCTGGAGTAACCGGCCTCCCCGCTGAAGAAATCCAAAAAGGAGCCTGACCGGTCGTCCGGTCAGGCTCCTTTGATTATGTCAGGCTGTCGATATACCGGCAGGCCGCCAGGGCGGCGGTGGCGCCGTCTCCCGCGGCGGTGGTCAGCTGGCGGACCGTTTTGGCCCGGCAGTCGCCCGCCACATAAACCCCGGGGGTTCCGGTTTCGCAGCTCTCTCCGCTGGCAAAATACCCCCGCTCATCCAGCTTTGCCAGCTGAGCAAAGGCCTCGTTTTCCGGAATCAGGCCGATGGCCACAAACAGGCCGTCGCAGGGAATGTCCTCCCGCTCCCCGGATTCCTTCCCGGTCACGGTGACGCTTTTCAGCTCCCCGCTCTCCGTGTTCAGGCCGGTCACGGTCACGCCGGTCCGCTTTTCCACATTGGGCCGCGCGAAGAGGATGTCCTGCAGCTTCTGCTCCCCGGTGAAAAAGGGCAGATCCTGCAGCATGATGACTTTTTCACACTTGCCGGCCAGCAGAATCGCTTCCTGCAGGGCGGAATTGCCGCCCCCCGCCATGCACACGGTCTTCCCGGTATAGAAATCCCCGTCGCATACGGCGCAGAAGCTGATGCCTTCCCCGACCAGTTCCTCCTCGCCGGGCAGGCCCAGCATCCGGTGCTTCACCCCGGTCGCCAGCACCAGCGCCCTGGCCTCGTGCACCTGGCCGTCATCCGTCCAGACCGCTTTCACGGCGCCCCGGTCCTCGACCCGGACGGCCTCCGCCAGATCCACCTCCGCCCCCTGGGCCAGAATCTGCTCCAGCAGCGCCTCAGCAAAGGCGTTGCCGCTCATCTGCGCGGTTCCCGGCCAGTTTTCCACCTTGGGGCTGTGGGTAATCTGACCGCCGAACCCATGCTTTTCCAGAATCAGAACGGACTTGCCGTTTCTCAGGGCGTACAGGGCCGCCGTCATCCCGGCCGGCCCGCCGCCGATTACAATGATGTCTGTCATGCTCCCCGCCTTATCCGACCTGCCGCTGCGTCAGCATCCCCTTAATCTCGGAAACGCCCTTGTACTTCTCGAAATCCGTCCCGTTCTGGTCCATCACCACCAGGGTCGGCGCCTGTTTGACGCCGTACTGCCGGGTCAGCTCCACGTTCTCCGTGGCGAGCACTTTCTTGAACAGGAAGCCCGCCTTCTCCAGCATGGCGACGGCCAGCTTGCAGTTGGGGCAGGTCGCGCTGACGAACAGCAGGGAACGGATGCCGTGACTGGCGGGCTTCTCCTCCGCCGCCTCCGGCTTTTCCGCCTGCGCGGGAACCGCCTGCGCCGTCTGCGCGGCGGGCGCCGCGGGCACAGGCTCCGCCTTCACCGGGCCCTGATGGGTCAGCCGGGAATGCCCGATATCATAAACCAGCCGGTCGCGGAATTCCTGGGCTTTACCGTCGTTCCAGTTCTGCACCGGGCGGTAATATCCGGTAATCCGGCTGTAGATCTCCGTCTTCGCGCCGCAGTGGGGGCAGATCGCCTGCTCGCCCGTCAGATAGCCGTGCGTGCTGCACACGGAATAGGTGGGGCTCATGGTATAGTACGGCAGCTTGTAGTTCTCCGCGATCTTCCGCACGAGGGTCGCCGCCGCTTTCCAGTCGGGCAGCTTCTCTCCCAGGAAGGCATGGAACACGGTGCCGGAGGTATACAGGGTCTGTAGCTCGTCCTGCACATCCAGCGCGGAGAAAATATCCTCGCTGTAGCCTACGGGCAGATGGCTGGAGTTCGTATAGTAGGGCGTCCCGTTCTGGTTGGCGGTAATGATGTCCGGATACTGCTCCTTGTCGTGCTTGGCAAAGCGGTAGGTGGTGGATTCCGCCGGCGTGGCCTCCAGATTGTACAGATCGCCGTAGAGCTCCTGGTAGTCGCTCAGCCGCTCCCGCATGTGGTTCAGCACGTCCTTGGCAAACTGCTGGGCGTCGGGATGAGTCAGATCCTTCCGCAGCCAGGAAGCGTTCAGCGCCGCTTCGTTCATGCCCACCAGACCGATGGTGCTGAAATGATTCTCAAAGGTGCCCAGATAGCGCCGGGTATAGGGATACAGCCCGCCCTCCAGCAGTTTGGTGATGACGGTCCGCTTGGTCTTCAGGCTCCGGGCGGAAATGTCCATCAGCTTGTCCAGACGCTTGTAGAAGTCCTTCTCGTCATAGGCTTCGTAGGCCAGCCGGGGCATATTGATGGTCACGACGCCGATGGAACCGGTGGATTCGCCGCTGCCGAAGAAGCCGCCGCTCTTTTTGCGCAGCTCCCGCAGATCCAGCCGCAGCCGGCAGCACATGCTGCGCACGTCGCTGGGCTCCATATCGCTGTTGATATAGTTGCTGAAATAGGGGGTGCCGTATTTGGCGGTCATCTCGAAGAGCAGCTTGTTGTTCTCCGTCTCGCTCCAGTCAAAATCCCGGGTAATGGAATAGGTGGGAATCGGGTACTGGAAGCCCCGGCCGTTGGCGTCGCCTTCGATCATGATCTCGATGAAGGCCTTGTTCACCATATCCATTTCCTTCTGGCATTCCCCGTAGGTGAAATCCATTTCCTTCCCGCCGATAATCGCCGGCAGGTTTTCCAGATCCTTCGGGCAGTCCCAGTCCAGCGTAATATTGGAGAAAGGCGCCTGGGTTCCCCAGCGGCTGGGGGTATTCACGCCGTAGATGAAGCTCTGAATGCACTGCTTGACGTCCCGCTGGGTCAGATTATCCACCCGGACGAAGGGCGCCAGATAGGTATCAAAGCTGGAGAACGCCTGCGCGCCGGCCCATTCG
>JAGCBO010000182.1 GCA_017652125.1 Clostridia bacterium | reverse complement strand
GCTGTCCCGCGGATCAGTATGCGCTGATTCTGTGGGATCACGGCGGAGGTCCGCTGGACGGGCTTTGCTGGGACGAGCAGTATAACGCGGATCATCTGTCGCTGGAGGAGCTCACGGGCGCTCTGCGCGACGCGGGCTTCAGCGGGGAAGAAAACCGGCTGGCCTGGATCGGGTTCGACGCCTGTCTGATGAGCTCCGTCGAGGTGGGCGCAACCCTGGCGCCCTATGCGGGCTACATGGTTTCCTCGCAGGCGGAGGAGCCGGCTTCCGGGTGGAACTATGCTTTCCTGAACGGGCTGCGCGGAGATGCGGACGCGGCGGAAACCGGGCGGCGGATCATCGAAACCTATTTTGAGGGACAGGAGGATTCCGCCCGGGAGCTGACCCTGGCCTGTGTTGATCTGTCCGCCATGGAGGAAGTGACGGGCCGGATGAACGATTTCTTTTCCGGCCTGTCGGGAGAGCTGAACGAGGAATCCTTTCCGGATATCTCCCGGATGCGGATTAACGCCGTCGGCTTTGGAAGAGCCGGGGATCAGCAGCCCGGAGAAAGCGGATATGATCTGGTGGACCTGGTTTCCCTGACGGAGAGCTACGCGACCCGGAATCCGGAGAAAGCGGAAGCGCTGATCCGGGCGGTGCGCCGGGCCGTGATCCATCACCGGTCCAATCCGGAAAGCAGCTGCGGGCTGTCCGTTTATCATCCCTGGCGCAACCGGGAAAAATACCGGAGCGCCTGGCGGGAACTGTATGCCGGGATGAACTTCTGCCCGGGATATACGCGCTACATCAGCGCCTACGGCCGGATCATGATCGGAGAGCAGCTGGTCCGGTGGACCGGACTGAACCGGGTGAGCGCGGAACCGGATCCGGCAGGCAGCCTGTCCTGGATCACCGCGGAACTGACAGCGGAGCAGATGGCGGATCTGGCCGGCGCGCATCTGGTGATTCTGGCGCGAAACCTGTATGATACGGCGGATGAATCCTATGTTCAGATCTATCGCTCCGACGAGGTCCGTACAGAGGGAAACCGCCTTCTGGCTTCCTATGACGGACGGCATATCCGCGCCGTGAATGCCTCGGGCTATGTGGAGCTGACGGGGGCGCTGGCCTATCAGATGACGGAGAACGGGATCTTTCAGATCCGCCTGTATCCCTTTGACGAAGAAGGCAGGCGGGCGGAACAGCCGGTGATCGCGGAATATATTCAGGACGCGGGGAACCGCTTTTCCCTGCGGGATTATCTGGTCTATGACGAGATGACCGGCGCCTGGTCCTCCCGGGCGGAGGTGGATCTGTCCCGGTACGCCGGCGTAACCTTCTATAATGAATACCGGAATCCCACCGTCAACGGGCAGGAGGAGACGCTCGCGTTTGAACAGTGGCGGCCGGATGAACATGAGGACACGCAGAAAAAGGCGCGGTACGATGTGGACCGGACCGATTTCATGATGGCCTTCGGAAAGGATCTGATGCGGGCGGAGGCGCTGTACGCCGGCTTTGAAATTACGGATACGCAGGGAAACCGGGTGATGACGGCCCTGACGCCTCTGGAAGAAGGCGGGGCGGTGGAATATCCGGTTTCCGTATCGGAGGACGGCCTGCCGACCCTGGAAAACGGCCGGACGCTGCGGCCGGACTGCTCGCTGTATCTGCTGCAGTCGGCTAACCCGGACAGCGCCCGGATTATTCTGAATCTTTCTCTGCACAATGAAACGGATCAGGATCTTTCCTTCCTGCTGACAGACGTCAGCCTGAACGGGGCGGAAACGGAGCTGAGCGCACTGAACGCCCAGGGAAGGGGAGCGGCGGACCAGTATGGCCGGAAATCGCTGGCTCCCGGTGAAACGGGAGCGGCCAGCCTGGTGATCCGCCTGCGGGATATCATCGGCCTCGTTCCGGATGTTTTGCTGGGGAAAGTGAACTTTTCGCTGTTTCTGGGCGCGGTGGAGGACGGAACGAACCGGCTGTACCAGGTTCTCCCGTTTGAACTGCGGACCGATATTCCGCTGACCGCCTTCTATCCCGAGACCGATCTGCTTCCGCCGGCTTTTCTGATTGAAGCCGGCCGGGAAATCGGCTCGCTGAGCGCGGAAACCGAAAAGACGCTGTTTTCCCGCGGAGAGTGCCGCGTCAGCCTGCGGGGCTGCTATATCGTGGACCGGAACGTGATCCTGCTTCTGCACTATGAGAACGGGGACAGCATTTCCCGCCATGTTTTTCTCGGACACGCGAAAATGGACGGACGGGAGGCGGCGATCGGGCAGACCCGGGATCCGGGAGCGGAGAGCCGGAACCGGAGAATCAGCGTCTACGCGCCGGACCAGCCGGCCTGGAAGCTGCCGGAGGGCGTCTACCGGATTCTGAAGGCCGGCGAAACCGCCGATGACTATGTGGCGCTGAAACCGGCGGACGGCGCGCAGACAGAGGTGCGAACGCTGTCCTTTCAGGCGCTCTGGTATGATGTGGATCATCCGACGGACGCGGTATGCTTCAGCGAGGCCGTGATTTCCACGGAGGAAGCGGCTCCGCTGGCGGACGGACAGCTGGCTGTTGCTCCGGCGGAGGATTATACGGTGACAGAAGGAAAGGCGCTGCCGGCTGAGGCGGGAAGTCCGGTGTTTACGGATCAGCCGTGGACGGTTTCCGGCGGCCGGCGAACGACGATCCGGATCGCGGGAGACGCGGAGGAACCTCTTCTGGCCGGTTATTACGCGCTGTTCCGCCGGTATGCTTCCGACGCGGAGCTGGCGTCCGTGAATATCATGAACGCGACGGATGAACAGACCGGAGAACCGGTTCTTTCCTTCCGGAATCATTCCGAATGGCTGGCTTACGAAGCGCTGGGCCAGCTGGCGCCCGATCAGGACGGCGGCCTGTCCGCTGTATTCCCCGGCCGGCTGCCGACAGTCCGGGGGACCGGAGGATCCGTCCGGCTGGCGCCCACCTTCCTCTATTTCAATGAGGAGGGGCAGGTTCTCTGGGAACAGATCGGAAGCCACCTGGGTTTCCATTCGCTGACGTTCCCCGGGGCCGTGCTGGAAACCGCGCTGGGATATCTGTCCTTCCGCCTGGATCCGGAAAGCGGGCGGGCGGCGCTGGCGGATTTCAAACAGATCGACGGCGCCTGGCCCTCCCTGGCGGAAATGGC
>JAGCBO010000181.1 GCA_017652125.1 Clostridia bacterium | reverse complement strand
GCCGATCTTCTCCGGCTTTTCCGTGACCACGTATCCGCACCACACCCAGCCGCCTTCCCCGGCTCCGCAGCAGCGGATCCATCCGTCCTTACTCTCGCCGGTTGTCTGGAAGCTGTCCCCGCTGTCCAGATATCCCCGCTCCCCGCTCATTTTGTCCGGCTTCTCCCGGATCGATACATAGCTTCCCGGCTTGCACATGATCCACACCGTCGCCAGCCGGTCCTCCGCCATGCTTCCGATCGCGGACCAGATCACCGCCACCGTGACGATCAGCGCCAGCAGCAGCGCGATTCCTTGCTTCCTTTTCATGCTTCCTTTGCCTCCATTCTCTGTATGCGTCCCATCCGCCGGAGATCACCGCGGCCGTCACCAGCCCCATCACTTCCCCGGCGATAAATCCGATGATGAATCCGATCAACATTTCTTATCCTTCCCGGCCTTCCATTCCAGGAAGGCCCGCTCGTTCTCCGGATTCTGATAGAATTCCCGGCAGCGTTTAAGCAGCTCCGCGGCCGTCTTCTGATAGTTCGGTTTGTCCTTCGCCTGGCTCACCGTGATCCTCGTCTCGCTCACGCCGCCGTCCTCCTTCCCGTGTGCATTCATGATCCGCTCCTATGATGATCCCGTACTGGATGCACAGGATCCCGTCCCCGCCGATCGGCTTTCCCTCCGCGCAGTCCCGGCATCTCATGGCTGATCCTCCCGGTAACACTCATGCGTTCCGTCCATCAGCTGGATCTCCATGTCGCTCATCACATATCCGATTTCTTTCAGAAATTCGTACCGCTCTTTTATCATGTTCCCCATGTATGTCTTCTCGCTGAAGCTCCCATCGTAGCCGTCATACAGGCCGCTTTCCGGCGTGTCCATGTCGAACACCCCGCCGCCCATGATCCACGCGATTGTCGCCCGGATCTGCGGAACACTCTGTTCCTCCACCAGTTCCCAGATGCTCTTCTTATCCGCGTAATCTTCCTCTTTCTGCAGGCCGGTCGCCTCGCGGATATACTTTCCTTTCCAGTGCTGGTTCTCCGGCAGTGTGTCCCGTCCGTATGGCTGTTTCTGGCCCAGTGCGTACTTGACGATCAGCTTCCCGATGCTTGTCATCCCGGTGCCGTTCACGCTGACCGTGTATTCTCTGATGAAGTCCAGCCTCAGCCTGTACGCTTCCGCCCAGAGTTTCTTCACAGCCCGCAGCTTCTTCTGGCGTTTCCGGTCTTCTTCCTTTACTCTTTTGTTGCCCTCTTCCAGGCTTTCGGTTTTTACTCCCCTGTTTTTCTTCAGCACGGACAGGTACGCATTATCGTCATTCCAGTTCCGTGTGAATCTGAAGAACAGCTCCTCGTCCTTGTTGTCCTTCCTCACCTTTTTCAGCGCCTTCCGGATCTTCTCTTCCGGATCCGACGCAGATGCGTCGAATTTCAGCCAGGTGTACTGTCCTCCGCCGTAGACGTTCGCGTTTTCCGGAATCTGCTGGATCCCCTCTTCTTTTGCGAGCTTCGCCAGCTTTTCACAGCCTTCCTTATATGTCTGTTCGCCCAGCAGGCTCTTCAGCTTGTGGCGGAAGTTGTTCGTCCCGGCTTCCTTCATAGCCTCGTTCTGATCGTTCTTGCTTTTCAGCTTGCTGATCTCGATCATGTCCATCAGCGAAGCGCCCCTGGCCACCGCGTTTTCGAAGTTCTTCTGATTGAATTTTGTAAACTTAATCCGCGCTTTTACGGTCTTTTCGCTGAATCCTGTCTTCTCTCCAATCTCTTTTTCCGTATAGCCCAGGTCCATCATCATCTGGAACCCGTGTGCCTGCTCGTAGACTGTCAGGTCCGCCCGCTGCATGTTTTCCATCAGCATCGTCGCCACCTGCGTCCTGTGGTCCATGTCGCTGATCACGCACGGCAGCTCCTCCAGGCCCGCCATCTTCGCCGCTTCCATCCGGCGGTTTCCGATCACGACCAGAAAATGCTCACCCAGCGGATCCGCAAAAACCACCGTCAGGTTCTGCATTACGCCGTTCGCCTTGATGCTCTCCGCCAGTTCCGTCAGGTCGCCCAGGTCCTTCCGCGGGTTCTCCGGGTGATGGATCAGCCGCCGGATCGGTATCATCTGAATGTTGTTCATGCTTCCTTTGCTTCCTTTCATCATTTAACACGCTTCGTGTTGTTTGTTCGGAAAAAAAATGGATTCAACGGGTACGATAAAATGCTCCGCAATGCGGATCTTGATTTCGTCCCGTGGAATCCTCT
>JAGCBO010000180.1 GCA_017652125.1 Clostridia bacterium | reverse complement strand
CGTCCATATACCGTCGAAGTCAGTTGCATCGATACCGGTAAAAAAAGTAAGAAAAGTTCAAAGTTCTACCCCCATCCATACGATTTCCGAAAAAAAGCCGGGGAATGTGACGCGGTCACACTCCCCGGCTTTTCTTTGGGTTCCCGTCTTATTTGCCGTAGGCGTTGTCATAGGTCTTCTGGTAAATATCGATATATTCCTGCAGGCCCATGGCGTTCAGGGTGGCAAGATAATCGTCCCACTGGTCCTCCACGCCGCCGCGCGCCAGCCATTCGGCACGCATTTCCTCCGCCTTGCCGATGATATCGGGGGCAATTTCATTGATGCGGTCGTTATCCTCCGCGCTGAAGAGCAGGGTCGGATAATAACGGGTCGTCGCGACGGGGAGATACATTTCATTATTGATCTTGTCCTTGGCCTTCGCGCTGTCGGGCATCGGGAGAATCGTCTCATAGAAATCCCGGAACAGGGCCAGGCAGGAGTCGGGATACGTGTTGCCGAAGAGGAACTCATCATAGGTCATGCCATCCGGATATTCCCGGACATAATCATACTTATATCCGCTCGGATCGCCCTCCGGCAGCTCGACAATGTTGGTGCCGATGCAGCCGTATTCGAGCTGCATGCCATAGAAATCATCATAGGTCAGATCCGCCCACTTGATCAGATTGACCGGATCCTTGCAGTCCTTCGTCAGGACGAGGCCCACCGTTTCAATGCCGGAGGAGGTGACATATCCCCAGCTGGTGGTGCCGTCGGGGCCGAGCAGAGGCGCCATCGGCACATACTCGTCCATGTGCACCGAACCCAGATCAAAGATGTTCCAGGAGAAGTAGGCGCCGATATTGGCCAGTTCGCCCTGGTTCTGGGCATTGTAGGTCGCCTTATCCATGGTAAAGCCTTCGAGGTCGATCAGGCCCTTGGAGAAGAAATGCTCATACAGATAGGCGCAGCCTTTTTTATAGCCCTCGGTGGCGGGGGTAAAGATAACCTTGCCGTCATCCACGCAGAAATGATGCTGGCCGCCGTAGAGGTTATCGGCATAGCCGAACATGCCGAAGAGGCCGCCCAGATCGCGCTGGGATCCTTCAAACTTGAAGGTCATGGGGATTTCATCATTCGGGTTTCCGTCTCCGTTGCAGTCATTTTCCTTGAACGCGGTCAGAACGGTTTCCAGCTCCTCCACGGTCGTCGGCACGCTCAGGTTCAGCTTGTCCAGCCAGACCTTGTTGATAAACATATTGCTGGGAATCTGGCCGGTCAGACCGTCAAAGCGGCAGAAAGGCAGGGAATAGATATTGCCGTCAGGCGCGGTAATGGCGGCCTTCACTTCGGGATGGGCTTCCAGCTTGGCCTTGAAATTCGGCATATACTGTTCAATCAGATCGTTCAGGGGCAGGAGCAGTCCCTGGCCGGCATAGAACAGCAGCTGGGTGGAATTCAGGGAATAGCCGGAATAATACGCGTCCGGCAGATCCTTTCCGCCGTTCAGGTTCTGGAGGATTTTTTCCTCCCAGTCCGCCTGGGGAATCTGCTCAAAATTCAGGTGAACATTGGTTTTTTCCTCCATGATTTTGAAGATTTCCATGTCGTCCGCATTGCCGTTCATCGGGCGCATACGGATCCAGACGTTGTAGGAAACCTTTTCCGCCGGGTAATAATCCCCGGCCAGCGCGGCGGCGCAGCCCAGCAGCAGGGACAGCGCCAGAAGCAGGGAAACGAGTTTCTTCATGGTTCTTCCTCCTAAAAAAGATTTTATATTTTTACAAAGGCCCGTCCGCCTTTGCAAAGACCCGGGAAAACGGGTTTCACCCCTTGATGGCCCCGATCATCACTCCCTGGACAAAATATTTCTGCAGGAAGGGATAGAGGATCAGCAGGGGAAGCGAGGAAACAATGATCATGCCGTATTTGATCAGGTCTCCCATCCGCTGCTGGGCGGCCTGGGTCGCCACGTCGTTCACCATATCATCCAGGGTATTGACGATCAGAATATTGCGCAGCACAAGCTGCAGGGGGTATTTAGACGTCGAGGTCAGATAGAGCAGCGCGTTGTAATAGCTGTTCCAGTGCGAAACGGCATAGAACAGAACCATCACCGCGATGATGGCGCTCGAGACCGGCAGCACGATCCGCAGGAAGAACGAAGCGTCTCCGCAGCCGTCCAGTTCCGCGGCCTCCTTCAGCTCATCCGGAATCGTCTGCTGAAAAAAGGTGCGGCAGACGATCAGGTTCCAGGTGCTCACGGCTCCCGGCAGGATCAGCGCCCACATGGTGTTATACAGGTTCAGGTCGCGGACCAGGAGATAATTCGGAATCATGCCGCCGGAAAAGATCATGGTGAACATGACGCCCATCATCATCACATTTCTTCCCACCAGTTCCTTCCGGCTGAGCGCATATCCCGCCGTAACCGTCATCACCACATTGATGGCCGTGCCGACCATGGTATAGATCAGCGTGTTCCGGTAGCCGGTAAACAGGCTTTCATAGCTGAAGATCCGCGCATAGCCCTCCAGGGTGGGCCGGATGGGATACAGGATCACGCGGCCCTCATAGACCGCAACCGGATCGGAAACGGAAGCAATGACCACAAAATACAGCGGATAGGCCACCAGCAGAAACGCGAGCGTCAGCAGGGCATAATCCAGCCAATCGAAAACCCGGTCCGCTCTTCCGCGGGAGATGCCGTTCACCTTGTTTTTCATTCCGCGCACCCCCTCAGAACAGAGACGAATCGGTCACCCGGCGGGAAATCCAGTTCACCGAAACCACCAGGATCATATTCACCACCGAATCAAACAGGCCGACCGCCGTCGCCAGACCGATCTGGGATTTCAGCACGCCGCGTTTGTATACATAGGTGGCGATAATCTCGCTGGCGCCGATATTCAGCGAAGTCTGCATCAGGTAGGCCTTTTCAAAGCCGACGTTCATAATCTTTCCCGCGTTCAGGATCAGCATGATGACGATCGTCGGAAGGATTCCGGGAATATCGATATGCAGAACGCGCTGGAATTTGTTCGCGCCGTCCACCAGCGCCGCTTCATGCAGCTCGGGGCTGATGCCGGACAGCGCCGCCAGATACAGGATGCTTCCCCAGCCGGTGGACTGCCAGACCTCAGAGATCACATACAGCGGGATAAACCAGCCGGGTTCCGCCATATAATGAACCGGCTTCCCGCCAAGGGATTCCGCAA
Organism: Clostridia bacterium; assembly: GCA_017652125.1. GTDB lineage: Bacteria > Bacillota > Clostridia > Christensenellales > Aristaeellaceae > Aristaeella. The sequence continues at coordinate 17,909 of JAGCBO010000180.1, read as the reverse complement.
TCCGGTTGATGATGCCCGAGGAGGGCGAGGTAAACAGGAAGATCATCCCCACCAGGACGACGGTGGAAATGAAATGCGGCGCGTACACGGTCGTCTGAACCAGCTTTTTATATTTCAGCGAAGGCAGCTGATTCAGCAGCAGCGCCAGAAGAATCGGCAGGGGAAAGGTAAACACCAGCGTCAGAACGGAAACGCCCAGGGTATTCCGCATCAGCTTTCCGAAATCCGCCGTGGAGAAAAACCTTCGGAAATTCTCCATGCCGATCCAGGGGCTGCCGGAAATCCCGTTCAGGATCCGGTAGTTCTTAAACGCCAGCTGCAGACCGTACATCGGATAAAAGCGAAAAAGCAGGAAATAGAGGATCGTCGGCAGCAGGAACAGATAAAGCGGCCAGTGCTGCCTGACCATTTTCCGTCTGTACTGCCTTTTTTTCGCCCGCAGCACCGAAGAGCTCAGTTCCATCCGCTTCACCTTTTTTCCTGATTATTTGCCCGGATCCATTGCTTTTTCCCCTGCATGCCGGCCGCGGACCGGACCGCCCGGCTACATCCGCTGCCGAACCGCGCGCACCGCCGAATCGTGGATGAATCCGTTGGAGGCAATCACATCCGTCTGGGTCAGAGCGCAGGGGGAACCGTCCAGCCGCGAAGCCCGGCCGCCCGCCTCCCGGACCAGAAGGATTCCGGCCGCCATATCCCACAGGTGAATTCCCGCTTCGTAATCCGCGTCGGAGCGGCCGCAGGCCACGGAGGCCAGACTGATCGCCGCGCAGTTCCATACACGCATGGACTGGAAGGTTTCGGAAACCCGCGGGATCCGCGAAACCATATCCGCCCGGGTCTGCATGCTGTTGGTCGGCATGCTGGTGTTGATAATCGCGTCCCCGGCATCCCGGGCCGCGGAAACATGGATCCGTTCGCCGTTCCGGAAGGCGCCTTTTCCCCGCAGCGCCGTGAAAAGCTCATCCCGGAAGGGATCATAGATCACCCCGGCCACGATCTCCCGGTGATGAACAATCCCGATGGAAATGGCATACTGAGGATAATCCCGGATATAGTTCACCGTCCCGTCGATGGGATCCACCACCCAGATGAAATCCTCGTCCCGGAAGGCCTCAATCTCCGCCTTTTCCTCCTCCGGCGTACAGCCGTAAACCGATTCCTCTCCGAAGAAGAGATGATCCGGATACTTCTCCAGGATCATTTCCCGGATCATGTTTTCCGACATCCTGTCCTTGTCGGACACAAAATCAATCCGCGATTTGGCGTCCACATGCAGTCCGGTTTTCCGCGCCTCGCGGATAAAGGCCCCGGCCCGGCGGGCGGCTTCCGAAGCCAGATTCAGGATCTCCGCATACAGATTATCCATCGCTTTATCCTTTCAGATTTCCATCTTGTCCTCTCCGGGAAGCAGGCGGAGCGAATCCGTCACGAAGGATACCGTGATTTCGTCGCCTTCCTGCAGCGCGGCGTTGCTCTGCGTAAAATCCATCTGTTCGATTTCGCATCCGCCGATCTCCAGGCTGTGGCGGATATACTGGCCGAAATAAGCCTTTGAAAGAATCCGGGCCCGGAACGCTCCCTCGGCGGAAATTTTCACATCCTCCGGCCGGATCATAACGACGCAGGACTTTTCGCTTCCGCACTCCTCCGACGCGCCGATCGTCATTCTGCGGCCCAGGAGCGTGATCTCCGCCTGGCCGCCGGAAACCGAATGAACCGCGTCCGGCCGCACAAAGTTGGCCTTGCCGATGAAGCCCGCGACGAACTGATTCCGCGGGCGGGCGTAAATCTCCATCGCCGTTCCGGTCTGTTCAATCGTTCCGCTGCGCATGAAGATCACCTTGTCGGAAATCGCCATGGCATCCGACTGATCATGCGTCACATAGAGGCTGGTGATTCCGACCCGCTTCTGAATCTTCCGCAGCTCCTCCCGCATATATTCCCTCAGCTTCGCATCGAGATTGGAAAGCGGTTCATCAAAGAGCAGGACGCTGGGCTCCGTCACCACGGCGCGCGCCAGGGCGACGCGCTGCTGCTGTCCTCCCGAAATCTCGTTCGGAAACCGGCTGGCGTATTCCTCGATCTGCATCAGCTGCAGGATCGCCCGGACCCGGTCGCGGATTTCCGGTTTTCCCATGTGCTTGAGCTTCAGTCCGTAGGCGACATTGTCATAAACCGTCATATGCGGAAAGAGCGCGTAGCTCTGGAACATCATGCCGACGTTGCGCTTGTTCGGGGGAATCCGGGTGACTTCGCGGTCGCCGATCCGGATTTCACCCGAGGAAGGCATGAGGAAGCCCGCAACCATGCGCAGAAGGGTGGTCTTTCCGCAGCCGGAGGGCCCCAGCAGCGTCACCATTTCTCCCGGCTCCACGGACAGCGACACATGATTTGCGGCAAAGACCTCCCCGTTTTTCTGCCCGTAGGCGGGAAAGGTCTTCACCAGATCCCGGATTTCCACGCCGACCGCTCCCAGATTTTTCTTTCCTTCACTCATACGATCTTCTCCTCCGGGCGAAGAGCCCGTTCACGATAAATTCCAGAACGCCGACCGCCAGAATCACCATCACCATCAGGGCGACACAGTAGGCGCTGGCCGCCCCCAGCCGGTTGGATTCGATTTCCGAAAGAATGTTGACCGTCAGCAGGTTCCAGTTGACGGAAACCAGGAAGATGACGGCGCTGACGCTGGTCATGGACCGGATAAAGGAATTCAGCAGGCCCGAAAACAGCGCCGATTTCATGATCGGAAGCGAGACGCTGAAAAAGGTTTTCGCGTTTCCGGCGCCGAGAATGATCGACGCCTCCTCGATGCTCGGGTCCACCTGCCGCAGGCTGTTGGATCCGGTCTCCACGCCGATGGACAGCGTCCGGAAAACCATGGCGACGATGATGATCACCGCCGTGCCGGTCAGCTGAATCGGCCGGGTATTGAAGGCCGCAACATATCCGATGCCCAGCGCGATTCCCGGTACCGCAAAGGGGAGGATGGAAGCCACCGACATCAGCCGCTTGCCGAAGAAATTTTTCCGCACCAGGAGGAACGCGATCAGCATGCCCAGCAGCGCCGAGAGCGGAGTCGCGACGGAGGACAGGAGCAGCGTATCCTGCATCGCCCGCGCCCCGCGCTTCAGGATGAACTGATAGCTGTCCAGCGTCATGGACCAGTCCACCCCCCAGGTCTTGACGAACGAAACATAGACCACCGTTCCGTACATCAGGAGGGTAAAGAGCGTCATCAGCAGGAGGACGACAAAGAGCGGAATGACGATCTTCTTCTCGCTGATCAGCTCCACCGTTCCCGTCGCCTTGCCGGTTACCGTAACGAAGGAGCGCTTGGACACCCAGTAGTTCTGGATCAGGTAGGCCAGCATGCACGGCAGCAGAATCGACAGCGCGATGAAGGAACCCGTTTTCAGGTCAAACAGCCCCACAATCTGCAGATAGGCGGAGACGGACAGCACGCTGTAATCGCCGGCCAGCACCTGCGGATTCCCGAAATCGCAGAGAGACTTGGCGAAAATAATCAGGAAGGAGCTGAGAAAGCCCGGCAGGGACAGGGGAAGCGTCACCGTCAGGAAAACCTTCAGCCGGCTGGCGCCCAGGGTTCTGCCGGCATTTTCGACCGAGCTGTCGAGGGTTTCCAGCATGCCCTTCAGGTTCAGATAAGCCAGCGGAAACAGCGAGAGAATCTGGACGATCGCCAGCCACGTGAACCCGTAAATATTGTTCCCGCGGATGTGCAGCAGGTTTTTCGTAATCAGACCGCTGCGGCCGAAGAGGAGCATCACCGCCAGAGAGATCACGAAGGGCGGGGACAGGATCGGCAGAATGGCCATGATATTGAAAAACTTCTTTCCGGGCAGTTTCGTCCGCGTGACGGCAAACGCGTAGATGAAGCCCACGACCGTCGCCATCAGCCCGACAAACAGACCCAGTTTGATGCTGTTCCAGAAGGCCTTGAAAAAGTCCGTTTTCGTGAAGACATAGTTGATGTTGTCCAGATTCAGCTGTCCGGTCTTGTCCGTCAGGCAGGAGATGAACAGGCGGACGATCGGATAGACGCAGAAAAGGATCAGAATCGCGAAAACCACGAGGATCGCGAAAAGCAGTCCGGGCTGCTTCATCAGCATCAGGAATTCCCTGCGTTTTTCACTTTTCCGCCTTCTTTTCCCGGCATATACGGTTGAATCCATAAGAACCTCCTCAACGGACTTCCGGCCGTTTTTCCGATCCGGGTTTTCCGCCCGGATTCCTCCTGACGGCACGGTTCTCCCGCCGGGCCGGCGCAGAACGCCGGCCCGGGGAACCGCGCCGGTCCGGATAACCCGCGCTTACTTGACGTCCGCCGAAGAGCGAACCTCATTTTCAAACATTTCGCAGTTTTCCTTCTTGGTTTTGGCGGAAAGCACCGGATCAAAATTCATCAGATCGATGTCTTCGATCGGGATCATCTTGGGTTCCGGATGAACCGTCGTGTTCAGCGGATACTGGTTGAACTCGCTGTAGGCCAGCGTCATGGCGGATTCGCCGATCAGCCAGTCGATGAACTTGTGGGCCGCTTCCTGCTCGTCCGCGGGACCGCCCTTGACCATGGCCGCCGCGGTCACGCCGTAGCCGGCGCCTTCCTTCGGATAGGAGACCACCAGCGGATAGCCCTGATCCACCACCGTCTGCGCGTTATCGGAATAGCCGATGGCCACGCCGACCTCGCCCAGTCCCGCGGAGGTGAAGGGGGCCGCGCCCGCCTTGGTGTAAACCAGCACGTTCTTGTCCAGTTCCTTCAGGTATTTAAAGCCTTCCTCGGTGCCCAGGCGCTGCACCGTCTGGGACAGCACGGTATAGGCGGCGCCGGAGGTCGCCGGATGGGCCACGCAGACTTCGCCCTGATACTCGGGCTTCAGCAGGTCATCCCAGCTGGTGGGCGGCTCCAGCCCCTTCTCCTTCAGCCAGTCAGCATTGCTGCCGAAGCAGGTCACGATGATCTGCAGCGGAACATACATGCCGTCGGGATCCACAAAGCGCTGATCCATCTGGTCAATGTTCGCGGGAACATAGGGATCCAGCAGATCCTCCGCGGCCATAGCCATGGACAGGTCGTTCCCCATGCCGAAGATCATGGCCACCTGGGGATTATCCTTTTCCGCCGCCACCCGGGCCTGCATTTCGCCGGCGCTGAGGCGGACATACCGGACCTCAATGCCGGTCTCCTGGGTGAACAGTTCCACCAGGCCGGCCACTTCCGCTTCAACATAGCAGCTGTACATCGTAAAGGAGTTCTCTTGCGTCACCTCGGCATTCGCCGGAATGCAGACCGCAAAAAGAAGAGCGAGACAGAGGACTACCGTGATTACCTTTTTCATTTTCCTTTCCTCCATTTTATTTTTTAATTGTACTTCCCCGTACAATTATGGACGTTCCGAGGAGCAGGTTTTCCGGATGGGTCTGCCTGTTCTCAATGATATCCAGAAGCATTTGCGCAGCGGCGCGCCCCATTTCCGCGCGGTTCAGGGACAGGGTGGTCAGGTCGAACCACGGCAGGGAGGTGTATTCCATATCGTTGGCGCCGGCCACGGACATGTCCCGCGGCACCGACAGCCCCGCCTCCCGCAGATACACCATGGCGCCGATCGCCAGCTGATCCGTGGCCGCGAAAACCGCGGTCGTATCCGGATAGTCCGCGAGAATCCGCTGCATGGCCCGGTAACCGTTCTCCCTGGCCTGATCCAGCTTGTTCGCCGGCAGATCAATCTTCACGTCCCTGGCTTCGATCCCGCGGATGCGGCAGTAATCCCGGTACGCTTCCCGGCGGATTTCCCCGATCCCGGTCGGCAGAACGATATGCGCAATCTTCGTATGACCCAGATCGCTCAGGTAGGTCATCATCTCCATCACGCCCCTGTAGTGGTCGTTATCCACAAAGGGAACCCCGCTGCTCTGCGGCGGCCTTCTGCGGAGCGCCACCACGGGGATATGGATCCTCTGAAGCGTGTTCAGCAGTTCCTCCGTCCATTCATCCGGCGTGATAATCAGGCCGTCGAACCGCATCTGCCGGGCCTGCTGCAGAAAGCTCAGCAGCTTTTCCGAGCTGCGCTCCATATTGCCGTAAAAAATCTGGTATCCGTTCTCCTGCAAAAGCTTTTCCGCCCCGGCCGCGTTTTCGGAGAAAAACGGATCCTTGATATCCGGGATGGTCAGGCCGATCAGCCTGGTATTCTTTTTGGACAGCATCCGCGCGGTGTTATTCGGAACAAAGTCCAGCTTTTCAATCGCCGCATAGACCCTGGCCGCCGTTTCCTCGCTGATATCCGTATAGCCGTTCAGCACCCGTGATACCGTGGAGGCGGACACCCCGCAGAATTTGGCTACATCCCTGATTGTCGCACTCACTGTATTCTCCTTTACTAAACCGGTTTCGGTAAATTCAGTATAAGCAGGAGGGAGCGGATCTGTCAAGCCCTTTTTCGATAAAATTTTCAAATTCACGGAAAAAGGCGGAACGGTTTTCCGGAACTTACTAAACCGCTATAGCTGTTTCCGGCGTACGGAGCCCGGATCCGAAAAAAAGCCCCCGAGCGGTCCATGGCCCGGGGGAAAGGAAAGTTCCGGGGAGAGGAGCCCGGATCCGAAAAAAAACCCCCGAGCGGTCCATGGCTCAGGGGGAAAGGAAGGGTTGGCCGGCTCAGCCGGATCGGTCTGGACAGCCGTTTCAGGCGGCGTCCACCTGTTCCGGTTCAGCCGGGTCGGCGGGTTCAGCGGGTTCGGCCGGGTCAGCCGGTGCGAACACCGGCAGGGCATAGATCTCCTCTTGTTCAAATTCAAACACCGCGGGTTCCGGAACCTGCTCCGGGGGGAGGTTCGTCACTTCCAGCCATTCATCCCGCAGCAGGAGCCATTCCCGGTCCGTATCGTAATCATACATGGAGACGGTATAGACCCCCGCCGGCAGGGCGGCCGCCGCCAGGCCCAGGCGCGCGTCCGGCCAGGTAAGGATCGTCTGGACCTCGTCCTTTTCATCCACATAGCTGAAGGAAAGCTTCAAATCATGCCGGAGCCGGAAGACGTCCTCCGGGATGTCGGCCGTCACCATGCCGCAGCCCTCCGCGTAGCGGACCGGAAGGATATCATCGATACCGGTTTCCCGGATCGCGTCCTGCAGCACGTCCATATACTGCTCCAGTCCGGCCTGCTTCAGGCACCAGGGCAGAAGGGCCGCCAGTTCCGGATAGGTGATCGTGCCCGTCAGGGTCAGGATCACGTTCATCATATAGTTGAATTCATCCTCCGGCTCCATGCCGGCTTCATGCAGGCGCCAGGCGATCAGGCTCAGCAGGGAGGAATTCCGGTGGACGCCTCCGCTGTCCGCCCCCTGCGAGGCGGTGAACACCGCGGGATAATAATACCGGTCCCAGATAAATTCGGGCTGATCATACAGATGGGGGCTGCTCATGCAGCGGATGATCTGGTCCGGGTTTTTCGCGGCTTCGCCGATCAGCCAGTCCGGATCGTCCGAGGCATCCAGCATTTCCTCCATCAGATTGCCCATAATATCGCTCAGGGATTCATTGATCGCGCCGGTGTCGTTGATATAGGGGGCGTTCACGCAGAGGACGGTCGTGACGCAGTGGGTGAATTCATGCCCGATCACATCCAGGGTTTCGCCGTCCCGCTCCACCCGGTTAAAGGCGAAGGTCTGGAAGCCGCGGGACTGGCCGCCGTAATACGCGTTCAGAACGGGGTTTCCTTCCTCATCCACCAGATCCATCATCAGCAGCGTGGGTGTTCCTTTTCCGTCCGGGCCGGTCCAGCCGATGTCCGCGTAAAAATCCCAGACCCGGATGATGCTGTCATAAATCAGCAGCTCCCCGTCGTCGAAGCGGCCGTCCTTTTCCGTCCGCACGACCATTTCATTCCGGTTTTCCCAGGCGTCATCATCCACGCACAGGATTTTTCGCTGAAGGTCCCCCAGATACCGCACGCCGTCCGCGTCCCGCAGAACCGGCACCACCAGCGCCCGGGTGCTGCCGTCCTGGAGGGTGACTTCGCCGCTCCAGACATCCGGCTCCAGCCCCGCGAAGGCCAGCTCGGCCACGCTGTTATGCTCCGTATCCGGCGCGTAGGGCCGGGACACGGGAACGGAGCCGAGAAAGCGCCCCTGAGGATCCACATAGCAGGCGTTGTACGCCACATCCAGGCCGTCCGCGTCCCTGTCCGTATACACCACCCACACCAGCAGGTGGGAGCCGTCGAAGTCCACGAGCGCCTGGTGGCTCATACCCTCATACACGTCAATTTGGGTCCCCTTCACGACTTCGCGGACGACGTTTTCCGCCTGCTCCGCCGTGAATTCCTCTTCCTCCCCGGCACCGGCATCGAAATCCAGCCCGGCCACGAGGCTGCCGACGGCGCAGACCGCCCTTCCCTCTTTATCCGCGATCAGCTTCGCGCCGGCGCTTTCCACCACCACGCTGCCGACCGTCTGGCGGAAGGTATAATAGGTCAGGTCCTCCGTTTCATAGACGGCATCCAGCAGCAGCTGCGTATGCTCGTCCGCGCCCAGCCGGTCCCACACGGACTCCAGGGCGTCAATGGCGCTGTCCTCATCCGTCACGCCCTCATAAAAGGGCTCCGTAATGACGGTCGTCACGACGTTTCCCCGGGTTTCCATCGCGAAAGAAATCTCGTTGATCCGTTCCTGATCCGGCAGGGCGGCGGCTTCCTCCGCCAGGCCCGTCAGGCCGGGAAGCAGCAGGGCCGCGGTCAGCAGGGCGGCGAGGACGCTTTTGAACCGGGTAACCGTTTTCATGCTTCGTTTGCTTTTCATGCTTCGCTTGCTCCTTTTGTTTTGCAGGACTTTTCAGCGGACGGCTGACGCCGTTTTTTTCCTGTCATTCCCCGGACTGACGGAACTGCGAGGGACTGACGCCCACCGTGTTCCGGAAGGTTTTGCTGAAATGGAACGGATCCGGATAGCCGACCCTTTCCGCGATTTCCCCGACCGAAAGATTCGAATCCCGCAAAAGCTTCCGGGCCTGTTCCATCCGGTAGGCGGTGAGGTAGCGGCTGGGGCTGACGCCTGCATAGGCATGGAAGAGCCGGCTCAGGTACGGCGCCGAAACCGCCTGGGATTCCGCCAGGGCGCCGAAATCAATCTGCCGGCTGTAGTTTTCCCGCAGATAGGCCATCACATTCCGCACAATCTGCTCCGCGCCGGCCTCCCGGTTCGAGACCACCGTCTTTTCCCTGGCCTGCAGCTGGGCTTCCAGCCGGGAAAGGAGGGCGGCGAGCTCCTCCCGGTTCACCGGCTTCAGCAGATAATCCGCCGCGTGATTCCGGATCGCCGCCCGGGTATACTCAAAATCGCTGTAGCCGCTGACGATCACGCAGAAGATGGAGGGGTTCAGCTCCCGAAGCCGGGAAATCAGCCCGATGCCGTCCATTTCCGGCATTTTGATATCGCTGAAAACCACATCCGGCATCCATTCCCGGGCCAGCTCCAGCGCCTCCAGGCCGGTGCCCGCCTGCGCGACCACCCGGAAGTTTCGGCCGGATTCCTCAATGCGCCGGGAAAGGCTGCGGGCGATCAGCTTTTCATCGTCCGCCACGATCACCTTAAACACTCTGCTCATGAATTTTCGCTCCGATCGTCACGCAGGCTCCGCCGTCCGGGGGATTTTCCAGCCGGAAGAGGAAATCGTCATACAGGAGGCGGAAGCGGATAAACACATGCAGGATTCCCATGCCGTTGATTTTCAGGGAGGGCAGAGTTCCCGTCCGCCGGATTTCCCGCATCTGCTCCTCCAGCGCCGCCAGGGTCTCCTTTTCAAAGCCCGGGCCGTGATCCCGGATGGACAGCTCATACGCGTCCTGCCGCAGGACGCCCCGGATCTCCACCCGCCAGGGCGGACGCAGGGTGGTGGAAAACTTGATCGCGTTTTCCACCAGCAGCTGGACGCACAGCTTCGGCACCGGCACGCTTTCCATTTCCTCCGGGATATCCGCCGACCAGGTCAGGTCCCCCTGGCAGCGGATTTCCATACAGCGCAGGTATTCCCGGGTATGGCGGATTTCCGCCGCCAGCGGAACCTTCTGGGCCGAATCGGAGGAGATATAGCGCAGGATGCCCGCCATCGCCTGGCACATTTCGCCGATTTCCGCGTTCATGCCCTCCTCCGCCATCGCCTGCAGCGCCTGCAGGCTGTTATACAGAAAATGCGGATTCATCTGCGCCTGCAGCGCGAGCATCCGGGACTGCATTTCCTGATTCTGCAGCTCCAGCAGCCGGGCCACATGCCGGGAGAGCGTGCCCTGCATCCGGTCGAAGGTTTCGTGGAGCGTCTGCATTTCCAGAAGATCCGTTTTCAGTTCCTTCAGCGGCGCCGGATGCTCGATATCGATCTGCGTCATCTGGCCGCACATTTCCGCAATCGGGGCGGTAATACGCCGGGAGGCCAGATTCGAAATCACGATCACCAGGAGCAGGATGCCCAGGGTGACACCGATCATCATCAGGATTTGCTCCCGCCCCGGCCGCAGCAGGTTTTCCGCCCGCACCCGGGTCACCAGCAGGAACGCATCCGACACGGGAGCGCAGCGCAGCAGGCCGCCGCCGAAATCCGTCCACTCCTCCGGGAAGCCCCTGCGCCGGGCTTCCCCGAAGAAGCCGCTTTCCGGCTCCTCCTCCGGCCAGATCAGCCTCCCCTCCCGGTCCAGGAAGGCCACCTGCTGGCCGTATTCCGGGCCGAAGGCGGAGAGCACCTGGGCGAAGCGGCTGACCCGCTGGCGGATTTCGATATAGCCGCAGAAGGTGCCGAAGTTATCGTAATTCGTCATCGCCAGGGTCAGGAACTTCCGGCCGTAGGGATCCGTGGAAAACTTTGCCAGGCTTTCGTCCACGCCGGTAAAGCGGAGCGTCTGCGTACGCTCCGGATCCGCCAGGTCGGCGTACCAAATCTGATCCTCCGGCCCGCCCGGGGAAACCCCGTTCACCAGCCCGGAGGAAATCCGCATGCCGTCCTTCGTGTAGATATTAATCTGGTCCGTCGGCCGGTTCGGGAGGACGATCAGGGAGAGCAGGGCGGACAGCTTTTCCGCTTCGCCGGAGGTATTCGGCATCAGCAGCCGGTCCTGCATGCGGGTGGAATAGGAAATATTCATCGCCATCGTGCGCATCCGGTCGATTTCCCGGTTCAGGCTCAGCACCGTGGCCCGGCTTTCCTGCTCCAGCCGGGTCAGCGTGCGGCTGCGGATTTCGGAGAGCTGCAGCACCGTCAGGACCGCCGCCAGCGCGAAAAAGGACAGCACCAGAATGACGGTATAGGTTCCGAACAGCACCCGGCGGACCGTTTTCCTCTTTTTCATGCCGCGTCTCCCATCCTCTTTATCCTTTCCGGTCCCCGGATCCGGTTTCCGCCCGGCCATGTAAAAAAAATACATAAAAGCGGACAAAAAATACCATTCTTTTTTCCCCCGGCTTTTTCTATAGTAAGATCAAGCCGATTCTCCACCGAGATTCTAAAGGGCGGAGAACAAAAAGTCAATGGGACGCAAAAGGAGGAAGAAGAAATGAAAAGGTTCCTATCCATCGTACTGGCCGCGATGCTGCTGATGACCGCCGCGGCGCTGGCAGACGACGTAACCATCACCTACATGGCCAGTCAGGACTGGGTGCAGGACGCGGAAATGGAGCTGGGGAAGAAGTTCACCGAGCAGACCGGCATCAAGGTGGACTACCAGATTATCCCCTCCGACCAGTACACCACCCTGCTGATGAACAAGCTGAGCAAGGGCGAATGCACGGATCTGTTCGGCTCCCAGGCCGGCCAGTTCGACATCGTGACCCAGCTGAACGTGGAAAAGAACGCCGTGGATCTGAGCGGCGAAGCCTGGGCGTCCACCGTGGATCCCCTGGCCTCCGCGGAGACCTCCGTGGGCGGAAAGCTCTACGGCCAGCCGGTTCAGGACGTATCCGCCGTATGGGCCGTGGCCTACAACAAGAAGGTTTTCGAGAAGCTGAACCTGTCCGTGCCCACCAATTATGAGGAATTCAAGGCGGTCTGCGAAGCCATCAAGGCGGACGGCATGATTCCGGTCTACGAAGCGGTTTCCGACGGATGGCATCATCAGCTGTGGTTCTGCGAGATGGGCGTCGCCATCGAGCACGCCGAACCCGGCACCGCGGAAAAGCTGAACAGCAACCAGATGGGATTCGCGGACAGCGCCACCGCCAAAAAGCTGGTGGAACAGATTAAGGAAATGGCGGATCTGGGGTACTGGGGCGACAACTACATGGCCAACGCGTACTCCGACGCCGCCAAGGCCATCGCCACCGGCGAATGCGCGATGACCGTGGCCAACCAGGGCTTCCCCACCGAGATTCACGCCGCGTATCCGGACTTCCCCGCGGAGGACATCGGGTTCTTCGTCATGCCGCTGTGCGACAACCAGGTGCTGAACATGAACCCCGTCGGCCCGACCCGCTTCATTTTCTCCGGCTCCGCCCACATCGAGGAAGCGAAGCAGTATCTGGCTTTCCTGGCCGAGCCCGAAAACATTCAGTATCTGATCGACAACGTGCCGAAATTCAACACGCTGCCCTTCATCGGCGCCAAAGACGTCTACTCCGAGGAGATTTCCGCCTTCTACGCCGCCTATCCGGAGCACGGCACGGTGTATCAGACCAGCGTCAAGTACGTGAATCCCCAGTGGATGGAAATCGGCAGCGAGCTGACCGCGGTGCTGCTCGGGGACGAAACCCCCGAGGAAATGCTGAAGGCCATTGACCGCAACCGCGCGGATCAGGCCCTGGCCGCTCAGGATCCCGCCTGGAACTGACCGGTCCGTCCCGCAAGCGCATTCCGAAGGCGGAGGGGGCCGGTACGGCTCCCTCCGCCCTTTTTTCGCCTGTTTCCCGTCCGGTTTCCGTCTTTCGGGAGGAGCGTATGAACAAGAACAGAATGTATCCCACCTGGTTTGTTTTCGGCGCGCTGCTGTTGTACGGAGTGCTGTATGTGCTGCCCTCCCTGATGGGCATCGGCCTGTCCTTCACGGACTGGTCCATCTATTCGGAGGAGCTGCACTTTGTCGGACTGAAGAACATTCAGACCGTGTTTTCCTCCGACTACAACTACACCCACGCCCTGCTGAACACCCTGAAGTTCACCGTGGTCACCACCCTGGTCAAGAATGTGCTGGGACTGGCCCTGGCGGTTCTGATGACCAAGCAGGTGAAGCTGCTGAACTTTCACCGCGCGGTGCTGTACCTGCCCTGCGTGCTGTCCGCCCTGATCGTCGGGATGATTTTCAAATCCGTTCTCAATCCGCGGGACGGCCTGCTGAACCGGACGCTACGGGCCCTGGGCCTGGATTTTATGGCGCTCAGATGGCTGACGGATTCCAAAATCGCGTTCAATTCCGTCATGGCGGTGGACATCTGGAAGGGCATGGGATACATCATGACCATTCTGATCGCCGGAATCATGTCCATTTCCCCGGTGTACTATGAAGCCGCCCGGATCGACGGGGGGAACGCGTGGCAGTGCTTCCGCCACATTACCCTGCCCATGCTGACGCCCACCCTGACCGTGACCACCGTGCTGAACGTGCTGTACGGGCTGAAGGTTTTCGACACGGTGTATGCCCTGACCAACGGGGGGCCCGGACACGCCACGGAGGTTCTGTATACCACCGTTTTCCGGGAATTCAGTCTCGGCCGCTACGCGGTCGGTACGACGCTTTCCTCCGTCATGGCCGTGCTGATGGTTTCCGCCGGGTATTTCATGATCCGGCATATGGTACGGGAGGAGGGGGATCCGGCATGAAACAGGGCATGAGGCGAACCCGCCTGCTGAAATCCATCGGCGTCAACGCGCTGGCCTGGCTGCTGTCCCTGCTGCTGCTGGCGCCGCTGCTGCTGATCCTGATCAACAGCCTGAAGGACAGCACCGCCGCGTCGGACATGAATCTGGCCCTTCCCGTCTCCCCGCAGTGGTCCAATTACGCCGTGGTGGCCGAAAAAGGCAAACTCGGCGTGACATTTCTGAACAGTCTGTGTTATTCTGTTGCCAGCGTTCTGCTGTGCACCCTGCTTTCGGCCATGGCGTCCTACGTGCTTTCCCGGAACCGGCGGAAACTGCACCGTTTCCTGTACCTGTTTATCGTGCTGGGAATCGCGATGCCCGTCAACTTTGTGACCCTGATGACCGTCATGCAGTCCGTCCGCCTCATGAACACCCGGACCGGAATCATTCTGCTCTACACCGCCACCCAGACCCCCTTCAACGTTTTCCTGATCCACAGCTTCGTCAGCCGGATTCCGGAGGACATTGACGAGGCAGCCATCATCGACGGCGCCTCCCCGGCCGGCCTGTTTGTGAAAATCGTGCTGCCCCTGCTGAAGCCGGTGCTGGTCACCGTGATGGTGCTGACCTTTCTGAACACCTGGAACGAGTTCGTGATGCCGCTGTACTTCCTGGACAGTTCGGAGAAATGGCCGATGACCCTGGCCGTATACAACTTTTTCGGGATGTATTTCAAGGACTGGAACCTGGTCTGCGCGGACATCGTGATGACGAGCGCACCGGTCATTCTGGTTTACCTGCTGGGGCAGAAATACATCGTTTCCGGAATGACGGCCGGCGCCGTCAAGGGATAAGGAAGGAGCGCCGGCAGCCGTCTGCGGAAGAGCGCCGGCGGGAACCGGGGCAAAAAAGCGGGAGAAAAAGGAACAGGGAAAAAGGAACGGGACGAAAGAAACGGGGAAAAAGGAGGAAAAACGCCATGGTACGGGAAACCGCCGGAAGGGGGATCACCCGGATTGTGCTTCAGCCGGAGGACGCTCCGCTTTCGACGCCCATTGCATTTACCGACGGGGACGGGAAAGAGGCTTTTCTGACCCTGACCGCCTTTGAGAGCCTGCCCCGGCCGGTTTTCCGGCTGCGGGGCGGCGGCGCGGGGGAGACGCGCCAGACGGCCAACGGCGAGGTGGTTTCCTTCGCCGGAGGGGAAAAGGAGGAGAGGGAGCCCTCCCGCAGGGCGCGGCTTTCCTTCGCCTGTCCGGAAGGATCCGTCCTGACCGGGCTGGGACAGCACGAGGACGGGATTTTCGACTACGCCCGGGAGCGGGAACGGCTGTACCAGCACAACATGAAAATAGCCATCCCCTTCGTGCTGAGCAGCGCGGGATGGGGGCTGCTGATCGAGGCCGGCTGCGCCATGACCTGGGAGGGAGAGGGAAACGGATTCACCTTCCGCCTGGACGCCGCGCGGACGGTTTCCTTCGTCGTCATCCGGGGGGAAAACTGCGCGGAGGTGCTGCGGCGGCTGACGGAGGTGACCGGGCGGCCGGCCCTGCTGCCGAAATGGGCCTACGGGTATATCCAGTCCAAAGAGCGGTATCACTCCGCCCGGGAGCTGACGGAAACCGCCCGGGAATTCCGCCGCCGGAAGCTGGGGCTGGACTGCATCGTGCTCGACTGGATGAGCTGGAAGGAGGGCTGCTGGGGGGATAAAACGCCGGATCCGGAACGGTTTCCGGACGTTCACGCCCTGACGGAGGCCCTGCACGCCATGAACGTCCGCCTGATGGTTTCCGTGTGGCCGAATATCTCCGCCGGACGGGATCGGGAGGAAATGGAGGCGGCCGGCGCCTTTCTGCCGGCCAGCCAGATTTACGACGCGTTTTCGCCCGCCGCCCGGGACCTGTACTGGCGGCAGTGCATGCGCTTCTGGATGAGCGGGGGCGCCGACGCCCTGTGGTGCGACAGCTGCGAGCCCATGACGGATCCGGACTGGTGCGGCCCGGAGAAGCGGGATCCGGACGAGCGGATGCGCCTGATTACCGAAGCCTCCGAGGTGCGGATGGATCCGGAGCGGATGAATCAGTACGGGGCGGAGCACCTGCGGGGACTCCGGGACCACTGGCTGAGGGAGATTCCGGGAAAACGGCCGGTGCTGCTCGCCCGCAGCGGCGGCATCGACAGCAGCGCCCTGGGCGCCATTCTGTGGTCCGGGGACGTCTGCGCGCGCTGGGACGTGCTGCGCAGCCAGGTCACCGAGGGCATCAAGGCCGCCTGCAGCGGCCTGGCGTGGTGGACGCTGGATATCGGCGGTTTCTTCGTCGGGCGGAAGGAGCCCTGGTTCTGGCGGGGGGACTACGACGGCGGCGCGGAGGATCCCGGATACCGGGAGCTGTACCTGCGGTGGTTCCAGTTCGGCTGCATGCTGCCGGTATTCCGGTCCCACGGAACGGACACGCCCCGGGAGCCCTGGGCCTTCGGCCCGGAAGACGGGGCGGGTTACCGCGCGCTGCGGCAGACGATCGCCCTGCGGTACCGGCTGCTGCCCTATATTTATTCCTGCGCGGCGGAAACCTGCCGCACCGGGCTGCCCATGGTCCGGGCCATGATGACCGCGTTTCCGGATCATCCGGAAACGCACGCCCTGCACGATCAGTATGTTTTCGGCGGCGCGCTGCTGGTCAAGCCGGTCACCCGGCCGCTTTCCGGGGGCGGAGGGCAAACGGAGGTTTCGCTTCCCCCCTGCGGGTGGTATAATCTGTTCAGCATGGACTACACGCCGGGCGGCGCCGTATCCGTTTCCACGCCGCCGGACCGCTTTCCCCTGATGATCCGGGCGGGCAGCCTGCTGCCCCTGGCCGGGGAGGCAGCCTGCGCCGCGGAAGCCGCGGCCCGGGAGCTGCTGGTTTTCGGCGGGGCGGACGGCGCCTTTACGCTGTACGACGACGCGGGAGACGGATTCGGGGAGGGCCGCCGGATTCCCCTGCGGTACGAGGAAGCCACCGGCGAACTGACGCTGGGGGCGGGCGGGGCGCCCCTGCCGCTGACGGTCCGTTTCATCGCCCCGGACGGCGCCCTCCGGCAAACCGATACGGTTTATGAGGGAAAGGAACTCCGGATCCGCCGGGACGCGTGCCCGGCGGCCGGAAAGGCGGACGGCCGCATCATGATTCGGGAGGAGACAACGCATGAGTGAGGAAAAGGTATTCGGAACCTGTTTCCGGAACGATCCGGAAAAGCCCCTGGTGTACGGGGAGGTCAGCCTGATCAATCCGCCCCGCCGGCGGCTCCGGGGGGAACCCCTGAAGGAGGGCATTCCCGTGGAGCCGGTCATTGTCGGCTTCTGCGGCACGGACCACGAGCTGATGATGATGGGAAAACGGGGAGAGCTCGGTCCCAAATTCCCGGAAGGGCAGAGCCGGCTAATCAACGGCCACGAGGGTGTCGTGTGGGTGCCCTCGCAGAACCGGTTTGCCATCGTGCTGATCCGGGGCGGCGACAGCATCGATCCCACCCGGTATACGGAGGATGAAAGCTATTTCGAATACGGCTGCGATCAGGCGGACGGTCTCTTCTGCGACCGGATGTACGTGCATCCGGACATGCTGCTGGCCATCCCGGACGGGCACGTGAACGACGGGCGGCTGGATCTGAGCTTCGCGAAGAAAATGGTCTTCCCGGATCCCTTCGCCTGCCTGCTTTTCCAGCTGGAGCGCATGGAGGACCTGGGCTCCGCCCACCTGTTCCGCCGGACCGCCCGGCGGCTGGGGTGCGGGGAGGAGGAAGCCCGCGCCGCCGCGAAGGAAGAGATTTTCGAACGCACGGTCATTTTCGGGCTCGGAACCACCGGCATGTTCATCGGGGACATTATCCGCCAGGCCCATCCGGACGCCCGGATCGTTTTCGTGGCCCGCAGCCCGGAGGACAGCCCCAAGGTTCAGTTCGCCCTCCGCCAGGCGGGCGGCGTCTATGTCCGAAGCTGCCACTACCGGCCGGAGGATCTGGCGGCGTAAATCTGCCGGGCCCTGGGCGGGCGGGCCTCCGCCTTTATCGGCGTCAGCGGCTCCGCCGCCGAGCATGAAATCGCCTTCACCCATCGGCCGCTGGGCT
>JAGCBO010000179.1 GCA_017652125.1 Clostridia bacterium | reverse complement strand
CTGGTACAACCCGGACGGAAAAAGCTGGATCGCGGCGGTTTACGAGTTCCTGGATGACAACGCGACGGACTGCGAGGACTTCATCGGGATCCGCGAGGTGGCGGAGGAACGGTTCACGGACAACGGACACGCGATCGCCTGGGCGATCCGGAACGCATGAGGGAGGAAAAGACGATGAAATACTGCGAGACAAAAGGATCCGGACTGAGCAAAGAACAGCTGCAACGGCTGGAAGACATGGCAAAGGACAGCAGCTACGAAATACAGGAACGCGGAGGACTGGACGTGAGGAACTGGGACCGGGAGGATTTCCCGGAGATCAGCATTACATCCATCACCCGGATGATTGAGCGGGCGTACAAGATGGGCCTGGAAGACGGGCGGAAGGGGGTTTGACTTTTGGGAACCCAAAACGATACAATCACGGGCGGAGGTGAGAACATGGCACAGACGGAATACATGGCAGCATACGAAAAAGACAACCTGCGGCAGATCCGGCTGAAGATCAACCGGAAGACGGAGCCGGACCTACTGGCATGGATAGAGAAGCAGAACAACATCCAGGGGTACATCAAGCGGTTGATCCTGGAAGACATGGAGAGGGGGAAAGAGAATGAAGATCGGTGAGGAAAAAGAAGTGACCATCAACCTGGCCCCGCACACATTGGAGTCACTGGAAGAAGCAGCTGAGAAAAGAGGAATGAGCCTGCCGGTTTTCATAAGACTGGTTCTGAACGAATGGGCACTGAGATATGAGCAGATCAAAAACAAAAAGGACCGCTGACAGCAGCGGCCTTTTCTCTTCCGATTTCAGATCGCGATCCGGAAGATCGTCACCTGCGTGTTCGGATGTGACACGTTTGGTACACCAGACGAAACGGAATCCGAACATTCCGGACCGGAATCCGGAGCCGGATCCGCGGGGAGATCGGACAGCGGGAAGCGCTGGTTTCCTTCCCGGTTATTGGTGACGATATCCAAATGATCATCGAACACGTAGACAGCATTGATGAACGTCTCGATTATATGGCGACGGAACAGAGGATCGTTCCGGTCGCCTTTTGTGAACCGGTGAAGGAAAAAGATCACGCGGTCACGGTCCAGCAGCTGGGACTGGGAGAAGCGCATCATCTCGATGGACTGGCGGAGGCTTTCCGCGGAGGCTTCCAGTTCGGACAGCATGGCGGAGGTGGAAGAATTCCAGATACCGGCGGCGATCGCGTTGTTGATGTTCTGGATCTTTTTCTTCGTTTCGGAATATTCGGAGTCCATGGCGGACAGAGGGGATGACTTCATTTCTTCCGCCTGCAGGGCCATGATCACGTCCGCGTTTTCTTCGATATGCTCATCGGACAGGACGAAGTCGAGGACGAAATCGATCACGCGGGACTCCAGGTAATCCTTCTGCAGGGATTTCTTCCGGCAACCTTTCCGCGCCTTCCGGCTTTGGCAGGAATAATCATAGTGGCGTGTTCCGTCTTTTGAGGTGCCGGAGTCGCCGATCATGGCAGCGCCGCAATGACCGCAGAACGCCTTCCCGGTCAGAAGATAATCAATCGCGCCTTGTTCCACATGGCGGGCGGTTTTTCCTTTCATGCGCTGGGCCTCCTCGAAAGTGGACTGATCGATGATAGCGGGCATCCCGTCCGGAACGCGAATGGATCCCCAGATATAAACGCCGGTGTAGCGCTCATTACTGATCACGCGAAGGAGAGACTCCGGTCGCCAGGAACAGCCGCGGGAGGTTTTCACGCCTTGATTATTCAGCTGCTGACAGATCCGGGCGGCGGAAAAACCGGAAGAATACAGGTCAAAAATATTCCGAACGACGGCTGCTTCATCCGGATTGAGGGCGTAGCGTCCATCCGGGCCGCGGGTATAGCCTAAAATCTTTGTGCCGTTATACAGGCAGCGGTGGGCATTATCCGTCATGCCGCGGGTGACGTTTTCCGACAGTTGGCGGGAATACCATTCTGCGGTAGCCTCCAGCATTCCCTCCAGCAGGACACCGGCGGAGCCTTCCGGGATCGGCTCCATGGCATAAAGGACCTTGACACCGAACCGGCGCAAGCGGCCCTTGAACAGGGCGGATTCTTCCCGGTTCCGACCGAAGCGGTCGACCTTCCAGCTGATCACGGTGTCGAAGGATCCGGATTCGGCAGCGGACATCATGGACTGAAAGGCCGTGCGGGCGGAGGCGTTCTTAAAACCGGAGCGGGCGTGATCCGCATATTCATGGACAAGGGTAAAGCCTTCGCGCTGGGCAAAGGACCGGATGTCCGCAAGCTGCTGCTCAATGGAGACATCCCGCTGACCGGCGGAGGAATATCGGGCATAGGCAACAGCCGTCCTGGGAGAGCAGGACGGAGAAGAACTTTTTTTCATGGCACAGCCTCAGTTGAATCCAAGATCCGGTTTTCCGGCATAGGGCGTGAACAAAACGGAAGAATACTGAATCACAATAAACATGCCTTCCTTGCATTCAATGTCTACAGAAGCAGGACGGCTTTCGTCATCAGAATCCTTTCCGGCGAGAACGACACCGAAGAAAACGGTGGAATCAGAACTGGCCTTTGTGCCGCCAGCCGTTAAAAGATTGCAATAAATCACGTAAGGTTCATCATCCGGATCGTCAGAGGCGGAGGAAATCGTCCACTTTCCGACGGGGATATCTTCACCGATTCGCCAAACACCAATGGGAACCTTTACTTCCTGCCATTCCCGGGAATTCCAGATGGCGAGGTTGATCTGATCGCGCAGCTGGACAAGTTCATCATAGGACAGGCCGGACAGGTCCGGAAGATCAGCGAGAGAGACAACCGGAAGAAGAACCAGCACAAACAGGAAACAGAAAAAGCGCTTCATAAGAAAACCTCCTTTATTCTTCATAGCCGTCCATGAAGGTGCCGAAATTGGCAATCATGGATTCATCATCACGGGACAGGAACGACTGGAAATCCAGGAAATCGGCGAGATAATCGGCGAACTGGGCGCGGACCTGCCGGTTCAGTTCAGGCGGTACATGGGTCGCCGGTTCCCGCCGCATGCCGATCAGGCAGCGCTCATAGCAGCCGGTAGTGTTCCCGAGGACTTCGGTGGTGATCACGGTGCCGGAATCGCGGATGGCGCTGATCAGGGCGCGGGGGCAGATCAGATGGTGAGCAAAGCAAAGTGCTTCAGCGTTCCGGACTTCCTCCGGGCGGGTGCCGTCATGGCCCAGGACGATGTGGCCCATCTCCCGGGCCAGCGCACGCTGGACCAGGTACTGCGGGAGACGCTGATTATAGGCGACCAGATAATGCGGAACGCCGTCCTTCATATAGGCGGAGGTCACAGCGTCGTGGCTTTCGACTTCAAAAGAGGAAATCAGTTCATGTCGATCCATTCCGATCATTTTCGACATTTCCGTAAAGGTGACGACATTAAAGCCGGGGGCTTTTTTGAAAATCGGGATTGGATCCACCGGGGCGGTGGAAATTCCGTACTTGATCAGAATCTGGGCGGCAGCGGTGGCCGCGCGGTCGAAATCGGGGGTCATTTGTCGTCATCTCCTTTTTCAAATAATTCTGGATTCGTAACCGCGAACATGGCGCGGAAGACATTCTTTGCCTGGGCGACCTGTTCCGGAGATAACCGATTCAAGCCGCGGATCAAAAGACGGATGTCGTCGCTCTTCGGCTGTTCTGCAGAAGGATCGGCGGAGGAATCATCTTCTGAAACAAGAGACGCAAGCGGAACATTAAAGACATCCGCCAGCGCTTCCAACGTTTCAAAATCCGGCTCACGTCTGCCAGTTTCATACATGGTAATCGAAGAAGCAGACTGGCCGATCGCTCTGGCGAGATCCTCCTGAGTCATTCCCCTGCTTTTTCGCATGGTCCGGATCCGGGTCCCGATTTCTTTTTTCTTACCCATTAAAATCACCTCAATTCAATCCCGGTGGGTTAAGAGTATCACGAAACGTGAAGAAAAGCAACAGAAAATCACATAACGTAAAATTTTATATATAATGAAGGAATCGCACGGATCGTGTTTTTTTGCCATCTTTCTACACGAAACGTGTTGACTTATGAAATCGAATATGATAGACTCAACACGAATCGTGAGGAAAGGGGCGAAAGACAATGGGATATGAAACACTGGATGCGGTTCAGATTGGAAGCAGAATCAGAAACCTGAGAGAAGGAAGACAGGAAACAATGCTGGACCTTTCGAAAGCGATCGGAACCAGCGAAAGCGCGATCGGAATGTACGAAAGCGGACAACGTGTGCCGCGGGATGAGATTAAGATCCGGATCGCTGAACATTTCACAGTGCCCGTAGAATCTATTTTTTTTCCGCGGGAACAACACGAAACGTGTGAGAAGGGAGCCTAACAATTTGTGAGGAGTGGACGCGATGACGAACAAGTGTCGGGGATGCGGGGCGGAGATCATATGGATGAAGACGCCGATGAAGCGGAAGATCCCGGTGGATGCGGAACCGGTGTGGATCGTCGTCGGCGTGCCGGGAAGGAAGCCGTTTATCCGGAAAGACGGGTCCTTCGTGTTCGGGGTGAAGGTCGGGGACGCATACGAGCCGGACGACCCGGACAGCGAGGTGGTCGAGTGCTACGAAAGCCACTTTGCTACATGCCCGGTCGGCGGGCAATTCAGAAACAGACAGCCTCGGACACGAGCGCCGGGGTACAGATAGGAGTGAAAAGAATGGTTTCACCGAGGAAATGCACATCTTGCAAGCATCGTGAATTAGAATTGATTGAAGAGCCATGCAAAACATGCATCCATGAAATCGGACACACAAAATGGGAACCGGCGGAGAGGATAGAGATCAAACTCGAAAAGAGGCCGGAGATGCTGCCGATATCGGTTCCGATCTATGAAAGAACAGACAGCAAAATCCCGGAGCGGATAAGGGTCAGCTTTACTAACGGGACATCGGCAATATACGACCTGCACACGGACCAGCCGGCACCGGTGATCATGGAAAACGTACGGATTATCCGGAAATGGAAGCAGGGATACATAAACAAGCCGATGAGGCGGAGGAGGTACAGAAAATGAGAGGACAGGGGCCTTTGATTTGCAGGAAGTGCGGGAAGCCGATCGCGATCATCACCTGGGGGATATACCGGAAAGCCGTCGTGGATCCGGAAGCGGTGTGGGTGACGGCGGATCCTGACGGGGAGGAATACGTGAGGATTGACGGAAGCAAGGTGACGGCGACGCCGGCGGGGCACACGATCACGGTGGGAGCGGAACCGGCATACCGGCAGCACCGGAAGACCTGCGGGAGGAAACCATGAAATGCAAAGACTGCCCGGATGGGCGGAGGTTCGCGGTCGGAAGCACGTACTGCGTGCTTTACGGAATCATCATCCGCGACGAACACGAGTGCACACTGGAAGGGGGCAAGCGGCATGACAGAGGAGCTGCGGATCACAGCGAGGGCCAGCGGAAAGAAGCCGAACTACAAAAAGACGGCGGTGCAGATGCTGGCGCGGTGCCGTGAGTTCTATCAGGATCCGGAGAATGAGAAGGCTTTTCAGGAATGGAAAGCAATGAGAGCGGCAAAAACGGGTAAACCCGTTAGCGCATAAAAGACGAAGGGAGGGAAAAGAATGGCCAGACAGATCAAACAGCTGGATGAGCTGATGGACGGCGCACTGACGGAGCGGTTCAACATGGAAATGTCGCGGGTGCTGCAGAACGTATTCGACCCGAACACGGACCCGAAGACGAAGCGGCAGATCCAGATCATAATCGAAATCGCGCCGAACGAACGGAGGGACGCGGCGGCTTTCACGGTGGACGTGAAGAGCAAGATCGCGCCGCCGGTGAAGATGAGTCAGACCTGCTTCCTGTACCAGGACGACCAGGGAAACGTCATGGCGACGGAGATCACAAAGCAGGTGCCGGGGCAGATGGACATGGACGGAAACGAACAGCCGATGCCGCGGGTGGTTGACTTCGGGAAGAGCAACAAAGAGAAAGCGAACTGACGGAGGAAAAGAAAATGAAAGAAGAAAACATGGTGGCCATGACGGCGGACGCGGTCCGGGCAAAGGAAGAATATCTGTTTACGGTGGGCGCGAGAGCACAGGAAAAGATTGATAAGCTGATAGCGCCGGTGCTTTTTGAGGACCAGAACGGAGAACAGTATATCTGGCACGATGGCCAGTATGAACGAGTGGAACTACGGAAACCGGAAAAGATCGTGAAGGCGGAGCCTTTCGAGACGTTCTCGCTGAACGGACTGCTGGATTATATCCTGACGGATCCGGAGGGCAGATTCAGAGAAGGAACCAGACACATCGTGCGGGTGAAGAGTCCGACGCTGGTGGAAGTCATCGCACCGGAAACCGGGTACTGGCGTGAACGCGAACTGGTGGCCTACTGCAAAGCGGTGATCCCGGAGATCAGCTTCGGCAGGTATATGGACGCGGAGGATTTCCAGGTCATGGTTCAGACCTGCTTCATGGACAGCGAGAACCGGGCGGTGGTGCTGAAGCTGGCCGGAAGCGTGCGGAAGGAACAGAACATGCAGACAGCTGACGACGGAGTCAGCCAGAAGGTCACGATCAACAGCGGGATCAGCACGGCGGCGGACGTGATCGT
>JAGCBO010000178.1 GCA_017652125.1 Clostridia bacterium | reverse complement strand
TGCACTCCTGCTCAAGGAAGAATGATCTCCGGACGATCCGGTTCCTGGGCCTTTTCCTGACAACCGGATTGCCGTCGGAAAGCCGGAAGAAGAGGCTGGAGTCTGAAGCTGCCAGCTTTGCCCTGCAGACGCATACAAAAGGAAATACGCTGAAAAAGCCGCTGAAAAAACTCAGGAAACGCTTGTCATCGGAGGCTTCGTTAGGGTATAATACACCTGTATACAGCAAACAAAGGGGGGCCCGCTGTGGAGGAACAGTTCAATACCATGAAGCTTAATCCCATCGTCGGTACGGGGAATGAGGCCCATGACATCCTGATGTATGTTTACGGCGCTCTGCAGGCGAAGGGATATGATCCGATCACGCAGCTGACGGGATACATCATCTCCGGGGATCCGACCTACATTACCAGCTATAACGCCGCCCGGAGCCTGATCTGCCGGCTGGAGCGGGATGAGATTGTGGAGGAGCTGGTTCGCTCCTATATGGACAGTCACTGAACGAAACCTGATGCGGTGCCGCCGGCCTGGCGGCATCTTTTCTGTATAAGGGGAAGGAAGCCGGCCGCCCGTTCGTTTCATGGGCAGAAGGCCGGTGCGGCTATCAGAACGGAGGATCGCGATGAAAAAAACAGGATTGACGGCAGCCCTGCCGGCGCTGCTGATGCTGTCGGCGCTGCTGGCGCTGGTGATGCTGCCGGCTGGAACGGCGCTGGCGGATCAGGGATGGTCCTTTACGGACAAACAGATCGTTCTGTATGAAGGGGATACGTTTCAGACAGAGATTCTCCGGGAAGGAGCCGCGGCGGAGGAAGGACAGATTACCTATGTTTCCTCCAATCCCGGCTCAGTTTCCGTTTCGGCGGACGGGGAAGTGACGGCTCTGAAGAAAGGGAAGGCCAGCGTGACCGCCCGGCTGGCGATCGGAAAGAAGCGCTGGAAAACGGTGCTGAACGTGACGGTGCTGCGCCGGGTGACGCGGGTCACGCTGAACACGAAGGGGCTGCCGGTTTATGATCCCTCCGATCTGCAGATCGAGGGACTGCTGAAAGAGCCGACGGACAGCCAGGTGCTTGTAGTTCCCGCGGGGCGGAGCGTGCAGCTGAAAGCGGTCTGCACGCCTGAGGACGCCAGCAGCACGAAGGTGGTTTATTCCACGGACGACGCGGGAGTGGCCCGGGTGACCGGCGCCGTGCTGCAGGCGCAGCAGCGGGGAGAATGCAATCTGACGATCACCAGCGTTCAGAATCCGGAGGTGACGGAAACCGTCCGGGTGGCGGTCATTCAGCCGGTGAAAAAGCTGCAGCTCAGCGCGGGGAACCGGAAGGTCGCCGTGGGCGAGATGCTGCAGGCGGATTTTACCTGTGAACCGTCGAACGCCTCTCTTCAGTCGGTCATCTGGTCGTCCCGGAATCCCACGATCGCCTCGGTGGATGAGAACGGGGTGATCACCGGGCTGAAAAAGGGGAATGCGGTGATTGCGGCAAAGGCGGCGGACGGTTCAGGCGCCAGCGCGACCATCACCGTTTCGGTGACCCGGACCGCGGAGGCGATTTCGCTGAATCATCCGGAGATTGAGGCTGTTGTGAACGGAAGTCCCGTTTATCTGAAAGCCATCCTTTCCCCCGCGGATACGAGCGATAAAAGCGTTCACTGGGAAAGCTC
The DNA here is from genome assembly GCA_017652125.1 of Clostridia bacterium. Lineage (GTDB taxonomy): Bacteria > Bacillota > Clostridia > Christensenellales > Aristaeellaceae > Aristaeella. Next base: position 23,183 of record JAGCBO010000178.1, on the reverse strand, counting down.
CGATCCGGGTATTGCCACCGTGGAGGCGGGCAAGGTGACCGGACGCAAAGCGGGTACCTGCACGGTGACGGCGACCAGCCTCTCCAATCCGGCCCTGACGGCCAGCGCGCAGGTCCGGGTGGTTCAGCGGGTGACCGCCATCGTCTTCGATGACCCGCAGGGGATTTCCATGAAGGTAGGGGAAACGGCCCAGCTGAGCTGGCGGGTTGAACCGGAGGATGCCACCGATAAGTCGGTGACCTTCTCCACCAATCATACCAGCATTGCCGCCGTGGATGCCGGCGGACTGGTCCGGGGACTGAAGCGGGGCGTGGCGACCATTACGGCCAAAGCCGCGGATAAGTCCAATAAGACCGGGCGGATCAAGGTGACGGTGATCCAGCCGGTCCAGGGGGTTCAGCTGAAGGTTTTCCTGCACCATGTGCAGCTGTATGAAGAATATCACCGGGCGACGGCGCTGACCATTCCCCGGGACGCGAATAACCAGAATATGATCTGGACCACGGGAGATCCTTATATCGCGACCGCCCGGGGCACCGGGAACGCATGCTATCTGACGGGAAATCAGGTGGGGGATACCAGCCTGACGGTCACCACGGAGGATGGCGGCTATACCGCGACCGGCGAAATCCGGGTCCGGGATTATAACGGCGCCGTGCTGGTGGAAGGTCTGAGCGTGGACGCGGACAACCGGATCCGGATTGTGCTGCGGAACATGAGCGATTTTACCATTGCCCGGGTTCATTTCCGGGTGGAATGCTATGACCGGGAAGGAAATCCCATGGTCTGCAATCTGGACGGGGAGAGCACCTCCTTTGAGGGCAGCTATCCGCTGGCGCTGGATCCGGGAATGCGCTCCGTGCACGGGCAGTTTACCTTCCGGGACGCGGCCTTCACCGATCCGCTGGGGATGGTGGTGCTGACCGTGACCCGCTATACGGATCTGGAGGGCTATACCTGGGACATTCCCGCGGAGGCGCAGGTTCCCCGGAACTGGGACTGGCGTCTGGATCCCCGGGAATCCCCCAACGGCTGATACAGAAAGAGAGACGGAACAGATGGCGGATGTGGTGGTAGTCGGCGCGGGACACGCGGGCTGCGAGGCGGCGCTGGCCTCGGCCCGGATGGGGATGGATACCCTGCTGCTGACGCTCAATATGGACGGCGTGGCGCTGATGGCGTGCAATCCGGTGATCGGCGGCTCCGCCAAGGGACACCTGGTCCGGGAGCTGGATGCCCTGGGCGGAGAGATGGGGCTCGCGATTGACGATACCTTTCTGCAGAGCCGAATTCTGAATACGGGCAAGGGGCCGGCGGTTCATGCGCTCCGGGCGCAGGCGGACAAGCAGGCGTATCAGAACCGGATGAGAAAAGCGCTCATGACCCAGCCCCGGCTTACGCTGCGGCAGGGGGAAGCGGTGAGCGTGGAAACGGAAAACGGCCGGGTAACCGCGGTCACCACGGCCACCGGATCCCGGATTCCCTGCCGCGCCGTGATCGTGGCTACGGGGGTTTATCTGCGGGGCAGCATCATCATCGGGGAATACCGCCGGGACAGCGGCCCCCAGGGCCTGTCGGGAGCCAACGCGCTTTCCGCCTGCCTGGAGGAGCTGGGCTTTTCGCTGCGGCGCTTTAAAACCGGTACGCCGGCGAGAGTGGATGTCAAGACCATTGATTTTGATGAAATGCAGGAACAGAAGGGCGATGACCCGGTCACTCCCTTTTCTTTCCTGACGGACCGGCAGCTGGAAAATACGCTCAGCTGCTATCTGACCTGGACCACCCCGGAGACGCATCGCATTATTCTGGACAATCTGGACAGAGCCCCCCTGTACAGCGGCCGGATTCACGGCATCGGGCCCCGCTACTGCCCCAGCATCGAGGATAAGGTGGTACGCTTCGCGGATAAGGACCGGCATCAGATCTTTCTGGAGCCGGAGGGGCTGGAAAGCCGGGAATGGTATGTGCAGGGAATGTCCACCTCCATGCCGGAGGATGTCCAGTGGGCGATGTACCGGACCATTCCCGGGCTGCGCCGGTGCGAGTTTACCCGCCTGGGCTATGCGATCGAGTATGACTGCATCGACAGTCTGGAGCTGCGCCCCACGCTGGAAAGCCTGCGGATCGGCGGATTGTTCTTTGCCGGTCAGATCAACGGCACCAGCGGCTATGAGGAAGCCGCGGCACAGGGACTGCTGGCCGGCATGAACGCGGCGCTGAGCCTGCAGGGACGGGAAAAGATTCTGTTGACCCGGGATATGGCCTATATCGGCGTGCTGACGGATGATCTGACCACCAAGGGAACGGATGAACCCTACCGGATGATGACCTCCCGGGCGGAGCACCGGCTTTATCTGCGCCAGGATAACGCGGATCTGCGGCTGACCCGGATCGGGTTCGAGGCGGGTCTGGCTTCCGCGGAACGCATGGAAAGAACGGAGCGGAAGCAGCGCGAAACGGAGGAACTGCGGCGAAAACTGCAAACCACCCGCTTCGCTCCGGGAGAAGCGCTGAACCGTTTTCTGGCCGAAAAAGGAGAGCCGGAAACCGCCGGCTCCCTGAAGGCGGAGGATCTGCTGAAGCGCCCCGCGATTCACCTGAAGGATCTGACCCGGCTGCAGCCGGAGCTGGCGGGGAGCTCTCCCGCGGCGGAGGAGCAGGCGGAGATTGCCGTCAAATATGCCGGCTATCTGGAAAAGCAGACCCAGATGATTGCTCAGGCCAGACGCCTGGAGGAAACCCGGCTGCCGGAGGATCTGCCCTATTCGGAGATGGAGCATCTGCGGCTGGAAGCCCGCCAGAAGCTGGCAAAGCAGAAGCCCGTATCCCTGGCGGCGGCGAGCCGTATTCCCGGGGTCAATCCGGCGGATGTGGCGGTGCTGAGCGTGTGGCTGGCCAAACAGAAGCGGCAGGAAGACCTGCAGCAGCCTGCCGGCCGGAAAGACGTTTTTTGATCCTGCAGGAAGGAAATCCGCAGGGAACGGAAGAATTTTATTAGAAGTAAGAGAGAATATGTCCGAAAACAGAGAAGCACGGAGGGAGAGCTCATGGCGCTGCATGTGATGGAGGAGGCTAACCGCTGCCTGGGGTGTAAAAATCCCCGCTGTCAGCAGGGATGCCCGATTCATACCAATATTCCGGAGGTGATCCGGCTGCTCAAGGCCGGAAAGCTGAACGAAGCCGGCTGGATGCTGTTCGAGAATAATCCGCTGACCACGGTCTGCGCTCTGGTGTGCAACCATGAAAATCAGTGCGAAGGGCATTGCGTCCGGGGAATCAAGGAAGCGCCGGTGCATTTTTCCATTATTGAGAGCTATATTTCCTCCACTTACGCGAATCAGATGGTGAAGGGGCCCGCCGAATCCAACGGCCGGAAGGCTGCCATTATCGGGGCGGGGCCTGCCGGCCTGACGATCGCGATTATTCTGGCCCGGTATGGCTATCAGGTGACGATTTTTGACAGCCGGGATAAAATCGGCGGCGTGCTGCGCTACGGGATTCCGGAGTTCCGGCTGCCGGATGCGGTGCTGGACGATATGGCCTACCGGCATCTGGAGCTGAAGGGGATCCGTTTCCGGCCCAATACCTATATCGGCAGCGCCGTCACCATCGATGATCTTTTCCGGGACGGGTTTCAGAGCGTGTTTGTCGGCGCGGGTCTCTGGAAGCCCCGCAAGCTGAATGTCCGCGGCGAAAGCCTGGGGCATGTGACCTACGCGATTAACTATCTGGCCAGCCCGGCGGCATTCCGGCTGGGAGAGCGGATCATCGTGATCGGAACGGGGAACAGCGCCATGGACTGCGCCCGGACGGCGATCCGTCACGGCGCCCGGTTTGTGTCCTGCGTGAATCTGACGGACACGCTGACGGCCAGCCAGTATGAGAGCAGCTACGCGAAGCTGGAGGGCGTGGGTTTCATCCTGAACAAATGCACCCTGGAAATCCGGGAGGACGGGGTGATCCTGGCGGACAGCCGGGTGGAAGAGGACGGGCGCGTCGTTCCCGTTCCGGGAACGGAAAAGCTGTATCCCTGCACCGGCGTCATTATCGCGGTCAGCCAGGGGGCGGAAAGCAACCTGGTGACCACGACGAAGGGGATCGACACGGTCCGGAGCGGGCTTCTGACCGTGGATGAGGACGGGCATACCAGCCGGCCGGGCGTTTTTGCCGCGGGGGATGCGGCCAGCGGCGCCCGGACGGTGGTGGAAGCGGTGGCCAACAGCAAGCGGGTGGCGGAAGCCATGCATGCCTATATGCAGTCCCTGCCCATGCCGGTGACCACGGATTATCCCGATGTTCCGGTGGCGGAACAGGTGGAGGCCTCCGCTCAGGCGGAGCAGATCCTCTGACGGAAAGGCGGCTTACGGCTCTTTCTTCTTTGTCCGGCCGGTAAAGTAATCCAGGCTGACGTTAAAGTGTTCGCACAGGGTGATGGCGTGGTGGATCGGCAGCTCGTTGATCCCGCGCTCGTAGCGGGAATACATGGTCTGACTGGTTCCGAGCACCTCGGCCATCTGCTGCTGGGTCAGATCCGAGTCCTCCCGCAGTTCGCGCATGATATGAATGTAGTCTTTTGATGACATGGGGGAATGCCTCCTTGCACCGCTTCATTTTTCAGGCTGACTGCCGCCGGTTTCGTACAGCCGTTTTTTCGGAGGGGTCAGCCATCGGAGGAATCATTGTAATGGGAACAGGTCAGATATGTGTTTTTTAGAACACATTTGTACTATCCCGGAAGCTGTGCGGGCAGGAGGACCGGAGCGGTGCGGAGCCGGCGCCGTTCCGGAGGATGCGTAAATGAAATAACCGGAACGGCGCGGGGCGGGCGCCTCCGTACAAGAAAAAGGCCGGCGGCCTTCTGAATAAGTTCAGGGATGCCGGCGGGGAAGAGGAAAAGAAATGGAACAGCGACAGGAAATCTACCGCAAATCGAGTCTGGAACGGATTCAGTCCCCGGATCAGCTGGATCAGTATCTGAAGGTGACGACGCCGCTGGTGTGGGTGCTGCTGGCAGCGATCCTGGTGCTGCTGGTTTCCGGTTTCTGGTGGACTTCCCAGATGGTAATCGCCAGCCGGCTCGATGCGACGGGGACGATGGAAAACGGAACCATGACGATCGTCCTGCGGGATGAAACCGCCCGGAAAGTGGTCGCATCCGGAATGATGGTCCAGGTCGGCGAGATCACGGGAACGATCAGTTCCATGACGACGGACGCGGAAGGACTGCCGAAAGCGGTGCTTCTGATGCCGCTGCCGGATGGAACCTACAATGTTCAGATCAGCTATAAAACATCGCAGCTGCTGAGCCTTCTGTTTAACTGAGACAGCTGTGTGAGAGGGCTTGCGGCATGAAGAAACGGTCAATCAAGGCTCCGGTGCAGAAAAAAGTCGCCCGGGTGCCGGTCGTTCTGCAGATGGAAGCGCTGGAATGCGGCGCGGCCAGTCTTGCGATGATTCTGGCGTATTACGACAGATGGATTCCCCTGGAACAGGTGCGCTATGACTGCGGCGTTTCCCGGGATGGCAGCAATGCCAGAAACGTTCTGCTGACCGCCCGGAATTACGGACTGACAGCCAAGGGATACCGCTGCGAACCGGAGACGCTTCGGGAAAAGGGAACCTTTCCCTGTATTATTCACTGGAATTTTAATCATTTTGTGGTGCTGGACGGGTTCCAGGGCAAATACGCGGTTCTGAATGACCCGGCCCGGGGAAAAGTCAAGGTCACCATGGATGAATTTGACCGAAGCTTTACCGGCGTATGCATGATCTTTGAGCCGTCCGAATCCTTTCAGCCGGGAGGCAGGAGAAGGAGCATTCTGTCTTTTATCCGGGCCCGGATGAATGGAACCCGGACCGCGGCGCTGTTTACGATAATCGTCACGCTGCTCGGATATCTGTTCGGCCTGATACAGCCGGGAATGACGCGGTTTTTTATGGACCGCCTGCTGTCCGGGGAAAACCGGGAGCTGCTGATGCCGTTTCTCTTCATTCTGGCAGGGATCGGATTCCTGCAGATTCTGCTGGTCGGAATCCAGGGAATCTATAATCTGCGCCTGAGCGGAAAAATGGCGGCGGTCGGAAACAGCACCTATATGTGGAAAGTGCTGAAGCTGCCGATTGTGTTTTTCTCCCAGCGGATGAGCGGTGACATTCAGGGAAGGCAGGCCAGCAACGCCCTGATTGCGGAGACGCTGGTGAATACCCTGTCGCCGCTTGTGCTGAACGCGATCATGATGATTTTCTATCTGGTGGTCATGGTTCGCTACAGCCTGCTGCTGACTCTGGTCGGTGTGATCAGCATGATCCTGAATCTGGGGGTCAGTATGATGATCAGCCGGAAACGGATGGAGGTCATGCGGGTCAAGCTGCGGGACACCGGCAACCTGGCGGCTACCACAATGGCCGGCATCAGTCAGATTGAGACCCTGAAGGCCAGCGGCGCGGAGATCGGCTTTTTTCAGAAGTGGAGCGGCTATCACGCGGCTGTCAACGCGCAGGAGGTCAGCTTTCAGAAAATCGAAACCTGGCTGAACGCCATTCCTGCCCTGGTGTCCACGATCGCCGATTCGGTCATTGTGGTCCTGGGCGTCTGGCTGGCCATGCACGGCAATTTCACCCTGGGCATGATAACCGCGTTTAAACAGTATCTGGCGAATTTCATCTCGCCGGCCACGGAGATGATTAACGCGGGCGCTTCCATTCAGGAAATGCGCGGAGAGATGGAACGTCTGGAAGACGTGATGAATTATCCGGATGACAACCGGTTCGCCCCGGATCCCGCGGAGGGAGAGAAGCATGAGGGCAAACTGAAGGGAGAGCTGGAACTGAAGGACATCACCTTCGGCTATTCGCGGCTTTCTCCCCCGCTGATCGAGCATTTTGATCTGACCCTGAAGCCGGGGCACAGCGTTGCCCTGGTCGGCATGAGCGGCAGCGGAAAGAGCACCATCAGCAAGCTGATCAGCGGGCTTTATGCCCCCTGGAGCGGCGAGATTCTGTTTGACGGGCGTCCGATCCAGACCATTCCGAAGAGCGTGTTTACGGGATCCGTCGCCGTGGTGGATCAGGATATCATTCTTTTCGAGGATACCATCGCCAACAATATCCGGATGTGGGACCAGAGCATTCAGGATTTTGAGGTGATTCTGGCAGCCCGGGACGCGCAGCTGCATGAAGATATCCTGCAGCGCAGCGGCGGCTATCAGGCCCGTCTGTCGGAAAACGGCAGGGATCTGTCCGGCGGACAGCGTCAGCGGATGGAAATTGCCCGCGTGCTGGCGCAGGATCCTTCCATTATCATTATGGACGAGGCAACCAGCGCGCTGGATGCCAGAACGGAATGCAATCTGGTTCGGGCGGTTCGGGAACGGGGTATCACCACCATCGTGGTGGCGCACCGGCTGAGCACCATCCGGGACTGCGATGAAATCATCGTGCTGGATCACGGCAAGGTCGTGGAACGGGGCACGCATGATGAACTCTATCAGAAGGGCGGGGTTTATACCCGGATGATTTCCAGTGATTAAGATGCGAATGAATCAGGCCGGACCGGGCAGGCCGGCGGCGGAAAGGAGGTGCGGAAATGGGACTGTTCGGTGATCAGATCCAGGAAAGAAAAAAACAGGATCAGCAGGACTTTGAAGAATCCATGGAGCGGATTGCCCAGGCGATTATGGGAGACCAGGACAACGGGAGCCTGCTGCAATCCGAAGGACAGCCGGACGATCAGAAAGAGATCGATACGGTGCTCCGATTCTTCAGACTGAAGCCCAGGACCGCACCGGATTCTGTGCAGGATTTCAACGAAAAACTGGAATACTGCATGCGTCCCTACGGCATCATGTACCGCCAGGTGGCGCTGACGGAGGGATGGTATAAGGACGCGTACGGCCCCCTGATCGGGACGGTGAAGGAAACCGGCAAACTGGTGACGCTGCTGCCTTACGGGATTGGCGGATATTACCGCGTGGACCCGGAAACCGGATACAAAATCCGGATTAACCGGAAGAACGCGAAGGAGCTGGAACGGGACGCTGTCTGCTTCTACCGGCCTCTGCCGCAGAAGAAAATGAGCATCCGGGATCTGCTGCTTTTCATGATGAAATCCCTCAGCCTGTCGGATATTCTGATTCTGCTGGGGATCACGCTGATGGTTACCCTGGTCGGGCTGCTGACCCCCAGAATTTATATGCTGCTGACCGGCCCCATTTATCAGAGCAGCCGGGATGATATGCTGCTCAGCACGGCTGTGTTTATTCTCTCCGCCATGATTACCACGGCGCTGATCTCCGTGTCCCGCACCCTGATGCTGAACCGGCTGCAGGTCAAAACGGATATCTCCGTGCAGGCGGCGAATATGATGCGGGTACTGAATCTGCCGGCGAACTTTTTCCGCCAGTATTCCTCCGGCGAACTGAGCAGCCGCCTGGCCTCCGTGAACCAGCTGGGCATGATGATCGTGGGAAAAATCCTGTCGGTCGGTCTGACAAGCCTGACATCCCTTCTGTATGTGGGTCAGATTTTTAGCATTGCACCGGCGCTGGCGCTTCCCTCTCTTGGCATTCTGATGACTTCCACCCTGCTGATGGTGGTGACGACGCTGCGGCAGATCAGCTATACCCGAAGGCTGATGCAGGAAAACGCCAAGCTGGACGGTATGACCTACGCGATGATCAACGGGGTGCAGAAAATCAAACTGGCCGGAGCCGAGAAGCGGATGTTTTCCCGCTGGGCCAGAATGTACGCGACCACCGCCAAGATTCAGTATAATCCGGCGATGCTGCTGAAGCTGAGCTCGGCCTTAAGCCTGGCGGTGAACCTGGCTGGCAATATCATTCTGTATTATCTGGCGGTCAGTTCCGGAGTGACTCTCAGCGCATATATCGGCTTTACCAGCGCCTTCGGCGCGGTCAGCGCGGCTTTTCAGGCCCTGGCGGATATTGCGCTGACCGCTTCCACGATCAAACCGACCCTGGAGATGGCGGAGCCGATTCTGAAAGGGGAGCCGGAATCCTCGGAAGGCCGGGAAATCCTGACCGACGTGAAGGGAAACATCGAGCTGAACAATGTTTCCTTCCGTTATCAGCCTTCCATGCCCTATGTGCTGAACAACCTGAGCCTGAAGATCCGGAGCGGCGACTATGTCGCCATCGTGGGACGGACCGGCTGCGGAAAATCCACCCTGGTCAGGCTGCTGCTGGGTTTTGAAACCCCGGAGCGGGGCGCCGTTTACTATGACGGAAAAGATATCAACTCGCTGGATCTTCGGAGCCTGCGGCGGCACATCGGTTCCGTCACGCAGGACGGCGTGCTGATTCAGGGGGATATCTATCAGAACATCGTGATTTCCGCGCCGCAGCTGACCCTCGCGGACGCCTGGGATGCGGCGGAAATATCCGGGATCGCGGATGATATCCGGGCGATGCCCATGGGCATGAATACGATCATCGCGGAAGGCCAGGGAGGCATCAGCGGCGGACAGAAGCAGCGGCTGATGATCGCCCGGGCGGTTGCGCCCAAACCCAGGATCCTGATCTTTGACGAGGCGACCAGCGCCCTCGATAACCTGACGCAGCAGAAGGTCAGTGAAGCGCTGGATCATCTGAACTGCACCCGGATCGTGATCGCCCACCGGCTGAGCACCATCCGGCACTGCGACCGGATTCTGCTCCTGGAGGATGGAAACATTGCCGAGAGCGGAACCTATGAGGAGCTGATCGCCCAGGGCGGCAAATTTGCCGAACTGGTGGAACGACAGCGGCTGGATACGGAAGCAAAATCCACATGACGTGCCGGGAAATCTTTTTCCGGAAAAAAAGATGCGGATCGCTGCCATGCTTCCGAATCGGCCGTATCAACTGATGAATCACGAGGGGAAAGGAGGGGCTTGAAGATGGAAAGAACGATGATGAGGTTGTTCGATTTTCAGCGGTTCGAGCGCAACAGTGCTCTGCAGGCGGTGATCGATGAGGTTCATGCCCGGTATACCATGAACGAACTGGGCGATGAGGAGCTGTTCATGGTGAACGCGGCGGGCACCGGCGCCAAGACGGTGGAAAAACATACCGGCAAGCCCGGAGACAGATGATTCTCACCGAAGAGGATCGGGAGAAAATATACACCGCGTACAGCGGTAAGGTCATGGGATACATTATGGCCCGGGTGCGGCGGCGGGCCGAAGCAGAGGATCTGACGGCGGACGTGTTTGAAAAGGTCTACCGGAAGATCGGGGATTACGACCGGACCAAGAGTTCTTTAAGTACCTGGATTTTTACGATTACCCGGAATACGCTGATTGACTCCTACCGCCGGAAGCGTCCGACGGAGGAGCTCAGCGAAGAAATTCCGGATCTGACGGAGCTGGACGAGGATCTGCTGCAGACGGAAACGCTGGAGGAGCTCGCCCGGGCGCTGCGGAGTCTGGAAGAGGAACTGAGGGACATTGTGGTCCTCCGCTATTATGACGGAAAACCGCTGACGGAGATCGCGGAGCTGATGGGCCTGAGTTACGGAGCCGTCAAAATCCGGCATCAGAAGGCACTGAATGAAATCAGACGGCTGATGGGTGATGAAGAAAATGCTCCACGGGGGAAAATCATTTCACTGCGCCCGCGGAAGTGAACCTGAAACCGGGAGAACACGGACGGGATCGCGGGGATACAGGAAGCCTTCTTTCTGAAGCTTTTTTCAGAAGGAAGGCTTTTTGCGCGCTGAAATGGAATTAGGAAGAAAAGAGAAAGGAAGCTGCCCATGTCAAAATCTGTCCGTCGGGCGGAATGGGTCCTGATCATCCTGATGATTCTGGCTATTCTGCTGCCGCAGATGCTGGGGGATACCGTGCCGGAGGACGACTCCGGCGGCCGGCAGATCATTGCCTCGCTTGATGATCTGAACAACATGACGGCCAGCGTGGTGACCGGCAGCACCTTTGATATCCTGCTGCGGAAACGGTTCCCCGGGGCAACGATCAACTATGTGAATGACTGGGCGGATGAATGCATCCAGGTCAGTCAGGGAAAGACGGACTTTCTCCTGTGGGAAAGATCCTCGCTGCCGGAACTCTACGACGAATATCCTTCCCTGATGCCGCTGCCGGAACCGGTCGGCAGCATGAACTGTTCCTGGTGTACGCAGAAAACAACCGCCGGGGAAAAACTGATGTATGAAGTCAATACTTTTCTCGCGGAGCTGCGGGAGCAGAACCTTCTGGAGGATCTCTACCGGAAATGGGAGAATCCGGAAACAGCCCCCGACCGTGTGGAAAGCTTCCCCATGACCGGCGAGCCGAAGGGTTCGGTCAGAATTGTGACCAGTCTGGACTGGGCTCCGGTCTGCTATCAGAACGGTTCGAATCCCTGCGGGTATGTGATTGAGCTGCTGTATCGCTTCTGCGCCTGGGCAGGCTATACGCCGGATTTCGATTTTGTGGATAACCAGGCCGCCATTGCCGGCTTCGGCGCCGGGAAATATGATCTTTTCGGATACGGACTGGAGTATCAGAGCGAAGCGGCGGAACAAATGTATTTTACGGATCCGGTTCTGACGGAACCGGTGTATGCCGTCATTCAGAAAAGCCGGTACGCCGGCGCTGACGCGCCCGTGACGGAAACAAGACGCGTCAGCAGGTTCACCGCCTTCTGGGACAGTCTGGGAAAGAGCCTGGAGAAGAATTTTATCCGGGAAGACCGCTGGCGGATGATTCTGTCCGGCCTGGGCGTGACCCTGCTTCTGTCGTTCCTGAGCATCCTGTTCGGAACCCTCCTGGGAATGGGAATCTGTGCCATGCGCATGAGCCGGCACCCATACCCCTGCGCCTTTGCCCGAATGTATATCAAGGTGCTGCAGGGAACGCCGATCGTGGTGCTTCTCCTGGTTCTGTATTATGTGATCTTCGGAAAAACGGATGTGTCCGCGTTCTGGGTCTGCGTGCTTGGCCTGAGCCTGGATTTCTCCGCCTACGCCTCCGAAATTTTCCGCAGCGGCATCGAGGCGGTGCCCGTGGGACAGACGCGTGCGGCCCGGGCGCTGGGCTTCCGGCCTCTCGCCGCCTTTGGGCATGTGGTCTTTCCGCAGATGGTGATTCACTGCCTTCCGGTCTATATCGGTCAGATGATTTCCACGGTCAAGCTTACCAGCGTGGCGGGATATATCTCGGTTCAGGATCTGACCAAGGTGTCCGATCTGATCCGCTCCAGAACCTATGAGGCGTTTTTCCCGCTGATTTTCACCGCGCTGATCTATTTCATGGTGACCGGTTTGCTGACGCTCCTGCTGAAACAGCTGGAAAAACGAATTGATCCCGCTCAGAAGAAGAGGCGGATCCGGGGGGTGAAGGAAGATGCTGCTTAAAGTGGAAAACCTGCGCAAGGAATTCACCCCGGAGATCATTCCGCTGAAGGATGTCAGCTGTACGGTGGAGGAGGGGGAGGTTATCTCCATCATCGGTTCTTCCGGTACCGGGAAAAGCACCTTTCTGAATCTGCTTAACCGGATGGAGGTTCCCACGTCCGGCCGGATCTGGTTTGAGGGGGAGGATACCACCGATCCCCGGTATGATCTGAACCGCCTGCGGGAAAGGATGGGAATGGTCTTTCAGTCCTTTCATCTCTTCAGCCATCTGACCATTGCGGAAAATATCATGCTGGGGCCGGTCCGGCTGAAAAAACAGAATCGTCAGGAAGCCTATAACGAGGCGATGCGGCTGCTGGACAGCGTGGGGCTGCGGCAGACGGCGCGCCAGTATCCGTCGGAGCTCTCCGGCGGGCAGCAGCAGCGCGCGGCCATCGTGCGGGCGCTGGCCATGAATCCCCGGGTGCTGCTTTTCGATGAACCCACCTCGGCGCTGGATCCCACGCTGGTGGGAGAGGTGCTGGCCGTCATCCGCAATCTGGCTCACAGGGGAATCACCATGCTCATTGTCACCCATGAAATGAACTTTGCCAGAGAGGTTTCCAGCCGCATCTTTTACATGGATGAAGGAACGATCTATGAGGAAGGGACGCCGGAGGAAATCTTTGAACATCCGTCGCGTGAGAAAACCCGTCTCTTCATCCGCCGGATCAAAACCTGCTTCTGGGCGGCTGAGGATAACGACTGGAATATGGGCTCCTTTGTGAATGAACTGGAGCACTTTGCCCGCCGGACGCTGCTGGATCCGAATCTCTTCCGGAAGGTTCTCCTTCTGGTGGAGGAAGTGCTTCCCCAGATTGTCCGTCTCCGGGAGTCCGGAACGAAAAGCCTGCATGTCTCCGTGGAATATATGGAGAAGGAGAATGAAGGCATGGTGGAGCTCGCCTGGGACGGGGAACCCGTGAATCCGCTGCAGTCCGGGGATGAACTGAGCAGGGTGCTGATCCACCATTCCTTCCCGGACGCGGTTTATACCCGTGAAAAGGAGATCAATCATTTTTCGGGGAGGACATCCGGCAGCCGTCCCCGCGTCGCGGATCTCCTGAAATAACGCCGGCGCACAAAAAAAGGAGCCGTGGAGAACGGACGTTTCCGTCCGGACTTCACGGCTCTTTGAATGCGCTCCCGGTTATCCGGCGACAGCGGCGGCGCCTTTTTCCATGGCCTGCCGGTTGATGGGAAGAAGATGCTCCTTCTTCGGGCCGAAGGTCGCCTTCAGCGCTTCCATGGCGGAATCGATGGAGACGACGCCGGTTTTCTGCAGAATGGCTCCGAGCATCACCATGTTGGCGGTGCGGGCGTTCCCCAGCGACTCGGCAATGCCGTTGCAGTCCACGGGAATGGCGGTGATGTCGTCCCGGTCCGGCGTAATGTCGATGAGGGAGGAGTTATACAGCATGATGCCGCCTTTTTCCATGGCGGGGGTAAACTTGATCATGCTGGGCTTGTTCATAATGACGGCGATGGGAATTTCGGTGACCAGGGGGGAGCCGATGGGCTCGTCAGAGATCACCACGGCGCAGTTGGCTTCGCCCCCGCGCATTTCCGGGCCGTAGGACGGCATCCAGGATACGTTCATTCCTTCGTGCATGGCGGCTTTGGCCAGCAGCTGACCGATCAGCAGCACGCCCTGCCCGCCGAATCCGGCAATCAGAAATTGAGCTTCCATGGATTTACTCAACCTCCTTTTTGATGCCCAGCGGATACTGGGGAATCATATTCTGTTCCAGCCATTTGAGCGATTCCTGCGGCGTCATGCCCCAGTTGGTGGGGCAGGCGGAAAGAACCTCCACCAGGGAGAATCCCTTCCCGGCCAGCTGGGTCTCAAAGGCTTTCTTAATGGATTTTTTCGCGTCCAGAATGTGCTTGACGTCGTGAACGGAAACCCGGGAGATAAAGGCGGGGCCGTCCAGCGTGGCCAGCATCTCGCTGATCCGGATGGGATATCCGCAGAGCTTCGGATCCCGGCCGTAGGGGGAGGTGGTCGTCACCTGGCCCGGCAGGGTGGTCGGAGCCATCTGGCCGCCGGTCATGCCGTAAATCGCGTTGTTGACAAAGATCACGGTGATATTCTCGCCGCGGGTGGCGGCGTGGGTGATTTCCGCCGCGCCGATGGAGGCCAGATCCCCGTCCCCCTGATAGGTGAAGACGATGTTTCCGGGGTTGACCCGCTTGCAGCCGGTGGCTACCGCGGGCGCCCGGCCATGGGCGGCTTCCATCATGTCGCAGTTGAAATAGTCGTAGGCAAAGACCGCGCAGCCTACCGGCGCGATGCCGATGGTCCGGTTCTGAATGCCGAGCTCGTCAATGGCTTCCGCGACCAGCCGGTGAATGATGCCGTGGGTACAGCCGGGGCAGTAATGCAGCGGCTTGTCGGTCAGCAGTTTTGTTTTCTCATATACAACAGCCATGATCAGTGACCTCCTTTCGCCAGGGTTTCCACCTGCGTGATGATCTCGCGCACGGTGGGCACGATCCCGCCGGTGCGGCCGAAGAAATGAACGGGAACTGCTCCCTCCACGGCCAGCCGTACATCCTCCACCATCTGGCCCATGCTCATTTCCACCGTCAGGATGGCTTTGGCATGCTTCGCGGCGGCGGCAATGGGCGCGGCCGGGAAGGGCCACAGGGTGATGGGACGGATCAGCCCGGCCCGGATGCCCTCTTCCCGCAGCTTGCGCATGGCGCTGCGGGCGATCCGGGCGGTGGTGCCGTAGGCGACGATGATGTAGTCCGCGTCCTCCGTCATTTCCTCCTGCCAGCGGCACTCATTGGCTTCCATGGCCGCGTATTTCTCATACAGGTGGTTGACATGCTTTTCCAGAACGGCGGGGTCGATATACAGGGAATTGATGATGGCCCGGTCCCGTCCGCAGCCGGGCTCCCAGCCGGTGGCCGCCCAGGTTTTCTCCGGCAGATCCGTGCGGGGCTTCCGCTCGGGCATTTCGACAGGCTCCATCATCTGGCCGATCAGGCCGTCGCCCATGACCAGCACCGGATTCCGGTACAGATCCGCCAGATCAAAGGCCTCCTGGGTCAGCTCCACGGCTTCCTGAACGGAAGAGGGCGCCAGCACCAGCATGCGGTAATCCCCGTGGCCGCCGCCCCGGGTGGACTGGAAATAGTCGGACTGCGCCGGCTGGATGGATCCGAGGCCGGGGCCGCCGCGCACCATATTGACGATCACGCAGGGCAGCTCCGCCCCGACGATATAGGAAATCCCTTCCTGCTTCAGGGAGATTCCCGGGCTGGAAGAGGAGGTCATCACCCGTGCGCCGGCGCCGGCCGCTCCGTAGACCATGTTGATGGCGGCGACTTCGCTTTCCGCCTGCAGGAAACAGCCGCCCTCGATTTTCGGCAGCCGCTTGGACATGTACTCGGGAATCTGGTTCTGAGGGGTAATGGGATAGCCGAAGAAGAAGCGGCAACCAGCCTGGATAGCGGCTTCAGCGATGGCTTCATTACCCTTCATGAGCATTTTCTGACCCATGGATACGCGTCCTCCTTTTATTTTTCCACTTTAATCACCGCGTCCGGACACATCCGGGCGCAGAAAGCACAGCCGATGCACTGATCCTGGTCAGTGATGGCGATCGGATGATACCCTTTGGTATTGATCTCCTTGCTGAGCGCCAGAAGATGACGGGGACAAACATCCGCGCACAGACCGCAGCCTTTGCAGGTTTCGCCGGCGATCGTCAGCTTGGCCATAAGGTTCCGCCTCCTTAGAATGAGATTTCAATTATTATAGATTCAGTTTTTTCCCCCGTCAATGAGGAAACAGCAAAAAACCAGTGTACATTGACTTTTGCGGGGGTTTGCGCTATCCTTTTCCCGGCGGGACAGCGGCGGATTGCCGGGTTTGTCAATGTATGGATGAGGAGGAAGCACGGTTATATGAAAAAGCCTGTTGTACTGGTGGTTATGGACGGCGTGGGGGAAACGCCGAATGAACTGGGAAATATGGTGGCCAAAGCCACGACGCCGACCCTGGATGCCATGAAGGAAAAGGATCCCTTCCGGATTATCAAGGCGCACGGGACGGCTGTCGGCCTGCCCACGGATGACGATATGGGCAACAGCGAAGTGGGCCACAACGCGCTGGGCTGCGGGCAGATTTACTCCCAGGGCGCCAAGCTGGTCAATGAGTCCATCGAATCCGGCCAGATTTACACCTCGGAAACCTGGAAGGATCTGGTCGCCGGCGTGAAGGCTTCCGGCGGGGCGCTGCACTTCATCGGCCTGCTTTCCGACGGCAATGTGCACAGCAATATTTCCCATCTGCTGGCGATGCTGAAGGAAGCGAAAAAGGAAGGCATCGGCAAAGCCCGGGTTCATATTCTGCTGGACGGGCGCGATGTGCCGGCCACGTCCGCGCTGGACTATGTGGATCAGCTGGAAAGCACGCTGGCCGAGCTGAATGACGCGTCCTTTGACGGGCGCATTGCTTCCGGCGGCGGCCGCATGGTGGTGACCATGGACCGGTATCAGGCGAACTGGGGCATGGTGGAAAGGGATGGAATCTGCATGTTCATGGGGAAGGCAAAGCCTTTGCTTCCGCCCGGGAAGCGATCGAGGCCGCCCGCGCGGAGAATCCCGGCATCATTGACCAGGATCTGCCCGGCTTTGTGATCGCGGAGAACGGTCAGCCCGTCGGCGCCATGAAGGACGGGGATTCCGTAATCCTCTTCAACTTCCGGGGAGACCGGGCGCTGGAAATTTCCATGGCCTTTGACGGCGATGCTTCCTTCAGCCATTTTGACCGGGGCGCGGTGCCCCGGGTGAAGTACGCCGGCATGCTGGAATATGACGGCGATCTGCATATTCCGCATTCCTATCTGGTCAATCCTCCGCAGATCCGCCACACCCTGACGGAGCTGCTCGTGGAGAACGGCATCAATGAGTATGCCTGCTCCGAAACGCAGAAGTACGGCCATGTGACCTATTTCTGGAACGGCAACCGCAGCGAAAAGTTCTCCGAGGAGCTGGAAACCTGGCAGGAGGTTCCTTCCGATGTCCGCTCCTTCGATGAATGCCCCTGGATGAAGGCCACGGAAATCGCCGATCTGGTCATCGCGGCGATTGAGTCCGGCCGGTACGGCTTTATCCGCTGCAACTTCCCCAACGGCGATATGGTGGGCCATACCGGCAACCTCTGCGCCACGGAGATCGCGGTGGAATCCGTGGATCTGGAGCTGGCCCGGATTCAGAAGGCCTGCGACGAGCATGGCTGCATCCTGGTGGTGACGGCGGATCACGGCAACTCCGATCAGATGCTGGAGAAGAACAAGAAGGGCGTGATTTCCGTCCGCACCGCGCACAGCCTGAATCCCGTTCCCTTCATTATTCATGATCCGGACGAGCGCCATGAGATGGATACGGAGAGTCCCTTCGGCCTGGCCAATGTCGCTCCCACCGTGGTGGAGCTGCTGGGCCTGAAGCCCTATGACTGCTGGGAGAAATCCATGCTGAAATAAGATTCGGACGACTGCGGCAGCCGGTGTTCCCGGCTGCCGCTTTTCTGCCGGAAAGGAGTCCTGATGACGACTGTTTTTCCCGTTACGCCGGCCACGCCGGGTCTGCGGATTCTGGGGCGGATGGACCGGACCCGGATTCCCCTGGCGCTGGACTGGACCGGAACCGGAGTGGAATTCCGCCTCCGGGGTTCTGACTGCTGGGCGGAGCTGGAGGCGCCGGCCGTCTCGCCCGTTTTCTGGATGATCGTGCTGGCGGACGGATGCCCGATTACCCGCTTCCCGGTGGAGCCGGGGCGCCGCTTCTATCCGCTGCTGCTGGGGCTGGAAGCGGATAAATCCCGCCGCGTGACCCTGATCAAGGAGACTCAGTGCATGCCGGCCGCTCCGGAGGCCACGGTTCTGCTTCACGCGCTGCGGCTGGAAGGGGAGCTGCTGCCGCTGCCGGAGCCCGATTACCGCATTGAGTTCATCGGGGATTCCCTGACCAGCGGGGAGGGGGTGCTGGCGGCGAAGGATAATGAGGAATGGGTGACGCCCTGGTTTTCCGCCCGGGCGGGCTATGCCTGGACCGCCTGCGAGCTGCTTCATGCCGAGTGCCGCCTGCTTTCCCAGAGCGGCTACGGGGTGGTCTGGAACTGGGAGCACGATCCGGCCGGAAATATGACGGACGGATATGAGCTGAATGTGGGCGTGCTCCACGGCCCGGCCGCCGAAAGCCGGGGCTGCCGGAAGCCCTGCGATTTTGCCTCCTGGCAGCCGGACGCGGTCTGCATCCGCCTGCTGACCAATGACTGCGGCGGCGTGTTTCAGACGGGCGGCCTGGAAGAGGACCGGCCGCGGATCCTGGAGGGCTGCCTGACCCTGCTGCGAAAGGTGCGCGCCGCCAATCCGCGGGCGAAAATCGTCTGGATTCTTCCGGATACCGGGCATCATCCGGAGCTGGCGGAGGAAGCGGCGGCCCGCGCGAGGGCGGAAGGAATGACCGGCCTTACAACCTTTGCCTTCCCGGATTACGGACCGGAGGATTACGGAGCCCGGCAGCATCCGAACGCCGAGTGGAACCGGAAGGCGGGGCGGCTGCTGGCGGAGGAACTGAAAACCATTCTGACGGGCGGGGGGAATCACGCATGATCATTATGAATGCCAGGGCCTGGATGGACGGGCGTTTCCGCACCGGCGTGCAGGTCCGGATGACGGAGAATCGGGTTTCGGAAACCGGGGAGGGGCTGACCGCCCTTCCGGGGGAGCAGATCCTGGATCTGGAAGGGGATTATCTGCTGCCCGGGTTTGTGGATGTGCATATTCACGGCTATCAGGGAGAGGATGCCATGCGGGGGGAGGAAGCGGTCCGCCGGATGAGCCGGGGGCTGTACCGCCTGGGCGTGGCGGCCTTCTGCCCGACCACCATGAGCGCCGGTCCGGAGGAAACCCGGCGGGCGGCGGAAGGGATCCGGGCGGTGCGGACGCGGCCGGAGCCCTGGGGCGCCCGGGTGCTGGGCGCCCATCTGGAAGCGCCCTTCCTGAATCCGGATAAGGCCGGAGCTCAGCGAAAGGAATGCTTCCGGAATCCGGACTGGGCCTGCCTGGAGGAGATGACCGGCGGAACGGAGATCGTCCGGCTGATCACCCTGGCGCCGGAGCTGCCGGGCAGCGAGGCGCTGATCCGCCGCGCGGCGGCCGCGGGAATCCATATATCCGTCGGCCATTCCGCGGCGGACGCGGAAACCGTGCACCGGGCGGCGGAGTGGGGGGCGGATCATGTCACCCATACCTTCAATGCCCAGAGCCCGCTGAATCACCGCGCTCCCGGGGTTCCCGGGGCGGCGCTGACCGATGACCGGCTGGTCTGTGAGCTGATCTGCGACGGCGTTCATCTGCATCCGGATATCATCCGCCTGGCGCTGCGGTGCAAGGGGGCGGACCGGATCGCCGCGATCACCGACGCCATGGAGGCGGCGGGAATGCCGGACGGCAGCTATTCGCTGGGCGGACAGAAGGTGCTGGTGAAACAGGGGGAGGCCCGCCTGGCGGACGGCACGCTGGCCGGCTCCGTGCTGACGATGCCGCAGGCGATGGAAAACCTGATTCATCGCTGGCATATTGCTCCGGAGGAAGCCTGCGTGATGTGCACGTCCGCACCGGCCGCCTCGGTCGGGGAGGAAAAAGCCGGCCGGATCCTGCCGGGCAGCCCCGCGCCGCTGACCCGCTGGAGCGGAGACTGGCGGATGAAGGGAATCCTGCCGGAAATCAGAACCTGACAGGCAAAACACGAAAAAAACACATGAAAAGCCAAATCTGTTGTATGATAAATGCAACAGATTTTTCTGATTGATGAGATGGGAGGAAGAATGAAGATGAAAAAATGGATTGCCCTGCTGCTGAGCGTAATGCTGGTGCTCTGTTCCGTGGCCGCGCTGGCCGATTCCCTGACCTTTACCACCGGCGGAACGGCCGGTACCTACTATGCCTTCGGTACCGTGCTGGCCAATTATGTGACCAATAATACCGATGTGACGGTGACCGCCGTGGCCGGAACCGGCTCCGCCGACAATATCGACGCCCTGGATATTGAGGACGCGCAGCTGGGCTTCGTGCAGAACGACGTGGCCAACTATGCCTTTAACGGCATCCGCTTCGAGCGCTATGAAGGCAAGCCCGTCAAGAGCTTTACCGCGATCGCCGCACTGTATACCGAAACCGTGCAGCTGGTGACCTGCAATCCCGAAATCAAGAGCGTGGCGGATCTGAAGGGCCGCAATGTGTCCATCGGTTCCTCCGGCTCCGGCGTGTATTTTAACGCGATGGATTTCCTGGCCGCCTATGACCTGACGGAAGCGGACATCAACCCCCAGTACCTGTCCTTCGCTGATTCCGCGGAAGCCCTGAAGGATGGAAAGATCGACGCCGCCTTCGTCGTGGCCGGCGCGCCGACCCCCGCCGTGACGGATCTGGCCACCAGCAAGGAAACCTATCTGGTCTCTCTGGATGACGAGCACGTGGCGAAGCTGCAGGAGATTTCCTCCGCTTATACCCGCAGCCTGATCCCCGCCGGCACCTATTCCAGCCAGGCGGAGGATGTGGTCACCGTCGGCGTGAAGGCGACGATCATCGCCAACGGCCAGGTGACGGATGATCAGGCCTACACCATCGTGAAGACGATCTTCGAGGGGAAGGACGCCATCACCGAAGCGCATGCCAAGGGCGCGGAGCTGGATCTGGCTTACGCTTCCACCTGCGGCCTGCCCTATCATCCCGGCGCCGCGAAGTATTTCGCCGAGCAGGGCATCACGGTGGAGACCGCTGCGCAGTAACCGCTGATTCAGGAATCCGCCTTTCATCTGTAAAGGCGGATTCTTTTTCCTTCTGTGAGAATACGGAGAAAATGCCGGAAACAAATATACCCGGAACGGATCTGAGGGGAGTTCATCTGTGAGTAAGAAAGACAATAAACCGACCCTGCCGCAGGAACCGGCGGCCGGGGAAAAGGAGAATACCGCGGCCAATGTGGACGCGATCATGCGGAAATATGACCGGGAAAGCAATACCCGGGTCTGGGAAGGCGCGCCGAAGATCGTCGTCGGCGTGGTGCTGGCCGCGTTCTCCCTGTACTGCATTTATGTCACGCTGTTTGCGAATTTCCTGGAGCAGGTGCGGCTCAGCTCCTTCATGGGCCTGGTCGTCATCATGGGCTATCTGACCTATCCGGCCCGCAAGGGGCATGTCCGGGTCAATCATATGCCCTGGTATGATCTCCTGCTGATGCTGGCCGGAGCCGCCGCCTTCTTTTACTTCACCTTCAACGCGCATACGCTGCTGAACACCGGCCTGAAGGCCAAGCTGCAGGATCCGGTTTATCTCACCGCGGGCATTGTCGGGCTGCTGGTGCTCTGCGAGCTGTGCCGCCGCAGCGTGGGCCTGCCGATTCTCTGCGTGGCCGGAGTGTTCCTGGCCTATACCGTCTACTGGTATGTCAAGGACGGCAAGATGCTGGCCAAGATCGTCCATGAGCTGTTCTACAATGAAAACGGCCTCTTCTCCACTCCTGTGAATGTGTGCTCGAAATATATCGTGGTGTTCATCATCTTCGGAGCCTTCCTGGAGAAGACCGGCATATCCGAATTCTTCATCGCCCTGGCCAACGGGCTCACCGGCCGCTACGCCGGAGGCCCCGCGAAGGTGGCGGTTGTTTCCAGCGCCCTGTGCGGAATGGTATCGGGCTCCTCGGTGGGCAATACGGTCACCACGGGTTCCATTACGATCCCCATGATGAAGAAAACCGGCTATGATAAAAACTTTTCCGGCGCGGTGGAGGCGGCGGCTTCCACCGGCGGCCAGATCATGCCGCCGATCATGGGCGCCGCGGCGTTCCTGATGGCGGATTATCTGGGCGTGCCCTATTCCGATATTATCGTCCGGGCGATCCTGCCGGCCTGCCTGTACTTCCTGGGCGTGTTCCTTTCGGTTCATCTGGAAGCGAAGCGGCTGGGCCTGAAGGGCCTGAGCAAGGAGCAGCTTCCGGTGCTAAAGGAGCTGCTGAAGGAAAGCTACCTGCTGCTGCCCCTGGCGGTGCTGGTCTATCTGGTCTGCTCCCAGACCTTCACGATGCAGTTCTCCGCGGCGATTTCCATTCTGGCGACCATCGTGGTGGGCGTGATCAGCAATATTCACCGCAACATTCGCCACGGCAAGCCGCTGCAGACGGGCGAAGGCACGCATAACCAGCGGTTCCGGCCGGTCCATGTGTTTGAGGCGCTGGAAAACGGCGGCCGCGGCTGCGTTTCCGTGGCGGTCGCCTGCGGCGTCGCGGGCATTATCTGCGGCTGCCTGACGGTGACGGGGCTGGCGTCCACGGTGATCAATGCCATTGTGACGGTTTCTCAGGGCAAGCTGTTCCTGGGCCTTTTGCTGACGATGATCTGCTGTATCATCCTCGGCATGGGCATTCCCACCACCGCGACCTACTGTATTATGGCCTCCACCTGCGCTCCGATTCTGATCCAGATGGGCGTACCCATGATCGCGGCGCACTTCTTCGTGTTCTATTACGGCATCGTGGCGGATATCACGCCGCCGGTGGCGCTGGCGGCCTACGCGGGCTCGGCCATCTCCGGAGGCAGTCCCATGAAAACCGGCGTGAACGCCACCCGCCTGGCAATTGCCGGCTTTATCATCCCCTTCATCTTTGCCCTGAGTCCGGACATGCTGCTGATCGACGCGGCCTGGCATGAGGTGCTGCTGATCACCGTCACCTCCATCGTGGGCATGTACGGCGTCACCTTCGGTCTGAGCGGCTTC